>NZ_FXWZ01000003.1:0-323290 GCF_900184225.1 Brevibacterium ihuae | reverse complement strand
ACCTGTCCATGGACGCCCTCGACGGCTTCGACAACGACCGTCTTGTCGAGGAGCTGAAGAAGGCCAAGGCCGAGCTGTTCAACCTCCGGTTCCAGTCGGCCACCGGCCAGCTGGAGAGCCACGGCCGTCTCAAGGCCGTGCGCCGCGACATCGCCCGGATCTACACCGTGCTCCGTGAGCGCGAGCTGTCGATCCGGTCGAACCCGGCCGATGCCAAGGAAGAGGATAAGTGATGGCCGAGCAGACCCAGGCTGCCGCAGAGCAGGCGACCGAGCGGAACTCGCGCAAGACCGCCCGCGGCTACGTCGTCTCCGACAAGATGGACAAGACCATCGTGGTGGAGATCGAGGACCGCAAGAAGCACCGCCTCTACGGCAAGATCATGCGCAAGACCAACAAGATCAAGGCCCATGACGAGGAGAACACCGCCGGCATCGGCGACCTCGTCGTGGTGTCCGAGACCCGCCCGCTGTCGGCGAGCAAGCGCTGGCGCCTCGTCGAGATCGTCGAGCGCGCCAAGTAAGACGCCCGCCGACGCCCCGGGTCCCTCCCGGTCCCGCCCCTTCCGAGGCGGCCACCGGGACCCCGGGGCAGGGCACACACGTCAACCATCCGTTCCGTCAGGCTCGCCCGCGCGGTGAGAACCGACGAGACGACAGGAGATAACCAGTGATCCAGCAGGAGTCGCGACTCAAGGTCGCCGACAACACGGGCGCGAAGGAGATCCTCGCGATCCGCATCCTCGGCGGCTCCGGCCGGCGCTATGCCGGCATCGGCGACACGATCGTCGCCACCGTCAAGGACGCCATTCCCGGCGGCAACGTCAAGAAGGGCGACGTGGTCAAGGCCGTCGTCGTCCGCACCGTCAAGGAACGCCGTCGCGCCGACGGCTCGTACATCCGATTCGACGAGAACGCAGCGGTCATCCTCAAGACCGACGGCGAGCCTCGCGGCACCCGTATCTTCGGGCCGGTCGGACGCGAGCTGCGCGACAAGAAGTTCATGAAGATCATCTCGCTCGCGCCGGAGGTGTTGTGAGCATGGCAGCCAAGCTCAAGATCAAGAAGGGTGACCTCGTGCAGGTCATCGCCGGTGCGCGGGCCTCGCGCGGCGGCGACCGCGGCAAGCAGGGCAAGGTCCTCGAGGTGTTCCCCGAGACCAACCGCGTCCTCGTCGAGGGCGTCAACCGCGTGACCAAGCACCGCAAGGCCGGGCAGACCGCCTCGGGCGCCACCGCCGGCGGCATCGAGATCCACGAGGCGCCGATCCACGTGGCCAAGGTCATGCTCGTCGATCCCAAGGACAACAAGCCGACCCGCGTGGGCTACCGCACCGAGGAAGTCGAACGCGACGGTCGCACCCGTACCGTGCGGGTCCGCGTCTCGCGCCGGACCGGGGAGGACATCTGATGACCGAGAGCACCGTGCAGACCCGCCCGGCACCCCGCCTTAAGCAGGTCTACCGCGAAGACATCGTGCCGAAGCTCCAGGAGGAGTTCGGCTACGGCAACCCGATGCAGGTTCCCGGCCTCGTCAAGGTCGTTGTGAACATGGGTGTGGGAGACGCCGCGCGCGACTCCAAGCTCATCGAGGGCGCGATCCGCGACCTCACCCTTATCACCGGTCAGAAGCCCGTGGTGACGAAGGCCCGGAAGTCGATCGCGCAGTTCAAGCTGCGCGAGGGACAGCCGATCGGTGCCCACGTCACCATGCGCGGAGCCCGGATGTGGGAGTTCCTCGACCGCGTCGTGTCCCTGGCGCTGCCCCGCATCCGCGACTTCCGCGGACTGTCGGACCGCCAGTTCGACGGGAACGGCAACTACACCTTCGGCCTGACCGAGCAGTCGATGTTCCACGAGATCGACCAGGACTCGATCGACCGGGTCCGCGGCATGGACATCACCGTGGTGACCACCGCCAAGACCGACGACGAAGGCCGGGCGCTGCTGCGCCACCTGGGCTTCCCGTTCAAGACCAACTGAATCTCTACGTTGTAGGTCCGAGCGGCTCCGGCCGCAGACGAAACCCCAACGAGGAAGGGCACCAGCCCAATGACAATGACTGATCCTGTCGCAGACATGCTCACGCGTCTGCGCAACGCCAACTCGGCGTACCACGAGGATGTCAGCATGCCCTACAGCAAGCTGAAGTCGAACATCGCCGAGATCCTCAAGACCGAGGGCTTCATCTCCGACTGGCGCGTCGCTGACGCCGAGGTCGGCAAGAAGCTCGAGCTCGACCTCAAGTTCGGCCCCAACCGCGAGCGCTCGATCGCCGGCATCCGCCGCGTGTCGAAGCCCGGTCTGCGGGTCTACGCGAAGAGCACCAACCTGCCCAAGGTCCTCGGCGGTCTCGGAATCGCGATCTTGTCGACCTCCTCGGGTCTGCTGACCGACAAGCAAGCGTCGAAGAAGGGCGTGGGTGGGGAAGTCCTCGCCTACGTCTGGTAAGGAAGGGGGAGAGCAGAATGTCACGCATTGGCAAGCAGCCGATCTCCGTTCCGTCCGGTGTCGAGGTCAAGGTCGACGGCCGCCGGGTCTCCGTCAAGGGACCCAAGGGCGAGCTCGGCCTCACCGTCGCCGAGCCGATCGAGGTCGCGCTCGAGGACGGCACCGTGACCGTCACCCGTCCGAACGACGAGCGCGAGTCGCGCTCGCTCCACGGACTCACCCGCACCCTGATCAACAACCAGATCGTCGGTGTGACCGAGGGCTACTCGAAGTCGCTCGAGATCGTCGGCACCGGCTACCGTGTGCAGGCCAAGGGCTCGAACCTCGAGTTCGCGCTCGGCTACAGCCACTCGATCACCGTCGAGCCGCCGGCCGGGATCACCTTCTCGGTCGAGGGGCAGAACAAGCTGACGGTCTCCGGCATCGACAAGCAGCAGGTCGGTGAGGTCGCGGCCAACATCCGCAAGCTGCGCAAGCCCGAGCCGTACAAGGGCAAGGGTGTTCGCTACGCCGGCGAGAACGTTCGCCGCAAGGTCGGAAAGGCTGGTAAGTGACCATGGCCTTCGGAAAGAAGCAGAGCTACGGCAAGGGCAAGGCCGCTGCGCGTGCCCGTCGCCACAACCGTCTGCGCAAGCACATCAACGGCACCGCCGAGCGGCCGCGTCTCGTGGTCAACCGGTCGAGCCGCCACGTGTTCGTGCAGGTCATCGACGACACCGTCGGCAAGACCCTCGCATCGGCCTCCACCATGGAAGCGGATCTCCGGGGTGCCGGCGACGACAAGACCGCGAAGGCGCGCCGGGTCGGCGAGCTCGTCGCAGAGCGCGCCAAGGCAGCAGGCGTTGAGACCGTGGTGTTCGACCGCGGCGGCAACACCTACCACGGCCGCGTCGCCGCGATCGCAGAAGGTGCACGCGAAGGAGGACTGTCCCTGTGAGCACTGAAGAGAACAAGGACCAGCAGGTGGCCCAGACCGAGACCCCGCAGACCGACGACCGCAACCGCGGACGCGGCCGGGGACGCGGCGAGGGCGGCGGTCGCGACAACCGTCGCGGCAACCGGCAGGACCGGGACGACAAGAACCAGTTCATCGAGCACGTCGTCACCATCAACCGCGTGTCGAAGGTGGTCAAGGGCGGACGTCGGTTCTCCTTCACCGCGCTCGTGGTCGTCGGTGACGGCAACGGCATGGTGGGCATGGGCTACGGCAAGGCCAAGGAAGTTCCCGCGGCCATCGCCAAGGGTGTCGAGGAGGCGAAGAAGAGCTTCTTCCGCGTCCCCCGCATCCAGCAGACCATCCCGCACCCCGTCCAGGGTGAGGCCGCGGCAGGCGTCGTCCTGCTCCGCCCGGCCGCACCGGGCACCGGCGTGATCGCCGGCGGTCCCGTGCGGGCCGTCCTCGACTGCGCGGGCATCCACGACATCCTCTCGAAGTCGCTGGGCTCCTCGAACGCCATCAACATCGTGCACGCCACGATCGCGGCGCTCAAGGGTCTCGAGCGGCCGGAGGAAGTCGCCGCCCGCCGTGGACTCCCGGTCGACGAAGTGGCGCCGTACGCCATGCTGCGCGCGGCAGAGAGCGGGGCGAAGGCCTGATGGCACAGCTGAAGATCACGCAGATCAAGTCCGAAATCGGTGGCAAGCAGAACCAGCGCGAAACCCTCCGGAGCCTCGGTCTCAAGAAGATCAACGACGTCGTCGTGAAAGAGGACCGGCCGGAGTTCCGCGGCATGGTGAACACCGTGCGCCACCTGGTGAAGTGCGAAGAGGTGGATTGAGATGGCAGAAGAGAACGTGCTGAAGCTGCACCACCTGCGTCCTGCTCCCGGTGCCAAGACCGCCAAGACCCGCGTGGGTCGCGGTGAGGCGTCGAAGGGCAAGACCGCTGGTCGCGGTACCAAGGGAACGAAGGCCAGGTACCAGGTGCCCCACGGCTTCGAGGGCGGGCAGACCCCGCTGCACATGCGGCTCCCCAAGCTGCGCGGGTTCAAGAACCCGAACAAGGTGACCTTCCAGGTCATCAACCTCGACAAGCTGTCGGCGCTGTTCCCCGAGGGCGGCACCGTGGGCGTCGAGGAGCTCGTCGCCAAGGGCGCCGTGCGCGCCAAGCAGCCGGTCAAGGTGCTGGGCACCGGAGAGATCTCCGTCAAGCTCGACATCACCGCCGACAAGTTCTCGGCGTCCGCCGTCGAGAAGATCGAGGCGGCCGGCGGAAAGACGACGACCGCCTGAGGATGATTCCTCACCCCGGTCGATAGCGGAGGGAGGTCGCCTGCGGGCGGCCTCCCTCCCGTCGCGTCCGCACCCGGGGCCGGCGGCGATCGGCCCGGCAGGGGCCGGTTCTCCGGTTTCGGGCGCGCGGAACCACCCTGCTACAGTTCAACAGGTACTCTCAACGACTCATCATCCGAGGATCGACGGCGCCGGCGCGCGAGCGCGGCCGTCCGGCCCGGTGGACACCCCCAGGAGGACGCTTGCTCGGCGCAATTGGGCGGGCTTTCAGAACGCCCGATCTGAGGAACAAACTCCTCTTCACTCTCGGCGTTGTCGTGCTCTACCGGCTCGGCTCGTACATCCCCGCCCCCGGCATCGACTACGCCCAGGTCCAGCAGTGCGTCGCGAACCCGCAGCTCAGCCAGGGGGCCTTCGGCCTCATCAACCTGTTCAGCGGCGGGGCCCTGCTCCAGCTCTCGATCTTCGCGCTGGGCATCATGCCGTACATCACCGCGAGCATCATCACCCAGCTCCTGCGCGTCGTCATCCCGCGCTTCGAGGCGCTCCACAAGGAGGGCGCCTCCGGTCAGGCGAAGCTCACCCAGTACACGCGCTACATGACCATCGGCCTCGGCATCCTCAATGCCACGACCCTCGTGTCCACGGTGCGCACCGGTGCGCTCTTCGGCAACGTCGAGGGATGCCAGGACCTCATCGTCAACGACACCTGGTGGGGCGTCCTCATCATCGTCATCACCCTTACCGCGGGCACCGGCCTCATCATGTGGCTCGGCGAGCAGATCACCGAGCGCGGCGTGGGCAACGGCATGTCGCTGCTGATCTTCACCGCCGTGGCCGCCGGCTTCCCGGCCGCTTTCGGCGCGATCCTCACCTCGCAGGGCATCGACATCTTCCTCATCGTCGTGGCCGTCGGCCTCGCGATCGTCGCGCTCGTCGTGTTCGTCGAGCAGTCGCAGCGGCGCATCCCGGTGCAGTACGCCAAGCGCATGGTCGGCCGCCGGATGTTCGGCGGCACCTCGACCTACATCCCGATCAAGGTCAACCAGGCCGGCGTGATCCCGGTGATCTTCGCCTCCTCGGTGCTGTACCTGCCCAGCCTCGTCGCGCAGTTCGGCGATCCCGAAGCGCAGTGGGTCCAGTGGATCACCGAGTACCTCACCACCGGCGACCACCCGGTCTACATGCTCGTCTACTTCCTGCTGACGATCTTCTTCACCTACTTCTACGTCGCGATCACCTTCAACCCCGAAGAGGTCGCGGACAACATGAAGAAGTACGGCGGATTCATCCCCGGCATCCGCGCCGGACGGCCGACCGAGCAGTACCTGAGCTACGTGCTCACCCGGATCACCTTCCCGGGTTCGCTCTACCTCGCGTTCGTGGCGATGATCCCGCTCATCGCGCTCGTGCTCATCGACGCCAACCAGAACTTCCCGTTCGGCGGCACCTCGATCCTCATCATCGTCGGTGTGGGCCTCGAGACCGTCAAGCAGATCGATTCGCAGATGCAGCAGCGTCACTACGAAGGCCTGCTGCGCTGACAGCCGCCCGCGGCGCCCGTCGTCCGCCCGGGGCCACCCGGCGGGAGCGGACGCCGGCGGGTCCCTCCTGAAAGGAAAACACACGCATGAGCGTTCGGATCATCCTCATCGGCCCCCCGGGTGCGGGCAAGGGCACCCAGGCAGCGCGCCTGTCCGAGGAGCTGGGCATCCCGGCGATCTCGACCGGTGACATCTTCCGCGCCAACGTCGCCGGGGAGACGGAGCTCGGTCGGACGGCCAAGCGGTACATGGACGCCGGCGAGTACGTCCCCGACGAGGTCACCAACTCCATGGTCGCCGATCGGCTGGCCCAGCACGATGCGAGGCCCGGCTTCCTCCTCGACGGCTACCCGCGCACCGCCGCGCAGGTCGCCGAGCTCGACTCGATGCTCTCCGCGCGCGGAGAGTCGCTCGACCACGTCGTCGAGCTCACCGCCGACACCGACGAGGTCGTCGAGCGGCTGCTCGCCCGCGCCCAGCTGCAGGGCCGCGCGGACGACACCGAGGACGTCATCCGCCACCGCCTCGACGTCTACGCCGAGCAGACCCAGCCGCTTACCGACATCTACGCCGAGCGCGGCCTGCTCCGGCAGGTCGACGGCCTCGGGGAGATCGAGGACATCACGGCGCGCATCCTCGCGCAGATCGGTCGCTGAGTGTTCGGTTCCAGGACGGAGCTCAAGACCGAGGCGCAGATCCGCACGATGCGCCGCGCCGGTCTCGTCACGCGGGCGGCCCTCGAGGCCGCCCGCGCGGCGTGCGTCCCCGGTGCGACCACCGCAGAGGTCGACGCCGCGGCCGCCGCCGTCATCGCCGACGCCGGGGCGCGCTCGAACTTCAAGGGCTACCACGGCTTCCCGGCCACCGCGTGCATCTCCATCAACGACGAGATCGTCCACGGGATCCCCGGACCGCGCGTCCTCGAGACCGGCGACCTCGTCTCGATCGACTGCGGCGCGATCGTCGACGGGTACCACGGCGACTCCGCCTTCACGCTGTGCGTGGGAGGCTGGGACGCCGCGAGCGCCGCCGACCGGAGGCTCTCCGAGGTCACCGAGGAATCGATGTGGGCCGGCATCGCGGCCTTCGCCACCGCCAAGCGGGTGGGGGAGATCGGCGCGGCGATCGAGGACTTCGCGGAGCGCGAGGCCCCGGATCTCGGCCTCCTCGAGGACTACACGGGGCACGGCATCGGGACGCAGATGCACATGGAGCCCGAGGTGCTCAACTACCGGGCGCGCAACATGGGGCCGAAGGTCCGGCCGGGGATGTGCCTCGCGATCGAGCCGATGCTCGTCGCCGGCGACATCGCCTCCCGCACCCTCGACGACGAGTGGACCGTGGTCACCGTCGACGGGAAGCGGGCCGCGCACTGGGAGCACACGGTGGCCAGGCACGCCGCCGGCATCTGGGTGCTCACCGCCGAGGACGGGGGCGCGGCACGGCTGCGGCCCTACGGCGTCGTCCCGGTTCCGCTCGAGGACTGAGCCCCGGGCGGAGCGACCGCATCCACGAGAACCGGACGGCCGGAGTGCGACAGTGCGCTCCGGCCGTCCGGCATCCGGTGGGGTGTGCGACGGTCAGGCGGGGGCTCCGGTCCGCGCCGGAGCCGGTGCCCGGCCGGTCGCCGGTGCGGTGACCCCGGCCGAGGCGTCCCCGGGGGCGGTGCGACGGGCGGCGGCGCTCGTCCCGATGGCCGTGCCGATGTACGTCCCGGACCCGCACACGAGCACGAGGACCGCGAGCCAGACGGCGGTGGTGCCGATGTCGACGCCGACGAGGGTGAACGCGATGAATCCGACGACGGCACAGATCGCGGCGGCCATGAGCGCGGCCGACACCGCGGAGACGAGGATGTAGGACCGGCGGGTGAGTTCGAGGGGGTTCATGATTCCTCCTGGGTGGGGGAGCGGGATGTGGCACTCCTCACGGTAGGATCGCGCACACCGGTGCTCCATTTCGTCCCGAAACGGAGGTCAACTGTGATGGATCGACCGCGCTACCGCATCACCCGCGGGGGCTTCGACGTCGTGTCGGTGTTCGGATCGCTCGGCGCCGAGGCCGTGCCCGGTCCCGTCGTCACCGCGGTCCTCGAGCTCCACGGCTACACCGAGTCGGCTGCTCGGAATCAGATCACACGGCTCGTGCAGCTCGGGATGCTCGAGCGCTCCTAGGCCGGCAGGATCGCCGTCTACCGGCTTGCACCCGCTCTCCGGCCGAGCTTCACCCGCCTTGCGGGGCAGGCCGGGGCACCGGAGTTCGACGGCTTGTTTCCCGCCGTCATCCTCTCGATCCCGGAGTCGCGGCGCTCGGTGCGGGACCGCGTCCTCTACAACGCCCGGTTCTCCGGGTACCGCCAGCTGCGCCCCGGCGTCCTCATCGCGATCACCGAAGCGGCCGAGGCGCTCCGCGCGGAGATCTCCGCCGACATCGGTGCGGAGGGGCGGGCGTGGCTCGACTTCTGCACCCTCACCCCGGAGAGCCCGGAGCAGGCGCGCCGGTGGGCCGACCGGGCGTTCGAGATCGCGGCCCTGAGGCGCACCATCGACGAATCCGAGGCCCGGGTCGCGGCGGCGCTCGACGATCCCGGCGGTCTCCCGTTCCCACGCTACTTCGACCTCTACTACGCCGTCTCCGGCCAGCTCATGAGCGCCCCGGTGCTGCCCCCGGAGCTCGCGCCCGACCTCGACGTCCACGCCCGCCTCGGGACGTGCATGGGCATGCTCAACAGCTACTGCTGGAGCGTGCTCGCCCCCGAGGTCCTCGCCCGGGTGAGGGAGATGCCGAGCGCCGAGCTCATCGAGTGGGAGCCGCGGGAGCCGGCCGGGCAGCACCCGCCCGCCCGGTGATCGCCTCGGCGGTCCGTTCGACGATCTCGACGAGGATCGCACGCGGGGTCGCGGTGTTGATCCGGACGTGCCCGGCCCCCGCCGTGCCGCATTCGCGGCCGTCGGTGAGCGCGACGCCGGCGTGCTCGCGGAGGAACCCGGCGGGATCGTCGCCGAGGTCGTAGGCCCGCAGATCCACCCAGGCGATATATCCGCCCTCCGCGGGCAGATGCTGCGCGGCGGGCAGGTGCTCGGCGAGCAGCCCGGCGAGAGCACGACGGTTGCCGTCGAGGTAGTCCACGAGCTCGGCGAGCCAGGAATCGCCCTCGCGGTACGCGGCGATGGTCGCCGCGATCCCGGGGTTCGCGGTCGAGTGGGCGACGAACTCGCCGAGCTCGGCGAACCTCCGGCGGTCCGCGGGGTTCGAGAAGATCATCTGGGCGCACTTGAGGCCGGGGATGTTGAAGGCCTTCGAGGCGGACACCGCGGTGATCGCGTGCGCGGCCGCCGCGGGGGAGACGGAGGCGTAGGGCACGTGCGCGGACCCGGGGAACACGAGCGGGGCGTGGATCTCGTCGGCGAACACCCGGCTCCCGGTCCGCTCCGCGATCCGGCTCACCGTCTCGAGCTCGGTGCGCGAGTAGACCTTGCCCACGGGGTTGTGAGGATTGCACAGCACGAGCAGCGCTCCGCCGGAGAGCGCAGCTTCCAGGGCGGGCTCGTCGATCTCCCAGCCGTCGGCGGTGCGGAGCAGCGCGACCTCCCGGATCTCCCGGCCGCGCAGCGGCGGGACGCGGAAGAACGGCATGTACGCCGGCGTCATGAGGACGACGGGGGTGCCCGGTTCGGTGTAGAGGTCGATCATCGCGGCGTAGGCGGTGATGACGTCGGGGACCGCAGCGATCCGCGCCGGCGGGATCTCCCAGCCGTGGTGACGGGAGCAGAACTCCGCGGTCGCCTCACGGAGCTCGCGGAGCATCCACGGCGGCGTATAGGTGAAGAGCTCGCGCTCGCTCAGGTCGGCGAGCGCGCGGTGCACGGCCGGCGCGGTGCCGAAATCGGCTTCGGCGATGAAGGCGCCGAGGGTGTCGGGGACGGCGGTCCACTTGAGGGCTCCGCGCTCACGGAGCTGGTCCGGGGTGTACTCGGGAAGCGTCATGCATCCACGGTATCCCGGGGCACGGGCCGGACCCGAGCGGCGACGGAGGGGAGGCCGAACGCGAGACCCGACCGCGGTGGACATCCGATCCGCCCGCAGGCCGGTGCGCGCCGCGACAGCCGCGGGCGGTGGCAGCTGTGGGTGGCGCGGTCGGGCGGCGTGCGCACCGTGCTCACCGCGCCCGCGCTCCCGCGGCACCGGCGGCGTCTCAGCGCAGGCGGGGGCCGACGTTGACGCTGATGCAGGCGCGGCGGAGCTGCTCGGCGGAGAGGAAGAGGTCGGTGCGCCGCGGCTCGGTCTCCCGGCCGCCCACCGGGTTCCGGAGGTGGACGCGGAGCTCCGCAGACGGATCGGGAGCCCCGTCCTCGGTGGTGCGGGCGACGCCATGGACGACGTACACGTGGCGGTCCATGACGGCGACGGCGCGCTCCGGGTCGTCCTCGCGGGGCACGAGGAAGGGGCCGCCCGGTCGGACGAGGGTCGAGGCGACGACGGGGCGGGCACCACCGGTCGGTGAGGAGGCGGAGGGCCGTGCCGGCGAACCAGTGCTGGGTGCGGCGGTAGCTGCCGCGGCCGTACGTCACCGCGAGCGCCTTCTCGACGAGCGAGGCGGCGGTGGGCCGCAGTCGGAGATCTCCGGCGCGATGGGCGACCGGCACCCGGCGGGTGAGGGTGACGGGGCGGGGCGCGAGGCCCGGGAAGTGCACGCTCACGAGGCCGTTGGGCAGATCGCGGACGAGTCCCTCGACGAACCCGGGACGCGAGTGCTCGCAGGCGGCGAGGGCGGCGATGAACCAGCAGTCGCCCAGCCGCCCCTGGCGGATCGGCAGGGGAGTGCGATCCGCGGGTGCCTCCCCGGAGCCGGGCGGGGTGGCCTGTTCGGCGGTGCGAACAGGCAGGGGCGCCGGTCGGCAGCGGCGGGCGGACGACGGAACCCGGACCCAGCGGGCGGGGCCGCGCGGGACGGGTTCGAGCGCCGGCACGGTGTCCGCGGCGCGGCGGACCTCGGCGGCGGTGAGGGCGGGACCGATCGCATCGAGGAGCCGGGGACCCCGGTCGAGGCCGAGACCGAGCCGGCGGCGCAGGCGGGCGAGGAGCGACGGGGCGCGGGCCGGGGACGGGCGGAGTGCGGCGGACAGGGCGCCGAGGTCGGCGCGGGGGAGCGGCTCGACGGCGAGCAGCGTCCGGAGCGCCTGCGGGGAGATGTCGGTTCCGCTTGGCATGCACCACCCGGTTCGGGTACAGTAGTTGATTGGTCTGTTATCGGCAAGGAATGATTCCGCCGTGTCGCCCCGATCCTAGCGCACGTTCCGTGCGCTGCGGTCCCAGGACGCCATGCGCGGCATCGCACCCGCCCTGCAGATCCCGGTCGAATCGGATCCCGCCCGGGAGACCGAAGAGGATCCGAGATACGAACGATGCGTGGCCCTTTGCGGCCACGGGAAGATGAGGTTGACGAACGATATGGCCAAAAAAGAAGGGGTCATTGAGATCGAGGGCTCCGTTGTGGAGGCTCTGCCGAACGCCATGTTCCGCGTCGAGCTGACCAACGGGCACAAGGTGCTCGCGCACATCTCCGGAAAGATGCGCCAGCACTACATCCGCATCCTCCCCGAGGATCGGGTCGTGGTGGAGCTGTCTCCCTACGACCTCACCCGCGGTCGTATCGTCTACCGGTACAAGTAAACGGTCTTTTCGACAGTTTTCGCCGCTCCCAGCCCCCGGGTCCCGACCCGGGGTCTTCGCGGTGAGAAGAAGGATGAACGATGAAGGTCAAGCCCAGCGTCAAGAAGATCTGTGAGAAGTGCAAGGTCATCCGCCGCAACAGCCGCGTCATGGTGATCTGCGACAACCCGCGCCACAAGCAGCGCCAGGGCTGATTCGCTCGCTCCGAGCAGATCGACACAGCTGTGCCGCACCCGCGGCCGCAGTGAGCACCACACCCAAGCAGGCCTCGCCCCCTGGAGACAGGACGACACCCGCGGCTCGGAGGCCGCGGACCGGTGAGATCCCCGGACAGGTCTGAGCAAGCACCTCCGAACAACCCATGGAGTATCAACAATGGCACGTCTTGCCGGAGTCGACCTCCCGCGTGAGAAGCGCGTGGAAGTCGCCCTGACATACATTTTCGGTGTGGGCCGCACTCGTGCGAGCCAGACCCTGACCGAGACCGGGATCGATCCGAACACCCGGGTCAAGGATCTGTCCGATGCCGAGCTCGTGCAGCTGCGCGACTACATCGAGGGCACGTTCAAGGTAGAGGGCGATCTCCGTCGCGAGGTCGCCGCCGACATCCGCCGCAAGGTCGAGATCGGCAGCTACGAAGGCCTGCGCCACCGCCGGGGTCTCCCCGTCCGCGGTCAGCGCACGAAGACCAATGCGCGCACCCGCAAGGGGCCCAAGCGCACGGTGGCCGGTAAGAAGAAGTAACGCACTCTAGCCTTCGAACAGGAGTTTCACACTTATGCCTCCCAAGACTCGCGCAGCCTCCGCTGCTCGGAACACCCGCCGCAAGGCCAAGAAGAACATCGTCAACGGTCAGGCCCACATCAAGTCGACCTTCAACAACACCATCGTGTCGATCACCGACCCGACCGGCGCCGTGATCTCATGGGCTTCCTCCGGTGAGGTCGGCTTCAAGGGCTCCCGCAAGTCCACCCCGTACGCAGCGCAGATGGCCGCGGAATCCGCTGCCCGCCGCGCCCAGGAGCACGGCCTCAAGAAGGTCGACGTCTTCGTCAAGGGCCCGGGCTCCGGACGCGAGACCGCGATCCGCTCGCTCCAGGCCGCCGGCCTCGAGCTCGGCACCATCCAGGACGTCACCCCGACGCCGCACAACGGCTGCCGCCCGCCCAAGCGCCGGCGCGGCTGACCCGGATCGGCCGTCGGCACCGCGGACCCGCGTCCGCGGTCCCGGCGCGCCGGACCCCACCCACCGCAAGCGTCACGAGTAGCAATACTCTCAAGTGCATTGCGAGCGTCATATAGCGGATGCTCGCCGAAAGGAAGCCCACGTGCTGATTGCACAGCGTCCCACGCTCACGGAAGAGGCTGTAGACACCCACCGGTCGCGGTTCGTCATCGAACCGCTCGAGCCCGGCTTCGGCTACACCCTCGGAAACTCGCTGCGGCGAACCCTGCTGTCCTCGATCCCCGGTGCCGCCGTCACGAGCATCCGGGTCGACGGAGTGCTGCACGAGTTCACCACGGTTCCGGGCGTCAAGGAGGATGTCACCGAGTTCATCCTCAACCTCAAGTCCCTCGTGGTCTCCTCGGAGTTCGACGAGCCGGTCGTGGCCTACCTGCGCAAGCAGGGTCCCGGCACCGTCACCGCCGAGGACATCTCCGCTCCCGCCGGTGTGGAGATCCACAACCCCGAGCTGTTCATCGCCACCCTCAATGAGGACGGCCGCCTCGACATGGAGCTCACCATCGAGCGCGGTCGCGGCTACGTCTCCTCGGCGCAGAACAAGAACGCCGACGCCGAGATCGGCCGGATCCCGGTCGACTCGATCTACTCGCCGGTGCTCAAGGTGACCTACAAGGTCGAGGCGACCCGTGTCGAGCAGCGCACCGACTTCGACCGCCTCGTGGTCGACGTCGAGACGAAGCCCTCCATCACCCCGCGTGATGCCGTGGCCTCGGCCGGCAAGACCCTCGTCGAGCTGTTCGGGCTCGCCCGGGAGCTCAACGTCGAGGCCGAGGGGATCGACATCGGTCCGTCCCCGGTCGACGCCGCGCTCGCCGCCGACCTCGCGCTGGCGATCGAGGATCTCGATCTCACCGTCCGCTCGTACAACTGCCTCAAGCGCGAGGGGATCCACACCGTCGGCGAGCTCGTCGCCCGCAGCGAGACCGACCTCATGGACATCCGCAACTTCGGCTCCAAGTCGATCGACGAGGTCAAGCAGAAGCTCAACGAGCTCGGCCTGAGCCTCAAGGACAGCCCCGCCGGCTACGAGAGCCCGGTCGACGGCGAGGACGTGTCCTACGTCGAGGACGAGCAGTTCTAAGAATTCCAAGGAGATAAATCATCATGCCTACGCCCACCAAGGGTCCCCGCCTCGGCGGCTCCCCGGCGCACGAGCGGATGCTGCTGAACAACATGGCGTCCCAGCTCTTCGAGCACAAGTCGATCACCACGACCGTCACCAAGGCCAAGCGCCTGCGTCCGGTCGCCGAGCGCCTCATCACCTTCGCCAAGCGCGGTGACCTGGCCGCACGCCGTCGCGTGCTCTCCCAGATCGCCGACAAGTCGATCGTGCACGAGCTGTTCACCTCGATCGCTCCGGCCGTGGCCGAGCGTCCCGGCGGCTACACCCGCATCACGAAGATCGGTCCCCGGAAGGGCGACAACGCCCCGATGGCCGTCATCGAGCTCGTGCTCGAGGCCTACTCGCCCAAGCAGGCGACGGTGAAGGAGGCCGAGGCCGCCACCGCCGCAGCCGCGGCCCCCAAGGCCGAGGAGTCCTCGGCGAACGAGGACGCCGGGTCGAAGGACGCGGAGTCGACCGAGGAGACCCCGGAGGTCGAGCCGGACGTCACCACGGAGAACGATTCCGAGGACGAGATGGCCGAGGCGGAGTCCGCCGAGGAGAAGTCCGAGGACAAGTGACCCGCTGATCCGCTCCGGCGGATCGACGACCACCATTACAGCGGTGCGTGCCCAGGGCACGCACCGCTGTCGTCGTCCCGGGGCGGTGCCGCGGATCCGGGATAGGCTCGGGACATCCGAGGACAGGAGATCCCCGATGGTCCGCCGCCCTTCCCGCCCCGGCGAGCGCCGGCGCCGTGCGCGCCTGCGACGCATCCTCGTGCTCTCCCTCGCAGGGCTGCTCGTCCTCGTCCTCGTGCTCTCCGGCGTCGCGGCCTGGTCGGTGGTGCGGGCCTTCCCGCAGTCCGCCGGCGACCTCGACGTCCCGGGTCTGCAGGACACCGTCGTCGTCCAGCGCGATGGGCACGGGATCCCGACGATCACCGCGCGGACCGCAGACGATCTCCTCTTCGCGCAGGGGTTCGTCCACGCGCAGGACCGCTTCTGGGAGATGGACTTCCGGCGCCACATGACGAGCGCCCGGCTGTCCGAGCTCTTCGGCGAATCCCAGCTCCCCACGGACGCCTTCCTCCGGACCCTCGGCTGGCATCGGATCGCCGAGGAGGAGGTCGACGCGCTGCCCACGGACGTGCGCGACTACTACGAGGCCTATGCCGACGGCGTCAACGCCTACCTCGCTGAGCGCTCCGGGGGAGGTCTCGCCCTCGAGTACACCGTGCTGGGCCTGCAGAACCGCGGCTACGAGCCCGAGCCGTGGACGCCGGCGGACTCCGTCGCCTGGCTCAAGGCGATGGCGTGGGACCTCCGCACGAACATCGAGGACGAGACCGCTCGTGCGCTGCTCACCGGGCAGCTCGACGCCGGGCGGCTCGACGACCTCTATCCCGGCTACCCCTTCGACGAGCACCCGGTGATCATGGCCGAGGACCCTGCCGGCACAGGCGCCGAGGTCCCGCCGCCGGCAGAGGACGCACCCGCCCGCCCGGGCACGGACGGGGCCGCGACGCGCCCGTCCGCCCCGGCCGCGGCGGAAAGCGGTGCGCGCGCCGCGGGTCCGGCTGCTCCCGGAGCCGCCGCCTCCGGCCAGGCGTCGCTCACCGCCCTGCTCACGGAGGTCGATGGCCTCGTCGGCGGCGCCGGCGAGGGCATCGGCTCGAACTCCTGGGTCGTGGCGGGCGAGCACACCGCATCCGGGGCTCCGCTGCTCGCCAACGATCCGCACCTCGGCGCCTCGCTGCCGTCGGTGTGGACGCAGATGCAGCTGCGCTGCGCGGAGGTCACCGCGCACTGCCCGTTCGACGTCGCGGGATACAGCTTCTCCGGACTGCCAGGGATCGTCATCGGACACAATCGCGAGATCGCCTGGGGCTTCACCAATCTCACCACCGACGTCGCCGACCTCTACATCG
The DNA here is from genome assembly GCF_900184225.1 of Brevibacterium ihuae. Lineage (NCBI taxonomy): Bacteria > Bacillati > Actinomycetota > Actinomycetes > Micrococcales > Brevibacteriaceae > Brevibacterium > Brevibacterium ihuae. The sequence continues at coordinate 307,114 of NZ_FXWZ01000003.1, read as the reverse complement.
AGCGCGTCGACGCGGACGGGTACTGGCGCGACGGGGAGAAGGTGCCGTTCGACACGCGCGAGGAGACGATCCGGGTCGCCGGGGGCGAGGACGTCGAGATCGAGATCCGCTCCACCGCCCACGGTCCGATCATCTCCGGCCTCACCCCGGAGTTCACCGCGATCGCCGAGGCGCCCCCGGGGCAGGAGGGCGAGGAATCGCGCGAGCGGACGGACGGGGAGAGCGCCACGTGGGGCGGGGAGCACGCGGTGAGCCTGCGGTGGACCGCACTCGACGCGGGAACCACGGCGCAGGCGATCTTCGCCCTCAACCTCGCTGCGGACTTCGCCGACTTCCGCAGTGCCGCACAGCTGTTCGACGTCCCCGCCCAGAACCTCGTCTACGCCGATACCGACGGCAACATCGGCTACCAGGCGCCCGGACGGCTGCCGATCCGCGGAGCAGGGGACGGCTGGCTGCCGCAGCCGGGGTGGGACAGCGCCTACGACTGGCAGGGATTCATCCCGTTCGCGGAGCTGCCGGCGGAGTACAACCCGACATCCGGCTACATCGTCACCGCGAACAACGCGATCGTCTCCGACGAGTACCCCCACCTCCTCAGCCGCGATTGGGACTACGGCGACCGGGCGGACCGGATCGTCGCCCTGCTCGAGGACGCGATCGACGCCGGATCCGTCACCGCGGACGATCTCGCCGCGATCCACATGGACTCGGCCTTCCCCGCCGCTGCCGTCCTCCAGGAGGCCTATGCCGCGGTGAGCGCGGACGACGCCGAGGTGCAGGCCGCTCTCGACCTGCTCGCCGGATGGGACGGCGACAACGGCGCGGACTCCGCCGCCGCCGCTTTCGCCAACGTCCTGTGGAACCGGGTCACCGCGGCGATGGTGGCCACGCAGGATGCGGAGATCCCACGCGACGACCAGTCCCGGTTCGCCCTCGTGCTCGAGCGCGAGCTCGCCGACCCCGGTTCCCCGTGGTGGGGCGGAGATCGCGAGGAGCTGCTCCGCACCGCGGCCGAGGAGGCCTATGCCGAGATCGTCGACCTCCAGGGGTCGGACCCGGAGGACTGGAGCTGGGGAGAGCTCCACGCACTCACGCTCGTACACGGCACCTTCGGGGAGAGCGGGATCGCCCCGATCGAAGCACTCTTCAACCGGGGACCGTTCCCGGTGGGCGGCGGTTCCGGTGTCGTCAACGCCACCGGCTGGGCGCTCGACGAGGGCTACGCGACGGAGACGGTGCCCTCGATGCGGATGGTCATCGACCTCGCTGACTGGGACGCGTCGACCTGGCAGAACCTCACCGGGGCGAGCGGCCACGCCTTCCATCCCCACTACACCGACCAGACCGAGGGCTGGACGACGGGCGAGCAGTACCCGTGGGGCTACACCGTTCCGGCGGTCGACGCCGCCGCCGAGGACGAGCTCACGCTCCGTCCGGGCTGAGCGCGCCGCCGTCGGACCCGGGCGTCAGCGCGGGTGCGGGCAGCCGTCGGGAGCGCGGTGGGTCCGAGACCGATCGGCCGACCGAGAACACTGCGTACGGCCCGTCCGGCTGTCCGCGGCGAGCGAGGTGCCCCGAGAGCCGCGCGCGGGTGTCCGGGCAGTCCTTGAGCTCCGAGTGGACCGCGACCCGCAGGCCGTGCCGGGCGAGGACGAGCCACAGCCGCAGCAGCTCCCGCCCCTGACGGAGACCGACCTCCGCGGATGCGGCCGGAGAATCGGGCCGCACCGGATCGGCGCGGGTGCTGAGGACGATCCGGGTGGGAGGCGGGTGCAGGCGCCCGGCCGCGCTGCGCAGGGTGCGCAGGCCGGGGACCGTGCCGAGGTCGTCCACCGCGGTGAGCGCCGTGCGTGCGAGCGGCTGCGTGCGGGCGAGGAGCCGCGCGGTGCGCGGCGAGGTGCGCGCGCCGGCGAGCGGGGCGAGGACGCGGACGGCGCGCGGCAGGCGCAGGCATTCCGCGGAGAGCCCATCGCTCGCCGTGTCGTGCGGATCGAGACGCAGCCAGCGCAGCGTCTCCGCCGCCATCTCCGGCGAGGAGAGGACGTGGGTGGAGGCCTGCGTCCGGAGTGCGGAGAACAGCGGCTCCGGCACGGCGGTGATCACCGTTCCGGGAACGAGAACCGCAGCCTTCGCGAACGCTGTCTCGAGTGCGCGCTCGGCGGCGGCCAGCCGCCCGCGGTCGACGCGCCGGGCGCGCAGCTCCGCGACGGAGAAGTCCCCCGGGCCGTCCGCCGGGACGAACGCGCACTCGACGGTGAGATCCGGCCCGCTGCCCTCGGTCGATCGCATCCGCAGCTCCCAGCCCGAGGCGCGCGCGGCGATCGCGAGCGCCTCGAGCCAGCACCCGAGCGAGAGGTGGAGGTCCTCATAGGCGGGGTCGGCCTCGGGCAGGGTGCGGGAGCGGTCGACGGCGAGGAGCACCCCGGAGGCGGTGAGCCGCGGCAGCCACGGCTGGGTGTTGTGGGCCGAGGGCGCGCATCCGGCGATCGCGACCCAGCGTGCGCGGAGGGCAGGCGGCGGGCCGCTCACGGCACCGCCCGGACGTAGTGGGCGAGCCCGTGGAGCGGCCTGCCGCCGGCGTGGGCGAACACCGCTGAGGATGCCGGGTTGTCGCGGCCGATCGAGGTCACCCGCAGTCGTCGGTAGCCCCCCGCGGCGAGGTTCGCGTACACCTCCCGGAGCACGAGGGAGAGGAGACCGCGGCCCGTGTGCTCCGGGTCCGTGCCCTGGATGAGGAGGATCGCGTCGCATCCCCGCCGGCCGTGCGAGGCGAGGAGGTCCGCGGCCGCCCGCGGTCCGAGCCGGCCGTCGTGCCGGCGGAGCACCGCTGTGGGGTCGGGGACGACGAGGGCGAAGCACCGCGGAGGCGCATCCGCGGGATCGTCGAGTCCGTCCGCGGCGACGATGAGCGCGGGGTCCATGAGGAGCTCAAGACCGGCGGTCTGCCCGGCCATCTGCGACGGGGTGATCGGGGTGTAGTAGGGGAGTCGGGCGAACGCCCGATTGAGGGTGGGGAGCAGGCGGCGGACGAACCGGCGGGTGGCGCACCCCGGCGCGGGCGGCCTCGGCGGCGGTGGGCGCCGTGGCGCGCGGGGCGGGGACGTCGGCGAGGTCGACGATCCAGGTGTCGGCCTCGGCCCAGCGGGAGAAGTCGTGCGTCTCGTACGTCCGCGGCACGTCCGGCGGGTTCCACGGCGAGTCGAAGAACCCGGGCGCCTCGAACCCGGAGGTGACCACCGCGCTCGTGACGTTCGGCAGCGGGGACACCGGGCCGAACAGGTGGGTGCACCCCGCGGCGCGCGCTCGTGTCTCGAGAGCGGCGAAGAGCTCGCCGGCCGCGGCCGCATCGGCGAACTCGACGGCGCCGAAGCACAGGGCGCGGACCTCGGGACCGAGGGCGCTCGCCCCGGTCGACAGGCGGATGTCGAGGGCGGGAGAGCGATGCGCGGTCGTCCGGCCGGTGACGGTGCCGCCGGTCCGGGCGAGGAGGAGCTCGATCGGCTCGGGGTACCACGTGCGCCCGGAGTGCCACGACCGGATCTCCGAGCGCAGGAGCGGCACCCGCGATCCCGCGGTGCCGTCCGCGGCCGCGAGCCGGGCGGGCAGGTCGAGGAACGCCGCGAGGTCGCGCCGCGTCCGCACGGTCCCGATGCTCATGAGCGGGCGCGGGAGGCAGCGGCCGGCAGCGCGGTCGAGGGGGATCCGGCGGTCTCCTCGGTGAGCGGCGAGAACGTGTCGATGAGCCCGAGCGCGCTGTCCTCGGCGCGGAACTCGCCGTTCGTGTATCCCCACTCCTCGGCGGCGAGGATGCGGATGAAGCCGCCGCGGGCGGGGGAGGAGTCCCCGTCGCCGACGAGCCAGTGCATGATCGTGCGGTGCTCGGGCGTGCGGGCGAACCGCATGAGGTCGTCCCGGGTGGCGAAGGCGACGACGAGCCCGATGCGGTCGGGGAACTCGTAGTAGCTCCGGTGCCAACGGTAGCCGGGGGCGCGGCGCAGCGCGCGGGCGAGCGCCGGCCAGCGGCGCAGCTGGCCGAGCATCGCGAGCGGGCTGCGGTAGCGGTTGCAGCCGAGGAAGATCGATTCGGCCCGCGCCTGCGGGGGTCCGGCGGAGAAGTCGTTCGTGCGCATGGCTCAGGCCTCCAGGTAGACGTTCTTGATCTTCGTCGAGCGGCGGGAGAACGGACCCGTCCCGTGGTCGTGGATCCGCACGCGCAGGTCGGCTGCGGTGGGATCCTCCTCGAGCGACTCCGCGAAGTCCCGCGACACCGATCTCAGGTGGGCCACGACCCCGGCCCGCACGGTGTCGGCGAGCGCGGTGCGGTCCGCGGCGGAGAGGGCGGCGTCCGGTTCGGTGTCGGGGTCGCGCAGCTCGAGGTGGAGGGTGGGCCGCTGCTCGAGCTCGCCGACGTCGTCGAGGCTGATCCGGAACCCCTCGATGAGGTGGGCGCGCGGGTTGTCGGCATAGATCCCGTTCTCGACGTCGAGCGGGTAGATGTTCGCTCCCATGTAGGAGATCGTCGAGTCCGAGCGGCCGAACAGGAGGACGAAGGGGAGCTTCATCCGCTGGCGGCGGAACGCCTCCGAGCAGGCGCGGGCGAGCTCCGGGTGGCCCCGGGTGAGCTCGACCATCGTCGGGAAGTCGATGAGCCGCGCCTCGTCGCCGATGTTGTAGCGCAGGCGCGGGCTCATCACCGCGGCCGAGTTGATGGTGACGACGAGCTCGCCGTCCGGGGTGGTCTCGAGGAAGGTCTCGAGCGGGTTGTACTGGAACACCATGGGGGTGCGGGCCTCGTCCGGACCGAGCACCCGCGCGCGGAATTCGGGGTCGTCGGCGAGGGCGCGGCGGATCACCACCGACAGATCGGACTCCCCGGCCATACCGATCGTCAGGTCCGAGGCGCCGTACCCGGAGTACACCCGTGCGAAGCGCTGCTCGAGGTGGTCGCGCAGGCCCTCGGTCATCGCCTCCCCGCCGACGAAGCCGTTGAGCGTGTAGGCGTCCCACGCCTCGGGCTCGGCGGCCATCCGGTCGACGACGTGCTTGAGGAACGGCGGGTACGCGCTGATGAGGTACGTGAAACCGGGACCGAAGTGCCGCAGGGTGTCGAGGATCTTGTCGAGATCCGGGCCGGTGTTCTTCACCATCGCGACCTTCGCCATCGCCTGTCCGGTGTTCGTGCCGGTGGCCCAGGCGCCCATCGAGAAGGCGTTGATGCAGAACAGGTTCTCGCTGCCGAACAGCATGGTGACGTAGCCGGCGACGTTCTTGTGGACCGTGTGGAGCTCCTTCTTCGAGCGCATCCAGTTGAACGGGGTGCCCGAGGAGCCCGAGGATTCGTCGACGACGGTCCCGGCGAGCTCGATCTCACCGTTCCAGCAGCGCTCGGCCTCCGGGTAGACGCGCACGTAGTCGTCCTTCGAGGTCGGGGTGTAGCTGTCGAGGTCCCACCACGCGAAGGAGTACCCGGAACGCGCGAGGTGGTCCTGGTAGGCGGGGACGTCGAGGCTCGCGTGCTGGCAGATCATCCACGCGTTGAGGCGGGCGAAGCGCTCGAGCGAGGGATGGTAGTGCCGGGCGGTGAGCCGCCAGATCGCCGGGTGGACGCGATAGGCCCCGTAGGCCGTGGTGAGCCCGGCGTTGGCGAGGCGCAGGAGCGCCTGGCGCGCGAGGTTCACCGGTCCGCGGCGGATCGGGAGGGTCTGCAGAGGAGTCGAGGTCATGCCGTCACGCTAATCCGCCGGCACAGCGGTGCGGAAGGGCGGAGCGGCGGATGTGGCGGGTTCGGTACACCGCGTTCCGGTGGCGGAACAGGGGCCCGGACCGTGCGGATCAGCGGAAGACGACCGTCCGTCCGCCGTCGAGGATGGCGCGGCCCTGCGCGTGCCAGCGCACCGCTCGGGCGAGCACGGAGGCCTCGATCTCCTGGCCCTGCTGCACGAAGTCGGCGACCGGCTGGGCGTGGGTGACGCGCGCGACGTCCTGCTCGATGATCGGGCCCTCGTCGAGGTCGCTCGTGACGTAGTGGGCGGTCGCGCCGATGATCTTCACCCCGCGGGCGTGGGCCTGGTGGTAGGGGCGCGCGCCCTTGAAGCTCGGGAGGAAGGAGTGGTGGATGTTGATGACCCGCCCGCGCATCCGTTCGCACACCGTCGGCGAGAGGATCTGCATGTACCGGGCGAGCACGACGAGCTCGACGTCGAGTGAGTCGACGAGCTCGAGCAGCCGGGCCTCGGCCGCGTCCTTCGTGTCCGGGGTGACGGGCACGTGGTGGAAGGGGACGCCGTGGAAGTCGGCCATCGGGGCGAGGTCGGTGTGGTTGCCGACGACGCCGACGATGTCGATCGGCAGGGAGCCGGACTCCTGCTGGAACAGCAGGGTGTTGAGGCAGTGGCCGGCCGTGGACACCATGACGAGGGTCCGCTGCCGGCGGCTCGCGGGGTGGAGCTCGAGGTCCATGGAGAGCCGCCGCACGACGGGGGCGAGCGCCTCCCGGATGACGTCCTCGCCGGCTGCGGTGCGGAACTGGAGGCGGAGGAAGAACACCTCGGTGTCGGGGGAGCCGAACTGCTGGGACTCGGTGATCGTCGCGTCGATGTCGACGAGCACCCCGGTCACGGCGTGGACGATGCCTCCGCGGTCGGGGCACGAGAGGGAGAGGACCCATTCCTGGTCTGAGGTCATGCGCCCATGATAGGGAGGTCCTGCCCCGCCCGGAGGTCCGGGTCCGGTGGGCGGACTTGCCTCCGGGATCCGGCCCGTGCGGACGGTGGCGGACCGGTGGAACTCGACTAGGATTGAGGCCGAGCGGACGGTCAGCCCGCTGCGCCGTCGCATCCCGCACCCTCGCTGCAAGGAGTCCCAGGAATGAATGAAGCACCCGATTCGATGACCGCCTCGCTCGGTTCGATCGATCCGGAGATCGCGGCAGTCCTCGATCAGGAGCTCGCCCGCCAGCGGGACTACCTCGAGATGATCGCCTCGGAGAACTTCGTGCCGCGCGCGGTGCTCCAGGCCGCCGGCTCGGTGCTGACGAACAAGTACGCCGAGGGCTACCCCGGCCGCCGCTACTACGGCGGGTGCGAGGCCGTGGACATCGCGGAGAACCTCGCGATCGATCGCGCGAAGACGCTCTTCGGCGCCGAGTACGCCAATGTCCAGCCCCACTCGGGCGCGTCCGCGAACGCCGCCGTCATGCACGCCTTCGCCCGTGCCGGCGACAAGCTCCTCGGCCTCGACCTCGCCCACGGCGGCCACCTCACGCACGGGATGAAGATCAACTTCTCCGGCCGCCTCTACGACATCGCCTCCTACGAGGTCGACCCGGACACCTACCGCATCGACATGGACGTCGTGCGGCAGCGCGCCCTCGAGCACCGGCCCAAGGTCATCGTCGCCGGCTGGTCGGCATACCCGCGGCAGCTCGACTTCGAGGCGTTCCGCCAGATCGCCGACGAGGTCGGTGCGGCCCTGTGGGTCGACATGGCGCACTTCGCCGGGCTCGTCGCCGCCGGTCTCCACCCGAACCCGGTGCCGCTCGCCGATGTCGTGTCCTCCACCGTCCACAAGACGATCGGCGGCCCGCGCTCGGGCTTCATCCTCAGCCGGGATCCGGAGCACGCGAAGAAGCTCAACTCGGCGGTGTTCCCCGGCCAGCAGGGGGGACCGCTCATGCACTCGATCGCGGCCAAGGCCGTGGCCTTCAAGCTCGCCGGGACCGACGAGTTCCGCCAGCGCCAGGAGCGCACCCTCGAGGGTGCGCGCATCCTCGCCGAGCGGCTGCTCGCCTCCGACGTCGCCGAATCCGGCGCGACGGTGCTGTCGGGCGGCACCGACGTCCACCTCGTGCTCGTCGACCTCCGCAATTCGCAGCTCGACGGGAAGCAGGGCGAGGACGTCCTCCACGAGGTCGGCATCACGGTGAACCGCAACTCGGTGCCGTTCGATCCGCGTCCCCCGATGGTCACCTCGGGCCTGCGCATCGGCACCCCGGCGCTCGCCACCCGCGGCTTCGGCGCGGCGGAGTTCACCGAGGTCGCCGACATCATCGCCGAAGCGCTCAAGCCCGGCCCCGACGTCGAGGCGCTGCGGTCCCGGGTCGCCCGCCTTACCGCGGAGTTCCCCCTCTACGACGGACTGGAGCAGTACTGATGACCGCGCAGATCCTCGACGGCAGGGCAGCGGCGGCGGCGATCAAGGACGAGCTGCGCACCCGGGTCGATCGGCTGCGCGAGGCCGGGGTCGTCCCCGGTCTGGGAACCGTCCTCGTCGGTGAGGACCCCGGATCGCAGTCGTACGTCGCCGGCAAGCACCGCGACTGCGAGCAGATCGGCATCCGGTCGATCCGGAAGGACCTCCCGGAGTCGATCAGCGCCGAGGACCTCGATGCCGTCATCGACGAGCTCAACGCGGATCCGGAGTGCACCTCGTACATCGTCCAGCTGCCGCTGCCGAAGCACATCGACACCGATGCGGTGCTCGAGCGGGTCGATCCGGACAAGGACGCCGACGGGCTGCACCCGATGAACCTCGGCCGTCTCGTGCTCAACGCGAACCGGCCGATCACCTCGCCGCTGCCGTGCACGCCGCGCGGCGTCATCGAGCTCATGGAGCGCAACGGGATCGAGCTGCCGGGCAAGCACGTCGTCGTCGTGGGCCGCGGGGTGACCGTGGGCCGCTCGATCGGCGCGCTCCTCACCCGGCGCGAGTACAACGCGACCGTCACGCTCACGCACACGGGAACGCGGGACCTCGACGCGGTGCTCCGCACGGCCGACGTCATCGTCGCCGCCGCCGGCTCCGCCCGCCTCGTGTCGCCCGCCGCCGTCGCGCCGGGCGCCGTCGTGCTCGACGTCGGGGTCTCGCGCGAGGAGGATCCGGAGACCGGCAAGGGCCGCATCGTCGGCGACGTCGATCCCGCGGTGGCCGAGGTCGCCTCGTGGATCTCCCCGAACCCCGGGGGAGTGGGCCCGATGACCCGCGCGCTGCTCCTCCGCAACGTCGTCGAGATCGCCGAGCGCCAGGCCGGCCTCGCCTGAGCCCGTCCGCGGGGACCGCGGACGGGGTCAGGCGGTCGGTCCTTCGGATCGGGCTGCACGCCGTCCGTCCCGGAAGGACTCCAGCGCGCCGTCCTGGTCGCTGACCTGCAGGTCAGCGACCAGGACGGCGCGCTGTGATCATCCGACGCCGCTGCGCCGCCGCGAACCGCCCGCACCACGGATGATGGGTGAGGGCGGTTCGGGCGTCAGAGCTTCATGTGGAACAGCACGCGGGCGAGGCCGGGGCCGCCGTAATCGCTGATGAGCTCGGCTTCGAAACCGAGGGAGGAGTGGAAGGAGATCGCGTCGGTGTTCTCCGGCACCGTCGTCGCCTCGACCTCGTCCTCGCCCAGCCGGCGCGCGCGCTCGATGAACGCCTCGTAGAGGCGACGACCGATGCCCTGGTGGCGGAAGTCGTTGTGGGCGGCGACGAGGTGGATGTACGACGGGCCGTCCTTGGGGAAGCAGCCGAGCAGGTATCCCACGATCTCGTTGCGGAAGCGGGCCACGAGTCCGCCGGACGCCATCTGGCGGAACCAGTACGGATCGTGCTCCTCGCTGAGATCCTTCTCGCCCCAGAAGTCCTCGGACTGCTCGACGAGGAAATCATGGAGCTCCATCGCGTCGATCTCGTCGAGCGGGCTGATGGTGAGCTGTTCCAGGTCGAATGTCGACCGCTCATCGGTCATGGCGTCCTCCTCGGGGTGCGATGGTGTGAGCTCAGTCTACGTGGTCCCCGGCGGTTCGAGCAGGCGTCTCATCCTCCGTGCGAGGATTGACCCATGATGCGAATCGCGACAGTCAACGTCAACGGGGTGCGCGCCGCGTGGCGCAAGGGGATGGAGCCGTGGCTCGATGCCGCCGGCGCCGACATCGTCACCCTGCAGGAGGTCCGCGCGACCGACGAGATCGCCGCCGAGGTGCTCGCCGGCACCGGCTACGCCGTCCACAGCGCGGAGGCGGAGGCCAAGGGCCGGGCCGGCGTCGCCGTGCTGTCCCGCATGCCTGCGGCCGAGGTCCGGGTGGGAATCGGCGAGGAGTATTTCGCGCGCTCGGGGCGCTGGATCGAGTCCGACTTCCGGCTGACCGACGGCAGCTCGCTCACCGTGGTGTCCGCCTACGTGCATTCGGGCGAGGCCGGGACGCCGAAGCAGGAGGACAAATATCGGTTCCTCGACCGGATGATCACCCGCCTGCCGGAGCTGCAGGCCTCCGCCGACCACGTCCTCGTCACCGGCGACCTCAACGTCGGTCACACCGAGCTCGACATCAAGAACTGGAAGGCGAACCGGAAGAAGGCGGGGTTCCTGCCCGAGGAGCGCGCCTACTTCGACCGGTTCTTCGGCGAGCTCGGCTACGTCGACGTCCACCGCCGGCTGTCCGGCGAGGTACCGGGACCGTACACGTGGTGGTCGATGCGGGGCAAGGCCTTCGATAACGACGCGGGCTGGCGGATCGACTACCAGATGGCGACCCCGGGGCTCGCGGAGACGGCGACGGCGGCACGGGTGGACCGCGCCGCCGCGTGGGGTGAGCGCTGGAGCGACCACGCGCCCCTCGTCATCGACTACGATCTGCCGGGGATCGCCCCGGCGGGCTGATGCCGTCGGCGATCGCTCGATCCGACGGAAGTGCCGGGGTACCGCGATCGAACGCGGTACCCCGGCACTCCTGGGTCAGGCGGTGGACCTCGGCGGCATCGCCGGAGCCCGACCGTGGCTCACGCGCGGGGGTCGACGAGGATCTTGACGTGCTCCTCATTGTTGTTGATGAGCTGGTCGAACCCTTCGTCGACGAGGCCGTCGAGACCGATCCGGCCGGTGATGAAGGATGCCAGATCGATCTTGCCCTCCTGGACGAGGCGGATCGTCGCGGGATGATCGTTCGCGTAGCCGATGGTGCCGCGGAGATCGATCTCCTTGAGTACGAGCGAGGGCATGTCGACCTCGGGCTTGTGGCCCCAGATCGACACGTTGACGATGACCCCGTTCGGGCGCACCGCGTCCATGAGCGTGTCGAGCACCGCGGGGACGGAGCTGCACTCGAAGCCGACGTCGGCTCCCGCGCCGTCGGTGAGCTCCCTGACCCGGTCGGCCACGTCGACCTCGCGCGGGTCGAAGACCTCGTCGGCGACTCCGGTCTCGCGGGCCTTCTGCTTGCGCGCCTCGCTGAGTTCGGAGATGTACACGGTGAGTCCCTCGGCCTTGAGCACCGCGGCGGTGAGCAGACCGATCGGGCCTGCACCGCCGACGAGTGCGACGTCCCCGGATCCGGCGCCGCTCCGGACGTAGGCGTGATGGCCCACCGAGAGGGGTTCGATGAGGGCGGCCTGGTCGAGCGGGATGTCGCCGACCGGGTGGACCCACCGGCGCTCGACGACGATCTTCTCCGCCAGTCCGCCTCCGCGGCCTCCCAGGCCGATGAAGTTCATGTCGGGGGAGAGGTGGTAGGAATGGCCCGGTCCCACCTCGACGTCATCGCGGATGATGTAGGGCTCGACCACGACGCGCTGACCGACCTCGAGATCGGTCACGCCCTCACCGAGCGCGGTGATGGTGCCGGAGAACTCGTGGCCCATCGTCACCGGGGCCTCCTCGCCGGAGATCGGGTGCGGCGACCCCTTCGGCGGGATGAAGATCGGTCCCTCGAGGTACTCGTGCAGGTCGGTGCCGCAGATTCCGCACCAGGCGACGTCGATGGCGACGTTCCCGGGGGTGAGCTCCGGCTCGGGGATCTCCTCGATCCGGATGTCCTTGCGATCGTAGTAGCGGGCAGCCTTCACGGCGCGTCTCCTCTCGAACAGCGGGCGGCACGGTCCGTGCCGCTCCTCCACCTTATCGAAGACCGCGCCGGGTGGTCGGCCGCACCGGCCCCCGCGGTCGCCCCCTGACGCTCGCCGGGCCGGGGTCGCGGACGAGGTTTGACCCGGGGCGCGCCGTCTGCCGGTCTGAGATCGCAATTCTCGGCGGATTCGCTCTCAGGAACCTTCGGAAATTGCAGGGTGGGACGGCGAAGGGCCGCCGAGGTGGGTGTCACCTCGGCGGCCCTTCGTGGGATGCTCGCCGGCCGGTCAGTCCGCCGGCTCGGCGGGACGTCGATCCGTCAGCAGCAGCGGACCTTGGGGTTGCGGTCCTGCTCGTCGGTGAGATCGCGCCAGAACTCGCGCTCGCACAGGGCGCCCTCGCGGGTGCCGTGACGCCGCTGGTACGACTCGATGTAATGGAGGTAGGCGTTCTCGCCCATGATCTCCTTGAGGTACCAGTGGACGGCGCGGAACGGGGTGGCGATCCGCGCGATCACTGCGGTCCGGCTCATGCGTGCTCCCGATGCTCGACGGCGGAGGGCTCCAGCTTATCCCACTGGGCCTGAACCTCCTTCTCCGCCTTCGTCGCGATGAGCCCGGCCGGCGCGAACCGGCGGGTGGGCTGGTAGGGCTCCTCCGTGGTCGGCAGCGGCTCGCGCGCGGTGAGGGCCTTGAAGGCCGCCCACAGCGCCATGACGACGACCATGAGGACGACGGCGGCGAAGATGATCGACAGCGTTCCCTGGATGAACGTGTTGCGGACCACCGCATTCATCGCCTCGGCTCCCTCGGTGGTGCCGAGCGAGGTCTCGCCGGTGGCCACCGCGTCCCGGTAGGCGAAGTGCTGCGCCCAGTAGCCGAGCTTGGGATCGGAGGAGAAGATCTTCTGCCACGACGCGGTCATCGTCACCGCGAGATCCCACGCGAGCGGGATGCCGGGGATCCACGCGTACTTCGCGTAGCCCGACTTGCACACGAGGGCGAAGATCACCGCCAGCGCGATCGCCGCCAGCAGCTGGTTGGAGATGCCGAACAGCGGGAACAGCGTGTTGATGCCGCCGAGCGGATCGGTCACGCCCATGAGGAGGATCGACCCCCAGGCGCCGACCATGACGATCGTCGTGATCCACGCGCCGACGTTCCACGAGGGGTCGCGGAACTTCGGGATGAAGTTGCCGAGCGCGTCGCCGAGCATGAAGCGGGCCACGCGGGTTCCGGCATCGATCGTGGTGAGGATGAAGAGCGCCTCGAACATCACTGCGAAGTGGTACCAGAACGACATCCAGGCCGGACCGCCGAACACGTTGTGGAGGATGTGGGCCATGCCCATCGCGAGCGTCGGCGCACCGCCGGTGCGCGACACGATCGACTCCTCGCCGACGTCCTGCGCGGCCTGGTCGAGGAACTCCGCCGAGGTCTGCACGCCGGACATGCCGAGCGAGTTGTTGATGAAGTCGGCCGCGCCCTGCGGGGTACCGCCGGTGAGCGGCTCGGCGGCGTTCATCGCGAAGTAGATGCCCTTGTCGAGGCAGACCGCGGCGACGAGCGCCATGATCGCCACGAAGGACTCCATGAGCATGCCGCCGTAGCCGATGAGCCGGGCCTGGCTCTCCTTCTCGATGAGCTTCGGGGTGGTGCCCGAGGAGATGAGTGCGTGGAAGCCCGAGAGCGCACCGCAGGCGATGGTGATGAAGAGGAACGGGAACAGCGCACCGGCGAAGGCCGGGCCCGCGGTGTTCGAGGCGAACTCGGTGACGGCGGGCATCTGCACGGTCGGGTTGACGAGCAGGATGCCGACGGCGAGCAGCACGATGGTGCCGATCTTCATGAAGGTGGAGAGGTAGTCGCGCGGCGCGAGCAGCACCCACACCGGCAGGACCGCGGCGAAGAAGCCGTAGATCATCAGGCACCAGGCGAGCGTGGTCTTGTCGAGGTGGAAGAACTCCGACCACACCGGGCTGTTGTGCACCCAGCCGCCGGCGATGATCGCGAGGACGAGGAGCGCGACGCCGATGACCGAGGTCTCGATGACCCGGCCCGGGCGCAGGTAGCGCATGTAGATGCCCATGAACACGGCGATCGGGATGGTCATCGCGATCGAGAAGACGCCCCAGGGGCTCTCGGCGAGCGCGTTGATGATGACGACGCCGAGCACGGCGATGAGGATCGTCATGATGAGCAGGATGCCGAGCGAGGCGATGAAGCCGCCGACCTTGCCGAGCTCGTCGCGGGCCATCTGGCCGAGCGAGCGGCCGTTCCGGCGCATCGAGAAGTAGAGGACCATGTAGTCCTGGACGCCGCCGGCGAGGATGACGCCGAAGATGATCCACAGCGTGCCGGGCAGGTAGCCCATCTGCGCGGCGAGGATCGGGCCGACGAGCGGGCCGGCGCCGGAGATCGCAGCGAAGTGGTGGCCGAACAGCACACGGCGGTCGGTCGGCGTGAAGTCGCGGCCGTTGTCCTTGAGCTCGGCCGGGGTGGCGCGGCTCGGATCGGGCCGGCACACCTTCCACTCGATGAACTTGGCGTAGAACCGGAAAGCGATGAGATAGCTGCCGACAGCGGCGGCCACGAACCACGTGGCGCTGAGGTTCTCGCCGCGGACGAACGCCACCATGACCCAGCCGATGGCGGCGATGAGGGCGATGGCGACCCAGATGACGATCTTCACCGGGGTCCAGCGGGGCCGTTCGACGACGGCGACGGGCGGCAGGTTCTCATCGGTCTTGACGTACTCAACCGACATGGGTGCTCCTTCGGACTGACAGGGACGGCGCGGGGTCCCGCGCGGGTGGGACGAGGTCGTCTCTGACCTCGGTGGAAATGAGGGTGCGGGACGGTCCGGTGCTCTTGTGGAACCTGCGGAACCGCTCCGCGTCGTCTGTGCGGTCGCTGACAGACAGTCCAGGGTGCACCCTCGTCCCCGGCCGTGTCCAATCCGAACACCGCATCGGGTGGGGAATGATGCCCGAATCGTTATCAGCACGGCGCGCCGGTGCGCGGTGCGGGTGCCCGGCCCCGGTCCGCGGGCCGGGGCCGGCGGTGGCAGAATGGGCACCATGACGCAGACCTCCGAATCGCAGCACCGCCCCCGTTCCCTCTCCGGCATCCAGGCCACCTCGGACTCGCTCCACCTGGGGAACTACATCGGGGCGCTGCAGCAGTTCGTCGAGCAGCAGGAGACGCACGACGCCTTCTTCTTCATCGCCAACATGCATGCGATCACCGTCGAGCAGGATCCGGTCGAGCTCCGCGAGCGGACCCTGCGCACCGCCGCACAGTTCATCGCCGCCGGCCTCGACCCGGAGCGGTCGACGATCTTCGTCCAGTCCCACGTGCCCGAGACCACGCAGCTGAGCTGGGTGCTCGAGTGCACGGCCTCGCTCGGCGAGGCGCAGCGCATGACGCAGTTCAAGGACAAGGCCGCGAAGAACGCGCACATCTCGCTCGGCCTGCTCACCTACCCGGCGCTCATGGCCGCCGACATCCTCCTCTACCAGGCCGACATCGTCCCGGTCGGCGAGGACCAGCGCCAACACCTCGAGCTCACCCGCAACCTCGCCGTGCGATTCAACCAGCGCCACGGGACGACCTTCACCGTGCCGGAGCCCGGCATCCTCAAGGAGACCGCGAAGATCTACGACCTCCAGAACCCCGGGGCCAAGATGTCGAAGTCCGCGGCGAATCCCGCCGGCCGGATCGACGTGCTCGACGAGCCGAAGGCGCTGCTCAAGAAGTTCAAGTCCGCGGTCACCGACAACGACACCGTCATCGCCTACGACCCCGAGGCGAAGCCCGGCGTGTCCAATCTCCTCACCATCTACTCCGCGTTCTCCGGGGAGCCGGTCGAGTCGATCGTCGCGCAGTTCGAGGGGAAGATGTACGGCCACCTCAAGGTCGCGCTCGCCGAGCTCGCCGTCGAATCCCTCGCCCCGGTCCGGGAGCGGACCTTCGAGCTGCTCGACGATCCCGCCGAGCTCGAGCGGATCCTCCACGCGGGAGCGGACCGCGCACGCGTGATCGCCCGCGCCACCGTCGAGGACGTGTACGCCCGTGTCGGATTCCTCTCCCGCTGAGGCAGTGGGGCCCGGCTGGGGGACCCCTCCGGACACCCCGGCGCTGCCCACCCCGGATGCCCACGGGATGGTCGCCATCGGCGTCACCCTCGACGTCCCCGAGCCCTACGCCTCCGCGCTCCGGCAGGCCCGCCTCGACTACGGCGACGAGCGCGCCCGCACGGTGCCGACGCACATCACGGTGATCCCGCCGCTCGAGATCCCCGTCGAATCGTGGCCCGTCGTGCGCTCCCACATCCGGCGGGTCGCCAACGACACCTCGCCCTTCGTCATCGAGCTGCGCGGGTCCGGTACGTTCCTCCCGATGTCGCCGGTCGTCTTCATCACCGTGGCCCGGGGGATCTCCGAGTGCCAGACGCTCTCGACCGGGCTCCGCCACGGGGTCCTCAACCAGCAGCTCGCCTACCCCTACCACCCGCACGTCACCGTGGCCCAGGAGGTGCCCGAGGAGACGCTCGAGCGCGCCTACCGGGAGTACGCCGGGTTCGAGGTCCGCTTCATGGCCCACGGCTTCGGCGTATACTTCCACGACGCCTCCGGACGGTGGCGGATGTTCGACAAGGTGCCCTTCGGCCCCTGAGGGCGTCCCCGCGGTGCCGACGCCGCACCGGGCCGGTGCCGGGCGGCGCCGGGCCGATGAGCGACAGCCGCGCATTCCGTGGGAGAATGCTGTCGTGGCCACGAAGAAGAACCAGACCCCGCTGAACCTGTCCCCGGAAGTCCTCCACACCGCCGCTCGGTGGGAGGACCGCTATCACGACTGGGCGCGCGGCGTCGTCCGCCGGCGGGACTGGAAGCCGACCGTCATCGCCTACGACTCCTACGGCACCGAGACGAGCCTGCGCGTGCTCGCCCGCGTCGTCCTCACGAAGACCGGACAGCCGGCCGCCGACACCAAGGCGAGCATCCGCGGCTGGCGCTCGTTCGGCAACGTCCCGCTGTCGAACGAGACGGCCTGGGTGCGGGTCGGCGACGCCGAGCACATGGTCACCGCCGACCGCGGCGGCATCGTCGACGCGGTGATCCCCGGCGACTTCCAGCCGGGTCCGGTCGAGATCGAGATGTGGACCGGCGATTCGCTCGTCGACCGCGCGACCGTGCGGATCATCGGCCAGGAGCAGAGCTTCGGGATCATCTCCGACATCGACGACACCGTCATGGTCACCGCGCTCCCGCGTCCCATGCTCGCCGCGTGGAACACGTTCGTCCTCGACGAGCACGCCCGCTCGCCGGTGGCCGGGATGTCGGTCCTCTACGACCGTCTGACCTACATGCGCCCGAACTCGCCGATCATCTACCTGTCGACCGGCGCCTGGAACGTCGCCCCGACGCTCAAGCGGTTCCTCGGCCGGAACCTCTACCCGGACGGGCCGCTGCTCCTCACCGACTGGGGCCCCACCGCCACTCGGGTGTTCCGCTCCGGCCAGGAGCACAAGCGCTCGACCCTCGAGCGGCTCGCCCGCGAGTTCCCCCACATGAAGTGGCTGCTCGTCGGCGACGACGGCCAGCACGACGAGGAGATCTACGGCGAGTTCGTCGAGAACCATCCGGAGAACGTCGCCGCCGTCGCGATCCGCCAGCTCACCGTCGGCGAGGCCGTGTGGGCGGGCGGTCGCTCGCAGAAGGGCGGCCGCGGCACCGGGGTGCCATGGGTGTACGCGAACGACGGCGCGGGGCTCGCCTCGAAGCTCACCGAACGCGGGATCATCTCCGCGATCTGAGTCGGGCCCCGGCGGACGTGGTCGAAGCCGTGGCCGGAGGCCGTGGACAGGGGGGTGACTGCGGAGCCGGAACCGGGCGGATCCGTGAACCCGGGGACGCGAGTCAGCCGCGCCCGGCGGCGCCTCCGCGCCGGCGCAGGACGATGAATCCGATGCCGCCGGCAAGGACGACGAGGCCGGCGGCCCCGAGCAGGATGCGCGGGTCGAGGCCCGCACCCGCCGGATCGGCGTCTGCGGCGTTCGCCCCGACCTCGGGCGTCGGGTTCGGCGACGGGGCTGCGGTCGTGGGCTCCGCTGTGGGCTCCGGGGTGAGCTGCACCGTGTCGACGACCGCGGGATCCTCCTGATTGAATGCCCAGTCGATGAGGTCGAGGGCCGCGCGCCGGGTGTTGTTCTCGCTCGTCAGCACCGCCGAGCCGAGGGTTCGGCCGTCGCGCTCGACGACGGCGACGAACGAACCGCGCGCCTCCTCGGTGTAGCCGTTCTTGAGGCCGATGCCGCCGTCGACCTCGCCGACGACCCGCGTCCGGTTCCCGATCTGGTAGCCCTCGGTCCGCACCCCGGTGTCCGGATCCGTGGCCCCGGGGAAGTCGTAGACCTCGGTGCGCGCGATGTCCATGAGGTAGTCGTCCTCGAGGAACGCCGCCGCGACGATCATCTGGTCGGCGACCGTCGTCACCTGGCCCGGCGCGTCGAGGCCGGAGGTGGTGCGGGCCACGGTCCCCGTGAGGCCGAGCTCGGCGGCCTTGTCGTTCATCAGCCGGACCGCCTCCTCCTGCCCGCCCACCGCGTTGCCGAGCGCGTGGGCGGCGTCGTTGGCGCTGGACATGATCATCGCGTGGAAGAGGTCGTCGATCGTGTACTCGTTCTCCCGGACGATCCCCGCCTTCGTGCCGTCGACGGCCATGTCCTCGAACACCGGCACGTACACCTGCTCGGGGTCGTCGAGCTCCTCGACGAGGGCGAGCGCGGTGAGGAGCTTGATCACCGAGGCGGGCGCGCGGCCGGCCTCGATCTCGTGCGCGGCGAAGGCCTCCCCGGAGTCGAGGTCGGCGACGATCCAGGCGTCGGCCACCGGTTCGGGCGCCGGGGTGCCGGGCCCGAGGTCGGGGGAGACGTAGACGGGCGCGCTCGCCTCGGGTGCGGGCTCCGCGGCAGCCGCGGCAGGCAGCGCGAGGCCTGCGGGCCCGAGCAGCAGGGAGCCGGAGAGGAGGAGCGCGGCAGGCGCGCGGAGGTCGATGGTCACCCGCCCGATTGTACCGGCGCGGATCGCGGGGGAGGATGCGCGGCGTCCGGACCACGGCGGTGAATGCGCACGGCGCCCGGACCATGGAGGTCCGGGCGCCGCGACTGCGGTGTGGGGAGGGTCAGAAGGCGCGGGTGAGCAGCGCCTGCTTGACCTCGGCGATCGCCTTCGTCACCTGGATGCCGCGCGGGCACGCCTCGGTGCAGTTGAAGGTCGTGCGGCAGCGCCACACGCCCTCCTGGTCGTTGAGGACCTCGAGGCGGAGGTCGGTGCCCTCGTCACGGCTGTCGAAGATGAAGCGGTGGGCGTTGACGATCGAGGCCGGGCCGAAGTACTGGCCGTCGGTCCAGAACACCGGGCACGAGCTCGTGCACGATGCGCACAGGATGCACTTCGTGGTGTCGTCGAACCGCTCGCGGTCCTCCGCGGACTGCAGCCGCTCGCGGGTCGGCTCGGCGCCGTTCGTGATGAGGAACGGCATGACCTCGCGGTAGGACTGGAAGAACGGCTCCATGTCCACGATGAGGTCCTTCTCGAGCGGCAGGCCCTTGATCGCCTCGACGGTGATGGTCTTGTTCGTGTCGAGGTCCTTGAGGAGGGTCTTGCAGGCGAGCCGGTTGCGGCCGTTGATCCGCATCGCGTCGGAGCCGCACACGCCGTGGGCGCACGAGCGGCGGAACGACAGCGAGCCGTCGATCTCCCACTTGATCTTGTGGAGAGCGTCGAGCACCCGGTCGGTGCCGTACATCGTGACGCTGTACTCCTCCCAGTGCGGCGCCTCGTCCTGCTCGGGGTCGAAGCGGGCGATCCGGAAGGTGCAGTCGAACGACGGGATCTCCCCGCCGCCCCCGCCGAGGTGGTCGGGGATGTCGACCTTGGAAGCCGGTTCTGCGGTGGTGGTCTCGGGATTCGCGCTCATCAGTACTTACGCTCCATCGGCTGGTAACGGGTCATGACCACGGGCTTGGTCTCGAGACGCATGCCCTTGATGCCCTCCGCCTCGCTGTTCGGATCGAGGTAGGTCATCGTGTGGTGCATGAAGTTCTCGTCGTCGCGGTCGGGGAAGTCCTCGCGGAAGTGGCCGCCGCGCGACTCCTTGCGGTGGATCGCGGCCACGGTGACGACCTCGGCGATCTCGAGCAGGAAGGCGAGCTCCACGGCTTCGAGGAGGTCGAGGTTGTAGCGCTTGCCGCGGTCGTGGATGCCCACGTTCGCGTAGCGGGCCCGCAGCTCGGCGATGACGTCGAGCGCATTGCGCAGGGTCTCGTCGGTGCGGAACACCTGGACATCGGTATCCATGACCTCCTGGAGATCCCGGCGGATCGCGGCCACGGACTCGGTCCCCGACGCCTTGCGCATCGACTCGATCATCTCGACGACGCGGGCCTCCGGTGCCTCCGGGAGCTCGGGCATGACCGCGGTCGCGGAGTACTCCGCCGCCGCGATGCCCGCGCGCTTGCCGAACACGTTGATGTCGAGCAGCGAGTTCGTGCCGAGGCGGTTGGAGCCGTGCACGGACACGCAGGCGCATTCGCCGGCGGCGTATAGGCCGGGGACGACGTCGGTGTTGTTCGACAGCACCTCGGCCTTGATGTTCGTCGGGATGCCGCCCATCGCGTAGTGCGCGGTGGGGAACACCGGCACCGGCTCGGTGTAG
Source organism: Brevibacterium ihuae (assembly GCF_900184225.1). Lineage (NCBI taxonomy): Bacteria > Bacillati > Actinomycetota > Actinomycetes > Micrococcales > Brevibacteriaceae > Brevibacterium > Brevibacterium ihuae. The sequence goes on along the minus strand of NZ_FXWZ01000003.1, from coordinate 286,570 downwards.
GGCTCCACACCGAGGTAGGTGCGGGCGAACTCGGTGATGTCGGGCAGCTTCGCATCGATGTGCGCCGGCTCGAGGTGGGTGAGGTCGAGGAGCACGTAGTCCTTGTTCGGACCGCAGCCGCGTCCCTCGCGCACCTCGTTGGCCATCGACCGGGCGACGATGTCGCGCGGGGCGAGGTCCTTGATGGTGGGGGCGTAGCGCTCCATGAAGCGCTCGCCGTCGGAGTTGCGGAGCACCGCGCCCTCACCGCGGGCGGCCTCGGACAGGAGGATGCCGAGTCCGGCGAGGCCGGTCGGGTGGAACTGGAAGAACTCCATGTCCTCGAGGGGGAGGCCCTGGCGGTAGGTCACCGCGACGCCGTCACCGGTGAGGGTGTGGGCGTTCGAGGTGGTCTTGAAGACCTTGCCGAAGCCGCCGGTGGCGAACACCACGGCCTTCGAGCGGAAGACGTGGATCTCTCCGGTGGCGAGCTCGTAGGCGACCACGCCGGCCGGGCGGCGGACCCCGTCGACCTCGGTCATGACGAGATCGAGGACGTAGAACTCGTTGTAGAACTCGACCCCGTGCTTGACGCAGTTCTGGTAGAGGGTCTGGAGGATCATGTGCCCGGTGCGGTCAGCGGCGTAGCACGCGCGGCGCACCGGCGACTTGCCGTGGTCGCGGGTGTGTCCGCCGAACCGGCGCTGGTCGATCCGGCCCTCCGGGGTGCGGTTGAACGGCAGACCCATCTTCTCGAGATCGAGGACGGCGTCGATGGCCTCCTTCGCCATGACCTCGGCGGCGTCCTGGTCGACCAGGTAGTCGCCGCCCTTGATCGTGTCGAAGGTGTGCCACTCCCAATTGTCCTCCTCGACGTTGGCCAGCGCAGCGCACATGCCGCCCTGGGCCGCGCCGGTGTGGGAGCGGGTGGGGTAGAGCTTGGTCAGCACCGCGGTCCGGGCGCGCTGCCCGGACTCGATGGCCGCCCGCATGCCCGCGCCGCCGGCGCCGACGATGACGACGTCGTACTCATGTACCTGCATAGAATTCAGATCTCCTTGTAGGGCCTGCGTCAGCTGGCGGTGCAGAAGGACGCGAGAAGTGACGGGTCGGCGTTGACCGGGCAGGGCTCGAAGGTGAAGATCACCAGGGTGCCGAGCGCGATGATGACGGCCGAGGCGACGTAGAGCACTATCTGGAGCGCGACCCGGGTGCCGGGCTTCTCCGCGTAGTCGGAGATGATCGTGCGCATGCCGTTGGTGCCGTGGATCATCGCGAGCCACAGCATGACGAGATCCCAGATCTGCCAGAACGGGTTGGCCCACTTGCCGGCGACGAAGCCGAAGTCGATGCGGTTGACGCCCTCACCGAGCCACAGGTTGACGAACAGGTGGCCGAAGATCAGCACGACGAGCACGATGCCCGACAGGCGCATGAAGAGCCAGGCGAAGAGCTCGAACTTCGAGCGGGTGGACTTGTGGCGCGAGTAGCCGGTGCGCGGGGCCGGGATGGTCGAAGCAGTCATCTCTCATCAACCTCCGAAGATGTGCATGAGCTGGCGGGGCAGGAAGCCGATCATCACGACGAGCCACAGGATCATGGCGCCCCAGAACAGCTTCTTCTGGTTCTTGGGTCCGCCCTTCCAGAAGTCGACGAGGATGACGCGCAGGCCGTTGAAGGCGTGGTACACGATGGCTGCGACGAGAGCGATCTCACCGATGCCCATGAGGGGGGTCTTGTACGTCGCGATGACGGCGTTGTACGCCTCCGGCGAGACGCGGACGAGGGCTGTGTCGAGCACGTGCACCAGGAGGAAGAAGAAGATGCCGACGCCGGTCACGCGATGTGCGACCCACGACCACATTCCCTCATTCCCTCGGTACAGAGTGCCCGTAGTCGCTTTGGCCACGGGGCATCCTCCAAGTGGATACGAGCAATTGAGTTACCTTCCGAAGTTACGCCGGTTTTCCCACCGGTGCCAATCGAAACGCCCCGCTTCCTGCGAATTCCATGAGCGGAGCCGGGGAGTGCGGTCCACCATCCGGACTCCGCGTGTCCAGGCCCGAATTACGCGACGTCGGCCTGTCGTATTCATGAGTGCGGTCCGGCGGCCTGCGGCGGGTCGATGCGGTCCGCGGGGCCGGTGGCCGGGACAATGGAGGGCGTGACCACCGACGACCTCCATCGCATCCCGCAGACCGCAGCCGTTCCGCTCGTGCCGGGCGCCCGCTTCCACGCCGTGATCCCCGCCGGGGGCTCCGGCACGCGGCTGTGGCCGCTCTCCCGAGCCGGCTCGCCGAAGTTCCTCCACGACGTCCTCGGCGTCGGGCGATCGCTCCTCCAGTCGACATGGGACCGGGTCGAGCCGCTCGTGTCCCCGGAGCGGATCACCGTCGTCACCGGCGCGCAGCACGTGGCCGCGGTGCGGCAGCAGCTCCCGGGGCTGGTCCCCGGACGGATCGTGGCGGAACCGAGCCCCAAGGATTCCGCTGCCGCGATCGGTCTCGCCGCGATGCTCATCGCCGACGAGGACCCCGAGGCGATCATCGGATCCTTCTCCGCCGACCACTCGATCACCAACGTCGACGAGTTCTCCGCGGTCATCGCCCAGGCGTGCGCCGCGGCCGCCGGGGGCGACATCGTCACCGTCGGCATCACCCCGACCTATCCGGCGACCGCCTACGGCTACATCCGCACCGGGCCGCTGCTCGGGCTGTCCGCCGCGCCGACCGCCCGGCGCGCCCTCGCATTCGTCGAGAAGCCCGAGGCCGGGCTCGCCCGCGAGTACACGTACTCGGGCCGGTACCGCTGGAACGCCGGGATGTTCATCGCCCGGGCGTCCGCGCTGCTCGAGGTCATGGCCGAGCAGGCGCCCGATCTCCACGCCGGGCTGCGGACGATCGCGGACGCACCGGTCGGCGCCGAGCGGGAACGGGTCCTCGCCGAGGTCTGGCCCCGGCTGGAGAAGAAGGCCATCGACTACGTCGTCGCCGAGCCCGCCGCGGCGGCCGGGCGCGTCGTCGTCATCCCGGGCGACTTCGGCTGGGACGACGTGGGCGACTTCGACTCGGTGGCGAAGCTCCGCCAGCCCGTGCGCGGCGAGGAGCAGGGGATGTTCACCGTGGGCGAGGACGTCGATGTCGTCGACATCGACGCCTCCGGGGTCGTCGTGTCCGACCAGGGGCGGCTCGTCGCCGTCGTCGGGCTCACCGACGTCATCGTCGTCGACACCGCCGATGCGCTGCTCGTCGCCGACCGTGGCCACGCCCAGGACGTCAAGAGGGCCGTCGAACGGGCTCGCGAGATCGGCCGGGAGGACGTCCTGTGACGTTCGCCGGGCGCACCGCGGGGAGCGGCGGAGCGGGCGGGCTGTCATCTGGCGTCATCTGCCGTCATCCGGTGCCGTTCGGCGGACTAGACTCGGTGACCACGTTGCCGTCCATCCGAAAGCCCGATGCCGCGTGATCCGTACCGCCCTCGCTCCCCACCTCGACGCCCTCATCGGGTTCCGCCGCGACATCCACGCGCACCCCGAGCTGTCCTTCCGGGAGTTCCGCACCACCGACCGGATCGTCGCCGTCCTCGAGGAGGCCGGTCTGCACCCCCGCCGGCTCGAGGGCACCGGCGTCGTGTGCGAGGTCGGTGAGGGACCGCTCGCCGTCGGCCTGCGGGCCGACATCGACGCGCTCCCGCTCGACGACCTCACCGGCACCGACTTCGTCTCGACCACCCCCGGCGTGGCGCACGCCTGCGGACACGACATCCACCTCAGCGCGCTCGTCGGCGCCGGCCTCGCCCTCCACGACATCCACCGCTCGCGGCCGGGCGGTCTCGGCGGGACCGTGCGCCTGATCTTCCAGCCCGCCGAGGAGGTCACCCCCGGCGGCGCCCTCACCGTCATCCAGCAGGGCGTGCTCGCCGACGTGCCGCAGGTGTTCGCGATCCACTGCGATCCCAACGTCGACGTCGGACGCGTCGGCTCGCGGATCGGGGCGATCACCGCAGCCGGGGACACGGTGATCGTGCGGCTACGCGGCCACGGCGGCCACACCTCGCGCCCGCACCTCACCGAGGACCTCGTCTACGCGCTCGGCAAGGTCGCCACCGACCTGCCCGCGACGCTCCACCGGCTCATCGATCCGCGCCATGCGATCTCCCTCGTGTGGGGAGCGATCGAGGCCGGCCACGCCGCGAACGTCGTGCCCAGCGAGGGGTCGATCATGGGCACCCTGCGCTGCCTCGACGTCGACGGCTGGAACCAGGTGGCCGAGGTCCTCCCGGAGCTCGTCGACCGGATCACCGGGCCCTACGGTGTCGAGGTCGAGCTCACCCACCGTCGCGGTGTGCCCCCGGTGGTCAACACCGAGCCCGAGGTCGCGATCATCGAGGCCGCGGTCAAGGAGGAGCTCGGCGAGGACAGCGTGCAGCTGACCCCGCAGTCGATGGGCGGCGAGGACTTCGCCTGGTACCTCACGCACTGCCCCGGTGCGCTCGTGCGACTCGGCACCCGCACGCCGGGCGGCGTGACCTACGACATCCACCAGGGCGACTTCCTCGTCGACGAGGGCGCCCTCGAGATGGGCGCCCGGGTGTTCGCGGCGACCGCGCTCAAGGCGGTCGGCCTCCGGTGAGGCGGATCGGCCGGGCGGCGGGCGCGGTGGCGGCGGCGATGCTGCTCACCGCGTGCGGCGGCCAGCCCCCGGAGACGGCAGAGCCGGTGACGACGAGCGGCTGCATGGTGTCCGCCCCGGCGGGCTTCGCCGACCGGTCGATCGGACAGCTGAGCTTCGGCGAGATGTCGAACGCCCGGTCCGCCGGCTTCCTCGCCTCGACCTCGTCCCAGCGCGTGAGCACGACCGACGGCACCGGCGAGGCGCTCTCCCGGTTCGCCGCCGCCGGCTGTGACCTCGGCGCGCTCGTCGGACCAGGCGGGGCGGACACGCTCTCCGCAGTGGCCGTCGATTCCCCGGACACGGTCTGGCTCGCCGTCGCCACCGGCGGCACCGACTACCCGGACAACGTCGTCACGATCGACTTCGACCTCCGCGAGCCCGCGTTCATCGCCGGGTACTCCGCGGCGGCGAGCTCGGAGACCGGCACCGTCGCGATCTTCGCCTCCCGCGGGTTCGCCGCCGGCGACGCGCTGCTCGCCGCCTTCGACGCCGGGGTCGAGCAGCGCAACGCCGATGCGGGCACCGCGGTCGAGGTGCTGCGCGCCGGATCGACCGAGCGCCGGACGGTGGACGACACGCAGGCGGCCGGTCGGGAGTACACCGAGGACGCGCTCGACGCCGGTGCCGACGTCATCGTGCCGTTCGCCTCGGGAGCGGCGAGCGGCGTGCTCGAGGTGTTCACCGCGTACTACGGGATCGCGGACGCCGACGCGGCGCCGGACCCCACCGCGGTGCCGGACCCGGCCGCCGACGGGGCCGCGGGAGCAGCGGAGGGCGACGCCGCTGAGGAGGAGCCGCCCTTCACCCCGACCCTCGTGTGGTACGGCACCGACGGCTCGCAGACGCTCGGCGGGGTGCTCGGGGACCACGTCATCGCCTCGACCGTGCCGAACGTCGCCGCCGGGTTCCAGTCCACCGTCGCCGGCTGGCCGGAGACCGGGTTCGCCGGTGAGCTCGGGGAGCCGCCGGGCGACGAGCGGACGATCGGCGACATCGCGGTGCGCGCGCCGGAGTACACCGGGACGATGGACAACGGCGGGGTCGAGATCGTCGCCACCGACGGGCTGCTGAGCTCCGTGGCGGGCCTGGGCCGGGACATCGCCGAGGTGCGCGAGCGGATCGCCGAGGGCGAGGTCGAGGTGCCCGGCGCGGACTGAGCCTGATCCGCGGTGCCGGAGTACCTCTCGGGCGCGCGTCCCGGGCGGACCTCCCGGACCGCTCGTGCGCGTCGCTCGCGACGACCGGCGGGCGCGGCCGGTGGCGTATGCTGGTGGGGTGGATCAGACACTCTTTCCGACTCCCCGCGGAGTCGACGCCGACGACCCCGTCCTCCGACTCCCCAAGGTGTCGCTGCACGATCATCTCGACGGGGGGCTGCGGCCCGCGACGATCATCGATCTCGCCCGGGAGATCGGCCACGACCTCCCCGCAGCGGACCCGACGGACCTCGGGGCGTGGTTCTCCGAATCCGCGGACTCCGGGGACCTCACGCGCTACCTCGAGACCTTCGACCACACGATCGCCGTCATGCAGACCGCCGAGGCGCTCACCCGGGTCGCCCGGGAATGGGTGCTCGACCAGGTCGCCGACGGCGTGTTCTACGCCGAGGCGCGCTGGGCCCCCGAGCAGCACCTGCGCGCCGGGCTCGACATGGACGCGGCCGTGATCGCAGTCCAGGCCGGACTCGACGAGGGCGAGGCGATCGCGGCCGAGGCGGGGCGGTTCGTGCGGACCGGCCAGGTCCTCACCGGCATGCGCCACGCCCGGAACTCGCTCGCGGTCGCCGAGCTCGCCATCCGGCACCGGGACACCGGTGTCGTCGGCTTCGACATCGCCGGCGGCGAGGCGGGCAACCCGCCGGCCGAGCACCTCCAGGCCTTCGACTACCTCCATCGTGAGTGCTTCCCGGTCACCATCCACGCGGGCGAGGCGGCCGGTGTGGAATCGATCCTCGAGGCCGTCCAGGTGTGCGGCGCCCAGCGCATCGGCCACGGAGTGCGGATCGTCGAGGACATGGACGTCGTCGACGGCAACGGGACGCTCGGCAGGCTCGCGGCGTGGATCCTCGACCACCAGGTGCCGCTCGAGATGTGCCCCTCGTCGAACCTCCAGACCGGCGCGGCCGGCTCGATCGCCGACCACCCGATCACCGGGCTCAAGGACCTCGGGTTCGCCGTCACCGTCAACCCGGACAACCGGCTGATGTCCGCGACCTCGGTGAGCCGCGAGATGCGCCTCCTCATCGACGAGGCCGGATGGGACCAGGCCGATCTCGAGTGGGCCACCGTCAACGCGCTCGGCTGCGCCTTCATCCCGCTCGACGCCCGCGAGCGGTTCATCGACGAGATCCTCATCCCCGGTTTCGAGCGGATGACCCTGTGACGGACCGCGAGCGGACCTCCGGGGCGGCAGGCTCCGGAGCCGGCGGTTCGGGAGCAGCCGGTTCCGGAGTGGGTGGTTCCGGAGCGGGCGGAGGGACGGCGGCACCCCTGCCGCTGCCGGCCCGCCCCTGGACGCTGTGGGCGGCGATCGCGATGCTCGTCCTCGAGATCGCGGCGCTCGTCGTGTCCGCAGTGTTCTTCGTCACGCTCGCCCGTGCCGGTGAGCCCGCGCTCACCACCTCGCTCCTGTCGCTCGCGGTGATGTTCGCGATCCTCGCGCTCGGACTCGCCGGCGTCGCCGTCGGCCTCCACCGGATGCGCCGCTGGGCCCGGCCGGCCACGGTCGCGTGGCAGGTGCTGCTCATCCTCTTCGGGCTCTCGGTCCTCGGCTCCGGCTGGCTGCTGCCGGTGGCCTCGATCGCGCCCGCGGTGCTCGGGCTCATCGCGCTCTTCGCACCTCCCACCCTGCGCGCCTACGAGACCGCGCTCGCCGTCCACGAGGAGAACGACCGGGCGGCGACTGCGGACGGTGCTCCCGGGCGCTAGGCGCCCCTGGCAGCCGCGCTCCCTGGCAGTCAGGCGGAGCGCGCGGCCTGCTCAGCCGAGGTAGGCGCCGCAGGCCTCGGTGAGGAAGTCGCCGGCGGCCTCGCCCTCGGAATCACCGAGCGTCGCCGCGGTGCGCTGGATGCCCCACCACACCTCGGGCGCGCTGGCCCACAGGAGGCGGAGCTCCTCCCGAGACCCGGGATCGTCGGCGAGCTGCTGCGCGGCCTGCTGGATCCGCTCGTTCGCGTCCTCGGCGGTGCACCGCTCCTCGGTGCTCGGGCCGGTGGGGCGGACCTCGGCGATCTCCTCGGTGTCGACGACCTCGAGCGCATACGCCGAGGAGCCGACCTCCTCGGCGGAGAACGTGCCGAGGATCCGGTAGAACGGAGCGCGCTCGGCGTCGACCGCCTCCGCGGGGAGCGTGATGCTCATGCTGTTCGGGGTCGAGGGGGTGAGCGTGACCTCGCCCTCGTCCCCGGGCTCCTGATAGCTGTGGATGTGGACGTCGAGGTAGGCATCCTCGCCCTGCTCGGCTGCGGTCTGCAGACCGGCCCACACCGGGTCGACCTCGACCGCGCCGCCGGGGGAGACGTCGACGAGCGTGACCGCGGGCGCGGAATCGGGGGTCTCGACCGGAGTTGCGACCTCGGGGCTCACCGAGGGCTCGGGATCGGGCCGCTCGGTGCCCGTGACCTGGCACCCGGTGAGGGCGAGCAGCGCGCACGCGGCGGCTGCGGGAACGGTCAGGAAGCGCTGGCGCACACTCATCACCTTCAGCAGGGGTCGTCGTCTCCACCCGATTCTAGGGGCGCACATCGCCCGGCCCCGGGAGCGACACCGGGCGGCGGCTCAGGCCGGCGGGACGGATCAGGCCGGCGGGGCGGGTGCGAGGAGCCCGCGCAGGGCCGTCGTCTCCTCCGGGGTGAGCCCGAGTGCCGGAAGGGCGGTGCCCGCCGGGTGGGCGCGGAGGAACACGCCGAGCGCGCGGGTGCGGGACTCGGCCCAGGGTTCGAACACCTCGGGCGGCTCGTGCTTCTCCACCGGGTGGTTCGAGGTCCGGTGGTACTCGTTGACCCAGTCGAGCGAGCGGCGGTAGTCGGCGACGATGTCGGCATCCGCGACCCCAGCGAGCTGGAGCAGCCAGGCCGAGACGAGGCCCGTGCGATCGCGCCCGGCCGAGCAGTGGACGTAGACGCCGGCGCCGTCCGCGGTCCCGGCGGTGCGCGCGATCTCCGAGAGCAGGCGCATGACTGCGGCGAGCTCGTCGGGGAAGTGGTCGAGGAGGAGACGGTAGTGCCCGGGATGGTTGAGGTACGGGTGGTCGAGCGCGGCGGTATAGGCGCGGACGCCGAAGTCCTCGACGGGCATCGGGTGGATCTCGAATCCGGCCCATGCCGCCGGGTCGACCCGCGGGTCCGTGTCGCGCCGGCTGACCTCGGCCGGGGTGCGCAGATCGATGACGTGTCCGATCCCGTGGGCGGCGAGCTGCCGCCAGCCGCGGGCGGTCAGGCGCTCCCGGCGCCCGCCGCGCACCACACGGTGGAAGCGGGTGGTGCCGTTCGGGATCGGCAGTCCGCCGAGGTCGCGGAGGTTGAGCGCGCCGTCGACGGCGAGGTCGCGGCCGTCCCCGGGCTCCGAGCGGCTCGAGGTCATTCGTCCTCCGCGTCGAAGCCGCTCGAGAGCTGCCGCAGGAGCTCGCTGAGCTTGCGGCGCTGCGGGGCGGAGAGCTGTCCGAGGAGCTCCGCCTCGAGGACGAGGAGCTCGGCGAGGGAGTCGTCGACCTTCGTCTGGCCGGCCTCGGTGAGACGGACGAGGACGCCGCGGCGGTCGGCCGGGTCGGGATGGCGCGACACCCAGCCGGCGGACACGAGGCGGTCGATCCGGTTCGTCATGGTCCCCGACGTCACCATCATCTCGCCGATGAGCTGGGAGGGGGAGAGCTGATAGGGCGCGCCGGACCGCCGGAGAGCGGACAGCACGTCGAAGGCCCAGACCTCGAGGCCGTGGTTGTGGAAGGTGACCTTGCGCGCCTTGTCGAGCTGCTTGGCGAGCCGGGAGACGCGGGAGAGGACCTCCATCGGGGACACGTCGATGTCGGGGCGCTCGTGGCGCCACGCGGCGACGATCCGGTCGACCTCATCCATGTGTCCATGGTACTTCCGGCGTCAAGATACTTTGGCGAAAAGATTCTTGACGCCAAGCGGCAGCGGGCGGGCGGTGCAGCGGGTCCGGTGCCCCGCAGCCATGCTCGGTGTCGCGACTCCCGTCGGCCGGTCCGTCGACGCGGATGCCGTCCTCCGCGCTGCTGCTCGGCTGGGGGGCGGTGGCCCGGATGAGGACGGCGCCTCGGCCGGGTGCTGCGGCTGGCGCCTCGGTTGAACGCCGAGGTCCAGCATGATGCCGTGGTCGGCGCTTCGGCTGGGTACCGAGGTCCGGCAGGGTCACGGTGCTTGCACCTCGGCCGGGTGGCCTGCCCAGGCACGGTGACCGGGCCGGCGCCTGGGCCGGGTGGCCTGCCCAGGCACGGTGACCGAGCCGGCGCCTCGGCCGGGTGGCCTGCTCCGGCACGGTGACGTGGCCGGCGCCTCGGCTGCGCGGCGGGGCCGGTGTGACCACGCTCGCGGATGGGACTAGGGTGGGAAGCGGTTGATTCGCTTCATACCCACCCGCAAGCGGCGCGCCCGCGCGGTCCTGTTCGATCCGGGCCCGGCGGAGCGCGCACGGACGTTAGGAACACACGTGGATCTTTTCGAGTATCAGGCGCGTGACCTCTTCGAGAAGCACGGCGTGCCCGTGCTCCGCGCTCAGGTCGCCGAAACCCCCGAGGAGGCGCAGGCCGCGGCCGAGGCGCTCGGCGGCGGCACCGTCGTCGTCAAGTCGCAGGTCAAGATCGGCGGCCGCGGCAAGGCCGGCGGCGTCAAGCTCGCCCACAACCCGGCGGAGGCCAAGGAGAAGGCCGAGGAGATCCTCGGCCTCGACATCAAGGGCCACATCACCAAGAAGGTCATGATCGCCGAGGGCGCGGACATCGCGGAGGAGTACTACTTCTCGATCCTCCTCGACCGCGCGAACCGCACCTACCTCGCGATGTGCTCGACCGAGGGCGGCATGGACATCGAGACCCTCGCCGAGGAGCGCCCCGAGGCGCTCGCGAAGGTGCCGGTGTCCCCGCTCACCGGGATCGACGAGGCCAAGGCGAAGGAGATCGTCGAGGCCGCCGGCTTCGAGCAGTCGATCGCCGGCAAGGTCGCCGCAGTGCTGCAGAAGCTGTGGACCGTGTTCGATGCCGAGGACGCGACCCTCGTCGAGGTCAACCCGCTCGTCTCGACCGCGGCCGGCGACGTCATCGCGCTCGACGGCAAGGTCACCCTCGACGGCAACGCCGAGTTCCGCCACGAAGACCACGCGGACCTCCAGGACATCGACGCCGAGGACCCGCTCGAGCTCAAGGCGAAGAAGCTCGACCTCAACTACGTCAAGCTCGACGGCCAGGTCGGCGTCATCGGCAACGGCGCGGGACTCGTCATGTCCACGCTCGACGTCGTCGCCTACGCCGGCGAAGCCCACAACGGCGTCAAGCCCGCGAACTTCCTCGACATCGGCGGCGGCGCCTCGGCCGAGGTCATGGCCAATGGCCTCGACGTCATCCTCGGCGACGAGCAGGTCAAGAGCGTGTTCGTCAACGTGTTCGGCGGCATCACCGCATGCGACGCGGTCGCCAACGGCATCGTCAAGGCCCTCGAGATCCTCGGCGACCAGGCGACCAAGCCGCTCGTCGTGCGCCTCGACGGCAACAACGTGGAGGAGGGCCGAGCGATCCTCGAGAAGGCCGGCCACCCGCTCGTGACCCTCACCGACACGATGGACGGCGGGGCCGACAAGGCCGCTGAACTCGCCGCCGCCGCGAACTGATAGCCCGAAAGGTCCTCAAACACTATGTCGATTTTCCTCAACTCCGAATCGAAGATCATCGTCCAGGGCATCACCGGCGGTGAGGGCACCAAGCACACCGCGCGGATGCTCGCCGCGGGTGCGAACGTCGTCGGCGGTGTCAATGCGCGCAAGGCCGGAACCACCGTGAGCCACACCGACGCCTCCGGCGCCGAGGTCGAGCTGCCGGTGTTCGCGTCCGTCGGCGAGGCCATGGAGGCCACCGGCGCGAACGTCTCCGTCGCCTTCGTCCCGCCGGCCTTCTCCAAGGATGCCGGCTTCGAGGCGATCGATGCGGGCATCGAGCTGCTCGTCATCATCACCGAGGGCATCCCCGTCCAGGACTCCGCCGCGATCTGGGCGCACGCCACCGAGAAGGGCAACGCGACCCGGATCATCGGTCCGAACTGCCCGGGCATCATCTCGCCCGGTGAGTCGCTCGCCGGCATCATCCCGGCGAACATCACGCAGAAGGGCAAGCTCGGGCTGGTCTCGAAGTCCGGCACGCTGACCTACCAGATGATGTACGAGCTGCGGGACCTCGGGTTCACCACCTGCATCGGCATCGGCGGCGACCCGGTCATCGGCACCACCCACATCGATGCGCTCGCCGCATTCGAAGAGGACCCGGAGACCGAGGCCATCGTGATGATCGGCGAGATCGGCGGCGACGCCGAGGAGCGCGCGGCAGAGTTCATCAAGGCCAACGTCACCAAGCCGGTCGTCGGCTACGTCGCCGGCTTCACCGCTCCCGAGGGCAAGACCATGGGCCACGCGGGTGCGATCGTGTCCGGCTCGTCCGGCACCGCCGAGGCGAAGAAGGAGGCCCTCGAGGCCGCCGGCGTCAAGGTCGGCAAGACCCCCTCGGAGACCGCGCAGCTCATGCGCGACCTCCTCAGCTGACACCCGCGCGCCGGTCGTCGGCTGCGTCCGGGTGGGCGTCCTCCGGGCGAGTGCGACGCAAACTGCGGTGGCGGGCACAGACTGTGAAGTCTGTGCCCGCCACCGCAGTTTCCGTTGCATGCAGGCGTCGGATCTCAGGCGGCTGCTCGTGCGAGATGCCGGCGGATCCGGGCGATGATCGTCCGCATCGCCGCGGGATCGAAGAGGTCGCGCCATTCGACCCGGATGACCTCCCACCCCTCGGTCCGGAGCGCCGCTTCGCGCCTGCGCTCCGACTTGAGTGCGGCCCGGCCGTCGGGGTCGTCGAAGAAATACTTGCCGTAGCCGTCGAACTCGATCGCGAGTCGTGCGGCGGGATACGCGAAGTCGACCCGCGCGATGAATCCCTGTGCCCCGAACACCGCGTGCTGCGGTAATGCTCCGTCGAGGAGCCCGGCCCGGTCGAGGCGCACGGCGAGGATCGACTCGCCCGCGCTCTCGTGCAGACCGTCGACCAGGCGGATCAGATCGTCGACTGCGGCGACGCGCCGACGCTCATCCTCCCGCAGGCACGCGGCGAGGTCGCCTCTTTCGAGCAGATCCGACCGCACTGCCGCGTCGGCCATGGGCACAGCCTGGTCGAGGCCCCGCGTCCGGGCGATGTCGATCAGAGTCCTCGGCACCGATGTCGCGGGCGATCCCTGCACCTCCACGATCTGATCGTCCGGGACGGAGAGGGCGCGCAGGTGCGAGTACTCGGAACGGTGGGTCCTGCCCGGCCGGAGCACCTCGACGCGCGGGGGTTCGTCGAGTGCGGGAGCGAGTCCGTGAAGATGTGCGGCGCTGAGGTGGGAGAACACGGCCGCGCCCCTGTCGAGCAGTCCAGCGCCGTGCCGCGATGCGGTGAAGGCCTCGATGAGCAGACCGCGGGCCGCGGCGGCACGGATGTGGGCGTGTGTCGATGCGAGCGCCTCAAGAGTCGCGTGGTCCGAGGGAGCGATCGCCTGTGCCGCGCCCCGGTGCAGCGGTCGGTCGCAGCGCCGATGGATGACGTAGACACCGACGAGCGCACGGATGACGCAGCACCGGATCATCTGGGAGATCGTTCTCCACTGCGTACCGGCGTCGAGCAGCTCCTGATGTGTGACGATGAGAGTCATGTGCACAGCGTTGCGCGCGCCGGGTCGGAGGTGAATGGCCTGAGGGAACCTGTGGACTGCGGTGCGATCTCAGGTCACAGGTGGTTTCGGCGCACCAGGGTGCAACGGAAACTGCGGTGGCGGGCACAGACTTCACAGTCTCCGCCCGCCACCGCAGTTTCCGTTGTCCGAAGGAGGAGGGGACCGCAGTCGGCTGAGAACGGGAGAGACCTCAACCGGCCGGGACGTGGTCGCGGGAGGGGCCGCGGTGGCCCGGAGCGCCGGGGCGGGAGGAGTCAGGACTTGACGGAGATCACGGGGACCGGCGAGCCGAGGATGATGCGCTGTGCGGAGGAACCCATGATGAGCTTGCCGACGACCGAGCGCTTGCGGGAGCCGATGATGATCATCGAGATCTCGGGGGAGGCCTCGGCGAGGGCGAGGATCTCCTCGACAGCGTCGTTGCCGCGGAGGAACTGCTTGGCCTCGTATTTGATCCCGGCGGCCTGGAGCTTCTCGACGACGGCGGCGAGCTCGTTCTTCGTGGCGACACCGCGTTCGTCCTGCGACTCGCCGATCCCGGCGTTGAGCACGAGCAGGGTGTCGTCGAAGGCGCGGGCCTGGCGGATCCCGAACTCCACGGCCGCCATGCCCTCGGGGTTGGGGGCGTAGCCGACGAGTATGGTCATGCGTGCGTCTCCTCGGGTGGGGCGGTCGTCGCTCTCCACTCTAGTCGGCTCCGGTGGGCCTGTGCACAGGGCCACCGAACCTGCGCGATGCACGTAGTGCGCTGGTGAGGTGCGCCCCGGTGCCTCCGTAGACTGGCGCCATGCCCGCCTCGCTGCTGCCTGCTGCGCTCCACCGCTCCGACGGGGAGCTCGCCGCGATCGACGCCTCCCTCGACTGCGGGTTCGCGGGCTGGCCGCACGGCCACCCGGCAGCACGACTCCTCGAGGAGTACCTCCACGGCCGCAGCCGGGGCGTCCTCGACATCTCCGGACGCGCACTTCGAATCGGGCTGACCGACGAGGAATCGGCGGGCCCCGCACCGGGATCACCGGCGAGGTGGGCGGGGGCCGAACCGGCGAGGCCGTCATCGGATCTGCTCTCAGGGCCGATCGGCGTCGAGCCGGAGGGTCCCGTGCCCGGCTCCTCGACCGGGCCGGTCCAGGCAGAACCGGCGAGGGCCGCCCGGTCGGAGCCTCCGCGAAGCACCGGGGTCGCAGGCGTCCCCATCATCTCCTCCGGCACCGCTGCCGAGGTGCCCGTCACCGTTGTGCTCGACGATCCCGACGGCGCCCTCGGCTCCGTCGTCGCGCTCACCGCTCCCGGTCGGGTCTTCGCCTATGCCGATTCCCTCGCCGCCCGCGCCGCGGCCGAGGCGGTCCACCGGGCCCATCCGGACAGTTCCCGGATCGTCCATCTGCCGGTCCGCGTGAATGCGGGATCGGAGCCGTCGGACGAGCGCGCCGGCGATCCAGCCGCAGCCGACGCGATGAGTACGCAGACGGGATCGCGCTCCGCTGCCGACGGTGCGGCGACCTCGGCGGAGGGATCGCGCCAGACCGCGCGAAGAGGTTCGGACGCCGACCAGGGGCATGCCGGTTTCGCGGAGCTGGCCGCTGTGGCCACACAGCCGATCACACGAGTGGTCCTCGCGGCCCCCAAGTCCCTCCGCGTGCTCACTGAGTACCTCGAGATCCTCGCTCCGTCTGCTGCGGAGTTCGTCGTCGTCGGCCGGGCCAAGCACCTGAGCCGCAGCTTCAACACCGAGCTCGCCCGGTTCTACCCGCGCGTCGACGTGTCACCCGGGCAGGCGAAATCGCGGCTCCTCATCGCCTCGGGAGCGCCCTCGCGCGACGGCCGGGAGGCGGATGACGTGGGAGGAGAAGCCTCCGCCGACACCGCCGGGGGAGTTCCCGTCCCATCCATCCCCGCACCCCGAATCGCTCGCGCCGCTGGACTGGTGCCCGAGGTGCCCGCCCTCGAGGTCTCGGCATATGGCGCGTGCTTCGGCGGGCCGTCCGTCGATCCCGGGTCGGCGCTGCTCCTCACCGCGCTGCGCGACCACGTGGTTCCCGGGCGCGCCGAGGGGCAGGATCATGCCGTCGGATCCGGGCCACGCCCCGACGCACTCGGTGAGCGCGCCGGGGGAGCACGGCGGGATGCGACGGGTGTCCCGCTGCGCGTGCTCGACCTCGGCTGCGGCAACGGCTCGCTGCTCGCCGCTCTCGGCCACCTCCTGCCCGAGGCCCGGCTCACCGGGGTCGACGTGTCGCGGGCGGCAGTCGCCTCGGCTCGCGCGACCTGCGGAACCCGGACCGCGGACATCCGGCTCGTCGATGCGACGAATCCGCTGCCCTGGGGTGCGCCCGATGAGCGCGAGTCTGCTCCGATCAGCGCGGGTTCCGTCGACCTCGTCGTCCTCAACCCTCCCTTCCACTCCGGTCATACGATCGAGACGGCGACGGCGCACACGCTGATCCAGCGGGCGCGGGAGCTCCTGGTTCCCGGCGGACGGATGGTGTGCGTGTTCAACTCGTCGCTGCGGTACCGGCCGGTCATCGATCGGGCGTTCGGCAACTCGGAGCAATGGGCGCGCGATCGTCGATTCACCGTCATCGCGGCGCAGGTCCCGCCGCCCACCGCCCCCGCATCCACCCCGCCTCACCCGAGGCAGCCCCGCAGGCATGAAACGATAGGATGAGAATTCGGGAGCCACCGGGCGCCGACGATATGAGGATGTGAAGAGTCATGTGCGGAATCTGTGGTGAGATCGGGACCGTCCACGCGACGGACACCGCCGCCGTCGAGGCGATGAGCGACGTCATGGTGCCGCGCGGCCCGGACGGCCACGGCACGTACACCAAGGACCACGTGGTCTTCGGCCATCGCCGGCTCGCGATCATCGACCTGTCCGAGGCGGGCGCCCAGCCCATGCACGACGCCGATCTGCGCCTGAGCATCGTCTTCAACGGCTGCATCTACAATTACCCCGAGCTCCTCGAGGAGCTTCGCGGCCTCGGCCACACCTTCCGCGGCCATTCCGACACCGAGGTCATCCTCAAGGCCTACGCGCAGTGGGGCGAGGACTTCGTCCACCGGCTCAAGGGCATGTTCGCCTTCGCGCTGTTCGACGAGCGCTCCGGCCGAGTCCTCGTCGGCCGCGACCGCCTGGGCATCAAGCCGTTCTACTACGCCGAGGTCGGCGGCGTGTTCCGATTCGCCTCCTCGCTCCCGGCGATCCTCGCCGGCGGCGGTGTCGACACCCGTGTCGATCCCGTCGCGCTCCACCACTACATGACCTTCCACGCCGTGGTGCCCGCGCCGTACACCATGCTCCAGGGCGTGCGGAAGCTCCCGCCGGCCACCCTCATGTGGATCGAGCCTGACGGCACCCGCACCCAGAAGACCTACTGGGAGCCGATCTACGAGGACGACCCGGCGAAGGCCGACTGGTCCGACACCGACTGGGAGGAGGCGATCCTCGACAGCCTCCGCACCGCCGTGCGCCGCCGTCTCGTCGCCGACGTGCCGGTGGGCGTGCTCCTGTCCGGCGGACTCGATTCGAGCCTCATCGTCGGGCTGCTCTCCGAGGAGGGCCAGCACGGCCTCAACACCTTCTCGATCGGCTTCGAGGCCGCCGGCGGCGAGGAGGGCGACGAGTTCAAGTACTCCGACGTCATCGCCGAGCACTTCGGCACCCGGCACCACCAGATCCGGATCGACACCGCGCGCATGCTCCCCGCCCTCGGCAACGCGATCCACGCGATGTCCGAACCGATGGTCTCCCACGACGCCGTCGCCTTCTACCTCCTCAGCGAGGAGGTCGCCAAGCACGTCAAGGTCGTCCAGTCCGGTCAGGGCGCGGACGAGGTGTTCGCCGGCTACCACTGGTACCCGCCGATGTACGCCGCCGGCACCGACCCGGAGGCCGCGCTCGCGAGCTACCGGGGCGCCTTCTTCGACCGCACCCACGAGGAGATGGCCCAGCTCGTCAGCCCGCGCTTCCTCGCCGGTTCCGACGTGTCCGGCGAATTCGTCGACGCGCACTTCCGCCACCCCGGCGCCTCGAGCGCGATCGACAAGGCGCTGCGCATCGATACCCAGATCATGCTCACCGACGACCCGGTCAAGCGGGTGGACAACATGACGATGGCATGGGGGCTCGAGGCGCGCGTGCCGTTCCTCGACCACGACCTCGTCGAGCTCGCCGCGCAGTGCCCGGCCCGCCTCAAGACCGCCCAGGACGGCAAGGGCGTGCTCAAGGAGGCCGGCCGACGGGTCATCCCGTCCGCGGTCATCGACCGTCCCAAGGGCTACTTCCCGGTGCCGGCGCTCAAGCACCTCGACGGGCCCTACCTCGACATGGTCCGCGACGCGGTCACCGGGCAGTCGGCGCGGGACCGGGGTCTGTTCCAGCAGGGCGCGGTCGAGGAGCTGCTCGCCGATCCCAACGGGAACCTCACCCCGCTGCGCGGCAACCGCCTGTGGCAGATCGCCCTGCTCGAGCTGTGGTTCCAGAGCCACGGCATCACCGGACCGGCCGCCTGACCCGGCGCCCCGCACCCCGGCCGCCCTGCCCGCCCCCGAGGACGACCGCAAGGAGACAGTGATGAGAACCGATGTGATTCAGGAGCTGGGCTGGGGCCGGCTGGTGTTCGGGCAGACGTTCTCCGAGATCGAGGAGATCGGCCGCGTCCTCCGCGACGAGGCCGGCGGCACGCGCGACATCTGCATGTACCTCAAGGACCCGCACGTGCTCGTCGCCCTCCACCCGGAGGAGTACTTCATCGATCCGAGCCACACCTACCGGCTCGACCTCGGCGGGGCGGTCCCGCAGTCGTCCCCGCTCCCCGGCATCGAGATCCGACCGATCCGCTCGAAGGACGAGGCGGAGCGGATGAACCGGATCTACGTGCTCCGGCAGATGGTCCCCGCAGACGTCGAGGTGCTCTGGGACAACCACAACCACAACCCGGCCGTGCAGTACCTCGTCGCCGTCGACACCGAGGACGGCGAGATCATCGGCACGGTCACCGGGGTCGATCACGGCGAGCTGTTCGGCGATCCCGAGCGCGGCTCCTCGCTGTGGTGCCTCGCGGTCGATCCGGCCACCGTGCACGCCGGGCTCGGCAAGCAGCTCGCCATCACGCTGGCCGAGCGGATGCGCGATGCGGGCGCTGCCTACATGGACCTGTCGGTGATGTGGGACAACGAGGGCGCGATCAAGCTCTACGAGCGCCTCGGGTTCGACCGCACCCCCGTCTACGGCATCAAGCGCAAGAACGCGATCAACGAGAAGCTCTACGCGCGGCCCCAGATCGAGGGGCTCGACGAGCTCAACCCGTACTCGCGGATCATCGCCGACGAGGCGATCCGGCGCGGCATCCGCGTCACCGTCCTCGACGCCGACACCGGCTACATGCAGCTCGAGCACGGCGGTCGCACGGTGATCACCCGGGAGTCCCTGTCGCAATACACCTCGGCGGTGGCGATGAGCCGCTGCGAGGACAAGCGGGTGACGCGCAAAATCGTCGAGAAGGCCGGCGTCCGGGTGCCGCAGGGCCGCACCGCGACCTTCGACCAGGGCGACGTCGACTTCCTCGACGAGGTCGGTGCCCTCGTCGTCAAGCCCGTGCGCGGCGAGCAGGGCGCGGGCATCACCATCGGGGTGACCACCGAGAAGCAGCTCAAGGACGCGCTCCGGCGTGCCGGGGGCGAGGGCTCCGAGGTCCTCCTCGAGGAGTTCTGCGAGGGCGACGACCTGCGGATCCTCGTCATCAACGGGCGGGTGTCGGCGGCGGCGATCCGGCGTCCGGCGACCATCGTCGGCGACGGGGAGACCCCGATCCACGAGCTCATCCGCAAGCACTCGAAGCGGCGCGCGGCCGCCACCGGAGGGGAATCGAAGATCCCGCTCGACGAGGCGACCGAGGCGACCGTCAACGAGGGCGGCTACACCTTCGACGACGTGCTCGCCCCCGGTGAGCGCCTCCAGGTGCGACGGACCGCGAACCTCCACACCGGAGGCACGATCCACGATGTCACGGACCGGCTGAGCCCCGCGCTGGCCGAGGCGGCGCTCGCCGCGACCAGGGCGATCGACATCCCGGTGAGCGGCATCGACCTCCTCGTCCCCGACGTCGAGGGCGACGAGTACGTCTTCATCGAGGCGAACGAGCGGCCGGGACTGGCCAATCACGAGCCGCAGCCGGTGCAGGCGGAGTTCATCGACTACCTGTTCCCGAACTCCACCCGGACCCCGTGGACGTGGGAGCCGGAGAAGCCCCGCGACCCGGTGAACTGAGCGCGGCGCACGCCTCATCCGGGTGCGGTGCCGCGGTCACCGCCCGGAGCCGATACTCTTGCCCTGAGCAGTGACATTGCACCAGGAGGCAGGATGAACGACCACACGGATGAGCAGAAGATCGACGTCCAGGAGCTCGGCAAGGCGAATCTCACCGGATTCCTCGATCTCGCGGCAGGGGAGATCGACACCGAGTGGATGATCGACATCCTCTTCCGCCTCCTGCGGACCCCCAGCCCCTCCGGGCGCACCGATGCGGTGATGCAGTACATCGGCGACATCGTCAACGACCTCGACCTCGACTCGACCGTGACCCGCCAGGGCACCCTCGTCGTCGACCTGCCCGGCGAGACGGACACCTGCGACCGGGCGCTCGTCGTCCACGCCGACACCATCGGCTGCATGGTGTCCGCTCTCAAGGACAACGGCCGGCTGTCCGTCGTGCCCGTCGGGACGTTCTCCGCCCGCTTCGCCGAGGGCGCCCGGGTGCAGATCGTCACCGAGTTCCCCGACGTCGTATACACCGGGACGATCCTCCCGCTCAAGACGAGCGGTCATGCCTACGGCGACGAGATCGACACCCAGGGTGTGGGTTGGGAGCACGTCGAGGTGCGCGTCGACGAGCGCGTCTCGACCAAGGAGGGCCTCGAGGAGCTCGGGATCGAGATCGGCAACACCGTCGCGATCATGGCCGGCCCGCAGCGCTCGCGCTCGGGCTACATCAACTCCCGTCACCTCGACGGCAAGGCCGGCGTCGCGATCGCCCTCGCCGCCGCGAAGAGCGCCAAGGAGGGACGCCTCCGGCTGCCCCATCGGACGAGCATCCTCGTGACGATCTTCGAAGAGGTCGGGCACGGCGCATCCTCGGGCGTGTCCGAGGACGTCGCCGAGCTGCTGTCGATCGACAACGCGGTGTGCGCACCCACCCAGAACTCGATCGAGTACGGCATCACCATCCCGCTCAAGGACATGCACGGGCCGTTCGACTACCACCTCACGCGTAAGCTCATCCTCCTCGCGAAGGCGCACGACCTGCCCGTCGCGCGCGACATCTTCCACTTCTACCGCTCGGACGTCGCCGCCGCCCTCGAGGCGGGTGCCGGGGCGCGCGCCGCGCTCGTCGCCTTCGGCCTCGACTCCTCGCACGGCTGGGAGCGGACCCACATCGAGTCGCTCGTGTCGTGCGCGGAGCTCATCACGCTGTGGCTGCAGACGCCGCTCACGCTCGAGGAATGGGACCAGCACAAGACCGGCGACCTTAAGCACTTCCCGTCGCAGCGCCAGCCGGCGATCGAGGAGATGCCGGGCGACACCCAGCACGAGGGGTCGATCACCAATGTCCCGCGCTACCAGCCCGACCACGAGTCGAGCGAGCCCGAGGACGGCTGAACACGGCCCGAGGACGGCAGAACCTCGGCGAACGACGGAGCGGGCCCGGAATCCAGGTGGATTCCGGGCCCGCTCGTCCGATGCCGCGCCCCGCCGGAGCACGAGGTCGCGGCGGGAGGGATCCGGTGCGCGAGGGGGGACTCGAACCCCCACGTCCGAAGACACTGGAACCTAAATCCAGCGCGTCTACCGATTCCGCCACTCGCGCGCGTCGCATCCGCGATCCTATCCCAGAGGCCGGGAGCGCCGGGAGCCCGGGAGCGGCGGGTGCACGGCCCCGGACTGAGCGAGGGGCCACGACCCGGGCCGAGGGACGGGCGACGGCCCGGACCGCACGGCGGGCGCACGGACCGGGCCGTCGCCCGCGGCGGAGGATCAGTCGAGGCCGAGCTGCTTCCGCAGCCGGCCGACGTGGCCGGTCGCCTTGACGTTGTACTGTGCGAGCTCGACGGTGCCGTCGGCGTCGACGACGACGGTCGAGCGGATGACCCCCTGGACGACCTTGCCGTAGTTCTTCTTCTCGCCGAAGGCTCCCCACTCCTTCATCGTCGCCTTGTCGTGGTCGGACAGGAGCGGGAACGTCAGCCCCTCCTTCTCGACGAACTTCGCGAGCTTCTCAGGGGAGTCCGGGGAGATGCCGAGCACGGTGAGGCCGGCGCCGCGCAGCGACGCGAGCGAGTCGCGGAAGTCGCATGCCTGGGTGGTGCATCCCGGGGTCATGGCGGCCGGGTAAAAGTACACGATGACGCGCTCACCCCGGTGGTCGGACAGGGTCACCGGGGTTCCGGTGGAATCGGTCAGAGTGAAGTCGGGGGCGGTGTCGCCGATCTCGAGCCTGGGCACGGTGGGTCCTTTCGCACGGGGTCTGTCCGTTCAACCTTAGCCGCCGGTATTCGGTAAGCTCGGAGGCGAAGGACACGGTGCTGAACGTGCGCCGCCCCACCATCCGATCTTGAGGACATCACCATGAGCAGCAATGTCTACACCTCCGACGTCACGGTCGACTCCGCCAATAAGGATCAGCTCATCGAGTCGATCCGCCTGCGCGAACAGCGCCTCGCCGCGAACGTCGACGAGCTCATGGGCCGGGTGCATCCCTCGGCCCTGGCGAACCGCGCCGCGGACAACGCGAAGTCGATCGTCGTGAGCGACGACGGCTCGGTGAAGTCGGACAAGGTCGCGCTCATCGGCGGAGTGGTCCTCGGCGTCGCAGCTCTCATCACCTTCCTCGCCGTCCGCCGCTCGCGTGGCTGATCCGACAGGACTCCCCATCCGGATGCTGCACGACCGGATCCTCGTGCAGCCGGACAAGGAGGCGGGGGAGCGCACCTCGCGCGCCGGGATCGTCATCCCCGCCACCGCCGCCGTCGGCCGCCGTCTCGCCTGGGGGGAGGTCGTGGCGGCCGGGCCGCACGTCCGCCAGGTCGGGCTGGGCGACATGATCCTGTTCGACCCCGAGGACCGGGCGGAGGTCGAGCTCGAGGGCAGTGCCTACATGCTCCTGCGCGAGCGCGACGTCCACGCGATCAGCGAGTCGGCGGGAGACGAATCGACGGGTCTGTACCTCTGACCGGAGGCCGGGACCGGGCGCTGGATCGCGATCCGAGTGAAACGCGCCACATTCGCCCGATCGGGCGGATTCGAGTTCTCACGGCCGTCGGAGTGAGTGTATAGTGGTGTCTCGTTGCGCACCTCTAGCTCAATTGGTAGAGCAACTGACTCTTAATCAGTGGGTTCCGGGTTCGAGTCCCGGGGGGTGTACCACTCCGAAACGTCCGTCCAGGTCAGATGACCTGGACGGACGTTTTTCGTATCCATGGGTGCGGATCTGTGGGCGCACCGTGTCGGCGCGGCCCGTGGGAATCGCTCGACGCGGCCAGCGCCGGAACGCGTCAGCGATCCTCAACGCATGTCAGCGATCCTCAGCGCGGGCCAACGATCCTCAGCGCATGTCAGCGATCCTCTGAGCGCCGGCCCACGACGAACGCGATGAGCGCGAGGCTGAGCAGGCCGATCGAGATCAGCGCGGCGAGCGGCCAGCTGAAGCCGAATCCGCCGGTGTCTCCCGATGCGTCGAGGTCCGCGTTCTCGTCGGCGCGGAGATCGTCGTTATCGAAGTCCCCGCCGCTGATCGCGTCGGGGTCCTGCTGCTCGCCCGGAGCCTGGGGAACGGGGTCCGAATAGTCATGGGCGGGCCCCTGTCCCGCGCCACCCGCGCTCGGCAGCCAGTCGCGGCCGGCCTGGCCCGGGACATCGCCCGCCGCAGAGCCGGTCCCGGTCACCGGGTCTCCGGTTCGCTGCCGCGGGGCGGAGTCGCCGGATTCCTCCCGGTCCTCGCCGTCGCGGGGCGAGCCGGAATCGCCGGTTCCCGGTCGGTCGTCGTCCCGGGCACCGTCGGTGCCTTCGTCCTGCTGGCCGCCGCCGGTGCCCTCGTCGCCGGAGTCGTCCTGCCCGGGGTCATCGTCACCGGGAGGCGGGGATCCGGGATCCGGGTCCGGCGACGAGGAGGGGTCCGGGGACGGCGATGGCGTCGGTGTGGGCGACGGGGATGTCGGCTCCGGGTCCGGCGTCTCGTCGGGCGTCTCGGAACCGTCGGTGGGCTCCGGTGTCGCGACGGGGACTCCGACGCCGTGGGCGCGGGGGTCGGATCGGCAGTGGGGTCCGAGGTCGGTTCGACAGTCGGTGCGGTCGTGGGGTCGATCGGGCCGATGTCGGAATCGTCGCCGGGCACCTCGGCGTCAGGCGATTCGGCTCCCGGTGCTGCGGTCGTCGACGGCGGACCCGGGATTCCGGCGGGACCCGGAACCGGTGTGGTGGCTGCGGGAGCCGGTGTCTCGCCCGTGCCGCGGGTCGGCAGGTCCTGTCCCGACGCGCCGGTCGCCGAGCCTCCGGCGAGCAGGACGGCGACACCGATCGCCGCGGCGCTGCGGCGGATCCTCGGGTGGTGTCGCACGGGATGTCCTCGGGGTCGACGTCGATGGCGGACGCGGAACGCTGTCCGGCACGCTGCCGAGGTGCGAGGACGCGGTGCGTCCTCGAGCGCCGGCCGGGTGCGGGGATCGGACGCGACGTTCCTCGGCCCATGGTAACGACTACAGGCTGTAGAAGCCGAAAGGCTCTCTTACAGAATGACCGCAAGTCGCGGCGACGGAGCGGAGCCCTATTCCGCGGGGAGCCCGACGACCCGGTCGGCGCTCTGCCGGATCACCGCGTGCCCGCCGGTGTCGGTGACGGCGAGGAGATCCGCACCGGAGCGCCAGACGGTGTTCGTGCGGAGGAGGTAGCGGGTGTTGTCGATCGTCGTCGGCACGATCTCGCCGCGGGGCTCGGTCATGCGCAGGTGATCGGGTGCGCCGTTCCGGACGAGGAGCCCGTCGTCGATGGTGAAGAGGTACGGGCCGATGACTGCGAGGCGGTAGCCCTGACCGCGCACCCAGGTCTCCTCGCCCACGGCATCGGTCGTCGTCGAGACCGTCGAGGCGATGCGGCCGTCCTCGGCGGAGTGAACGACGAGCTGCACCCGGTGCCCGCTCGTCGTCGTCGCGCCCGCCTCGCCCCACAGCGAGACGATCTTGCCGTGGCCGGCGGTGACCCAGCGGAAGATCTCGAGATCGTCGGCGGGCGTCTCGAGGAGCAGCTCGGACGTCGAGACCTCGTCGATGTCGGTGAGCGTGACGGCGCCGCCGAACTCCGCGCTGATGAGCGTCGTGCCATCGAGCGCCATCGGCGTGTAGCCGGGGTCGGGGGTGGGGATCTCGGTGAGCCCTTCGCGGGTAAAGGTCGACAGCGAGTTGCCGTCCTTGACGAGCACGTTCGTGCCTGCCGAGGACATCCGGGCGTTCGCGGGGATCCGGTAGTCGATCGTCGTGCTCTCGCCGTCGAACAGGGCGTGGGCGCTGTCCCCGGTGCGCCAGAGCAGTGCGCGCTCGCCGTCGATCTCGGTGTCCACGGCGAACCCGATGGAGGTCTCGATGTCGGTCTCGTAGCGCGGCTGTCCCGTGGTCGGGTCGAGGACGGAGAGCCGATTGCCGTCGACGACGAGGACCCCGCGGCCGGTGGCGGTCACCGAGGCGGTCGCGGGCACCGCGGCCTCCCATGCCGGCTGGGCGGCGAAGCCCGGCACCGGGGTCGGGGAGTTCTCGAGCGTGAGGGACTCCTCCGAGGCCATCTGGCTGTCTGCCGGGATGCTCTGCGGGCCCGCGCTGTCGGGGGACCCGATGATCGTCGGCAGGAAATAGGCCGCGAGTGCGATGACGAGCAGGACCGCGAGGACGAGGGATGGCACGGTGAGCCCGCCGAGGCGGGAGCGGCGCGGGGCTGAGCTCGGGCGGTGCGCGGTGCCGGGTGCCCAGCGGCGACCGGGAGCGCGCTTCCGGTCCGTCCGCCCCACCGGGGCGGCGGGTCCCGAGTACGGGGTGCCGATCGGGTAGCCCTCGGCGGTGCTCGGGCGCGGCTCGGGGGCGTCCGACGCCGACGGCGTCGCGCCGTCGCTCGGATCCGACAGCCCCTGCGCCGGCGGGTCGGCAGGCGGGGGGACCCGCAGCGGGGTCCGGCCGGGGTGCGGCCGGAGCGGGATGGAGGGCGACGCGTCCTGCAGCGTCGACATGGAGCAGGCGGACCGCGCCGGAGTCGTGGATCTCGATCGATACCGGTTCCTGCCGTTCGCGGGCGAGCGCCGTCAGCCGGGCCATCGCGCTGCCGAGGTCGGGATGGTGCGTCGTGGCACCGTCCACCGTGAGGGCAGCCGCCTTGTCGGCATCGACGTGCACCTGGGCGATGGACATGGAGTGGGGAACCTCGGGTCGGGGGACGGGAATCGTGGGCGTGGTCTGGACGCCGGTGCAAGCATACGAACCGCGTCGCGCGGATGCGCCGTCCGAGTCCGAAAAGTTACCCCGCGGCGACCCAATCGTTGCCTTTCTCGGCGAACGTCCAGCCCGTGCCGTGCAGGCTCGCAGGCAGGCGCTTGCGGAGCGGCGACCGAAGGAGGCGGAGGTCACACGAATGCCGGTTTGCCCCCGGCCGGGCCGCGTCCTAGAATGGTCGATGCTGCCTGCTGGCAGCGATGGTGGCTATAGCTCAGCTGGTAGAGCACCGCGTTGTGGTCGCGGGGGTCGCGGGTTCAAGTCCCGTTAGCCACCCCATCCCGTCTGAGCCGCGGCATCGATCGATGCCGCGGCTCAGACGTTCTCCGGGGTCGTCGGCGACGTGCTGCGCCCCTGAGCGCGGAGGACGCCCGCACCCACCGCGAACACGAATCCGGTGACGATCTCGAGGACCAGGCCGAGCCGGTCGAGGTCCATCGCATAGGCCGCGAACGCCGCGACGAGCGTGACCGCACCGCTCACGACGATCGCCGCCGACCGTTCGAGGAGGCCGTAGAGCACGAAGCACGCGCCGATCATCAGCCATGAGGCGATCGCGCGGGTGCCGGGGATCATTCCGAGCACGGTGCCGCCGGCGATGAGGAGGACGACCACTCCGATGTACCCCCACCGGGGTCCGGACAGGCGAGGCGGAGGGCGATGTCGTCATAGTCGTCGAGCCTAGCGAGCGACCGGCGGCGGCATCCATTCCGGCGGCAGGTCACCCTGCCCGGACGAGACGGGCTTCCGCGCCGCCGCGACGGATCACCGCGGCGAGGGATCGCTCGGGTCGTCGTGTGAGCCGTGGACGGGGTCGGGGAGCACCTCGGGCAGTTCGCCGTCGTGATCGTCCGACTCGCGATGGAGCGCGCCGAGCCCGTAGGCGATCTCGAGGTTGCGCCGGGTGAGCGCCCGCTCGGGCGGACCCGAGGCGAGCACCCGGCCCGAGGTCAGCAGCACGTGGTCGGCCGCGCGCGCCTCCTCGAGGTCGTGGGTCGTCATGACGACCGAGTGGCCGTGCTCCTGCTCGGCATGGATGATCCGGTCGATGGTCCGCGCGGAGACGAGGTCGAGCCCGGTGAGCGGCTCGTCGAGGAGGAGTGCGATGTGGTCCTGCGCGAGCGCCTGGGCGACGTACACCCGCTGGCGCTGACCGCCGGAGAGCTCGGAGAGATGCCGGTGGGCGAGGTCGGTGATCGCGAGCTCGTCCATCGCCCACCGCACGCGCTGCCGGTCGTGGCGCCGGAACGGCCGGAACCAGCCGAGGGTCGAGTAGCGGCCCATCGCGACGACCTCGCGGACGGTGAGCGGGATCCCGGCCGGCACCTCGACGGCCTGCATGACGTAGGCGACCTTCCTCCAGCCGTTCGCAGGCTTCGCGCCGAGCACCCGCAGGCGCCCGGACCGGGGTGCCATGAGGCCGGCGATCGCGTGGAGGAGCGTCGACTTGCCCGAGCCGTTGGGTCCGATGATCGCGACCACGTGCCCCTGCCGGAGCGCGAAGGTCGAGCGGGTGGTCGCCACGTGCTGGCCGTAGGCGAGGACGATGTCGTCCGCCTCGGCGAGCGGCACCTCGGCCGGGGTGATGACGTGGTCGGCGTCCTCGAACGCCGTGTGCACGTGGGGGTCGCCAGCGCCGTGGCCGAGCGCGGTCGCGCCGTCCCCGGCCGCCTCGTCCGTCCCGGCCGCCGGCAGTCGGTGATCCGGGACGTGCGGGCCGAGGACGGAGGTCCCGGGGGAGCGGCCCTCGGGAGCGTCTGCAGGATCGAGCGCGGAGGAGGTCGTGCCGTTCGCCGGGGCGCCGGGCGCCGGCGCGGGAGCGTCCGGATCCGCGTCGCCGACCCCGCGGTGACGGACGGCGAGGACGATCTGTCGCCCGCTCAGGGTGAGGAAGAACAGCACGATCGGGACGAGCGCCATCGTCGCCGAGCCCGCGGTTCCGAGGTGGAAGCTCAGGAGCAGCCCGGACCACACGGCGAACACCGCGATGCCGATGGACCACGCGAACATCTGCGGGACCGTGCGCGACAGCAGGGAGGCGGTCGCCGGCGGGCCGACGAGCAGGCCGAACACGAGCATGGTGCCCACGGACCGGAAGCCAACGATGACGGCGGCCGCGATGAGCACGAGGAGGAGCGCGTGGATGAGCTTCGGCCGCAGACCGAGGGAGCGGGCCTTGCTCTGGGAGAAGGCGAGCGCGAGGAGGGGCCGGTAGAGCACGGCGGAGGCGATGAGCACGATCACCGCGGGGGCGATCATCCCGCGGAGCACCTCGGGCGTGATGCCGAGCGCGTCGCCGAACAGGATGCCGGTGAGATCCCCGGTGTAGGAGTCCATCGTCGAGATGATGACCACGCCGAGCGCCATCATCGCGACGAACAGCAGCCCGATCCCGGTGTCCTCGTGGAGCGGCGTCGCGCGGTGGATCCACTCGACGAGCGCGACCATGCCGACGACCGCCGCCGCGGCGCCGAGGGCGGGGGAGACGTCGAGGAGCATCGCCACGGCGATGCCGGGCAGGATGCCGTGGGCGAACGCATCGCCGAAGAAGCTCATGCCGCGCAGCACCAGCCACACCCCGACGACGGAGGCCATGATCGCGGAGATCAGACCGCCCAGGAGGGCGCGCTGCTGGAAGCCCAGCGCGAAGGGCTCGGTGAACCATTCCATGCGGTCGTCGTCCTCGGGGCTCGGGTCGCCGGCGTGCGGCGGGATGCGGTGGGAGCGGGCGGTGTCAGCCGAGGGCCTCGGCGACCGCCCGGGCGTTCTCGACCATCATGCCCTGATATGTGCCCGCCTCGGAATCCTCCGGTCCCACGCTGCCCACGTGGAGCTCGACGACCTCGACCGCGGTGCCGGCCTCGGCGGCCACGGCGTCGACGAGCGAGGTCGAGACCGCGGTGTTGGAGAAGATCACCGGAACCCCGGTCTCATCGATGACCGCGGTGAGCTCGGCGAGCTCGGCGGAAGAGGGTTCGGCATCGGTCGAACCGCCGGGGACCACGACCCCGGCGATCTCGAAGTCGTAGGCGTCGGCGAAGTAGCCGAACGCCTCGTGGTCGGTGATGAGCACCCGCTTCTCCTCCGGGATGCCGGCGAGGAGCTCGCGGACCTCGGCGTCGGTGTCGGTGAGCTCCTGCTCGATCTGCGCACCGCAGTCTCCGTAGGCGTCGTCGCCCGTCTGCTCGGCGAGCGCGTCGCCGATGACGTGCGCCGCCGCGGCCATCCGGCTCACGTCCATCCAGAAGTGCGGGTCCTCGTCGCCGTGGTCGTGCCCCGCGTGCGGGTCGACGGCGCCGCCGGGCTGCGCCGTGTCCTCGTCGTGGGCGTGGTCGTGCTCGTCGGTCCCGTGGTCGTGCCCGTCGTGGTCGTCGGCGGGGGCCCCGGAGGTTCCGCTCCCCGAGGTCGGCTCGTCGCCGTGGTCGTACTCCTCGTCGCCGTGATCGTCCGTGCCGGCGTCGTCGGCATGATCGTGGCCGTCGTGGTCGTCCGCGGCGGCGCCCCAGGGGAGCGGGTCGACCTCGGGCGCGACCTCGAGCACCGTCGCGCCGTCCTGCTCCGCGTTCGCGAGGGCGGACTCGAGACCGCCCTCGAGGTCGAGGCCGTTGGCGACGACGAGCTCGGCCCCGGCGAGCTCGGCCATCTGCGCGGACGACGGCTGGAAGGTGTGCGGATCGTCGCCCGGGCCCATGAGGGACGACGATGCGGTCCCCGCGCACTCGGTGATCTGGCCGAGCACGCTGCCGAGCACGCTCGTGGTGGCGACTGCGACCGGGGTGTCGGATCCCGACGCCGAGGTCCCGCCTCCGCTGCACGCGGCGAGGGTGACGAGGGGGAGGGTGAGGACTGCGGGGAGCAGGCGGCGAGATCGCATGATCGATTCTTTCTGTTTCGGACAGATCCCGATAGAAGGGGCTTGATGGTGAATATAGACCTCGGCGGAACCGCGCAAAAATAGTGAGATAGAGATATGCGCATCCGTTCCCCGGCGGGCGGGACGTGTGAGGATGGAGGCGCGGTGGCGCCTCTCCTCTGGGGTTCGGCGCCGACCCCGACGATGATGCGAAGGAGCCCTCGGGATGAATCCGATCGACGTGCCGCTGCGGTGGCGCGACCTCGACACCAACGGCCACGTCTACCACGGCACGTACCTCACCCTCCTCGACGAGGCGCGCTCGCGCTGGCTGCGCAGCGGGCTCGGTCTGACGTGCGCCGACAGCCACCTCATCGCCCGCCTCGAGATCGACTACGTCTCCGAGCTCACCGCGGACGCGGAGTCGGTGGCCGTCGACTGTGCGATCGAGCACCTGGGGAACACGAGCCTGCGCACCGCGGAGACCATGCGCACCCCCGATGGCACAGTGGTGGCGCGCTCTGCCGCCGTCGTCGTGTTCTGGGACCGCGAGACCCGGAAGAGCGCGGCCCCTCCCGCCGAGGACCGCGCCCGACTCGAATCCGCGCTCGCCGCTCAGCAGGGCTCCTGACGCGGGGACGGTGCCACGGACCTGGAACGCGACGCCCATCCGTGATGTGATGTGAATCACCAGCGGCGCCGGAGCGGCTGCCGCGCGATCTCGACGAGGAGACGGCATGGCACAGGTGCAGACGGCGACGGGACCGATCGACAGCGCTGACCTCGGGCGGACGCTCGTCCACGAGCACGTCTTCGTGCTCGGCGAGGAGTACCGGGTCAACTACGAAGCGTGGGACGAGGAGGCGCAGGTCGTGCGGGCGCAGCAGGAGCTGCAGGGGCTCAAGGAGCTCGGGATCGACACGATCCTCGACCCCACGGTGCTCGGGCTGGGCCGCTACATCCCGCGCATCCAGCGGGTCGCCGAGGGGACCGATCTGCAGATCGTCGTGGCCACCGGCCTCTACACGTACAACGAGATCCCGTTCCAGTTCCACTACACCGGCCCGGGCCTGATGTTCGACGTCCCCGAGCCGCTCGTCGAGCTCTTCGTCCGCGACCTCACCGAGGGCATCGCCGACACCGGGGTGCGCGCGGCATTCCTCAAGTGCGCGATCGAGGAGCAGGGCCTGACCCCGGGCGTCGAGCGCGTCATGCGCGCGGTCGGCGAGGCGTCGGTCCGGACGGGGGCGCCGATCACCGTCCACACGAATCCGCACACGGAGTCCGGACTCGTCGCCCAGCGCGTGCTCGCGGAGACGGGCGCGGACCTGACGAAGGTCGTCATCGGCCACTCCGGGGACTCGACGGACCTCGACTACCTCATGCGCCTCGCGGACGCGGGTTCGCTGCTCGGCATGGACCGGTTCGGCCTCGATGTGCTGCTGCCGTTCGAGCAGCGGGTCGACACCGTCGCCGAGCTCGTCCGCCGCGGGTACGCCGACCGGGTCGTGCTCGCCCACGACGCCGCGTGCTTCATCGACTGGTTCGACCCCGAGGCCAAGGCGCAGGCGGTGCCGAAGTGGAACTACCGGCACATCAGCGAGGACGTGCTCCCCGCGCTGCGGGAGCGCGGGGTGTCCGACGCGGATATCGACACGATGCTCGCGGCGAATCCGCGCCGGATGTTCGAGTAGGCTCAGCCCTCCTCGACGGCCTCGCGGATCGCCGTCGCGGTGTGCGCGAGGTCCTCGGGCTCGGCGACGAACGGCGGGGAGATCTGCAGGGCGTTGCCCGGCAGTGCGCGGAGGATCACTCCGCGGTCCTCGACCCGGCGCACGATCGTCTCGTTGACGATGCCCTCGGCGAAGGCGACGGCGCCGAGGAACCCGGCGCGCGAGCGCACCTCGACGATCCCGTCGACGTCGCGGAGCGCGTCGAGCTCGTCAGCGAGGACGTCCTCGAGCTTGCCGGCGCGCTCGACGAGGTCCTCCCGCTCGAGCACGTCGAGGTTCGCATGCGCGACGGCGCAGGCCGTGGCGTGGCCGGAGTACGTCACGCCGTGGCGGAAGGCCGGGGCGTCCTTGCCGCCGGTGAAGAACGGCTCCCACACCCGCTCGGCGATCTGGATGCCGCCCAGCGGGGCGTAGCCGGAGGTGAGGCCCTTGGCCATGGTGTGGATGTCGGGATCGAGGGAGTAGCGCTCGGAGGCGAACATCTTCCCGGTGCGGCCGAATCCGGTGATGACCTCGTCGGCGATGAAGAGGAATCCGTGCTCCTTCGCCAGGCGCTGCACCGTCTCGAAGTAGCCGTCGGCCGGACCGATGACGCCGCCGGCGCCGATCACCGGCTCCGCGACGAACGCCGCGATGCGCTCCGGGCCGAGCGCGAGGATCTGCTCCTCGAGCTTCGCCGGATCGTTCGCCGACACGCGCGCGGTGTCGGGCACGAGCGATTCCGTGCCGTAGCCCTCGCGGTTGGGCTCGAGTCCGGCGATCGCCGTGCCGAAGGCGTGGAGCCCGTGGTACGAGGTGTCGCGCGAGACGATGACCGTGCGCTCGGTGTGGCCGACCGCCTGCCAGTACCGCCGCGCGAGCTTGCACGCGACGTCGATGGCATCGGAGCCGCCGGAGTTGAAGATGACCTTGGGGTTCTCGATCGGGGACATCGCCGCGAGCCGGTCGGCCAGGGTGCGCGCCGGCTCGTTGATGAAGCGTCCGAACGTGTGGTAGGTCTCGAGCTCGAGCATCTGCCGGTGCGCGGCCTCGGCCAGCTCCTTCCGGCCGTGGCCGATGTTCGCGTGCCACAGGCTGGCCGAGCCGTCGAAGTACTTCTTCCCCTGGGAATCCCAGACATAGGCGCCCTCGCCCCTGACGATCTCGATCTGGGAATCCATGACCGAGGGCATGTGCGCCTGCCCGTTCCATACCCGATGCACCATTGCTCGTCCCTCCTCGACGCGGTTGTCTCTGACCGTCCAGTCTGGTGTGCGCCGATCGGCGGGTCAATCCTGACATGTGATACGCCTCACGAGAGCGGGAATGGATGCCGCTCCGGCGGGGTTGGGCGAAGCATGAAGGTCATCGGAGTAGAAGAGTTCGGAGGGCCCGAGGCCCTCGCCGTCCACGAGGTCCCCCAGCCGCAGCCGGGTCCCGGTGAGGTCCGCATCCGCGTCCACGCGGCGGCGGTGAATCCCACCGACACGACGTTCCGCTCGGGCGTCCAGGACGTGTCGAGCCTGAAGTCGCCCTATGTCCCCGGGATGGATGCCGCCGGCATCGTCGACGCCGTGGGGGAGGGCAGCTCCTGGCAGGTCGGGGACGAGGTCATGGCGATGGCGGTCCCGGTGAGCGAGCACGGCGGCGCCTACGCCCAGTACCTCGTCGCCGCAGACGATGCGGTCGCCCGGATCCCGGCGGGGGTGAGCCTCCAGCAGGCGGCGACCCTGCCGATGAACGGCCTCACCGCGCTCCAGGCGCTCGCCAAGCTCGACCTCGCGCCCGGACAGACCCTCGCCGTCACCGGTGCCGCCGGCACCCTCGGGCAGTACTCCGTGCGCCTCGCGAAGCGCGCAGGCCTCACCGTCATCGCGGACTCCTCGGAGGAGGACCGCGCCCTCGTCGAATCGGCCGGACCGGACCATGTGGTCGAGCGCGGGGACGACGTCGCGGAGAGGATCCGCGCGCTCGTGCCCGACGGGGTCGACGGCCTCATCGACGCCGCGGTGATGGACGAGAAGGCGGTGCCGGCCGTGCGCGACGGCGGCGCCTATGCGGCGGTGCGGTTCTGGAAGGGCACCGGCGAGCGCGACATCCGGTTCCGCCGGACCGCGGTCGTCACCGAGTACGGCTCGCGCGCGATGCTCGAGGACCTGCGGACCGCCGTCGAGGACGGCACGCTCGAGCTGACCGTCGCCGACGTCTACCCGCCGGAGGAGGCCGCTGCCGCGCACACCCGGTTCGAGCAGGGCGGCGTGCGCGGGCGCCTCGTCCTCGATCTCGCCGCCTGGGACGACTGACGCCGCCCGGCAGGTCCGGCGCACCGCGCCGGGTGCTCGATCCGCGATGATCCGGGTTCGCCGGGACGCAGATCGGCCGCCCTCCGCGCATCGGTGCCTCAGTCGGGGGAGCGGGCCGGCACCGGCGGCGTTCGGTGCGCGGCCCCGGGCCGACGCGAGGTGAGGACAACGCCTGCGACGATGAGCACCCCGCCGAGCACCTGGATCCACGTGATCGGGTCGCCGATGACGAGGCCGATGATCGCGGTGAAGAACGGCACGAGGTTGAGGTAGACCCCGGCGCGCGCCGCCCCGATCCCGCGCACCGCGAGGTTCCACATGAGGTACGACAGCGCGGACGGGAAGATCCCGATGAAGGCGATCCCGAGCCAGGTCATCCCGTCCGCCGGGCCGGGTGCACCGAGCACCAGGGTCGTCGGCACGAGCACCGCCGAGGCGATGAGCGCCTGGACGGCGGTGGCCGACACCGGCGGGGAGGACAGGAACCGGCCGAGCACGGTGTAGACGACGAACACGCTCACCGCGATGAGCATGAACAGGGTGCCGACGCCGAGGTCGAGTCCGATCCCGCCGCCGTCGAAGCGGGCGAGCACGGTCACCGCGCCGATCAGGGAGAGTGCGAGCCCGAGCACCGCCGTCCTGCTCAGCCGCTCCCGGGCGAGGAGGACTGCGACGACCGCGATGAGTGCCGGTCCCACCGAATTCAGCAGCGAGGCCGATACTGGGGACGTGTGCGCGAGCGCCAGATAGGTGAAGAGCGCATAGCCGGTGAGCCCGAGGCAGCTGAGCAGGATGTGGAGCCGCCACTCGGCGAACACCGCCCGCCAGTCCGGCTTCTCGATGAGCGCGGCGAGGACGAACAGCGGGACGGTCGCGAGCACCCAGCGGACCATGGTGAGGAAGAGCGGGGAGACGGAGTCGGCGATCAGCCCGCCGACGACGAAGTTGCCCGCCCAGAACGCGTTGGCGAGGACGAGGAAGAGATGGTATCGGGCATCGCGCACAGCCCCACTGTACCCAGCCGCACCGACCCGTCCCGGGAGATCCCGCCGCCGGCTCCGGCGACCTTCTCGGTGACCTCGAAGCGCTCCCGGTACCGGCCCAGCAGCAGCCGGGTCTGCGAGTACAGCGCGGTGGTCGCGTTGTAGCCGAGGATCGTCGCGGGGTAGAGGAGCCACTGCGCGAGCATCGCGAAGCTCCGCCCCCGCCCGTAGCGCACGGGCCGCGGCGGCAGAAGGTTCCAGAACACGACGAGCGAGATGAGCAGGCTGATCATGGCGATCTGCTGGATCAGCCCGACGAGGAAGGGCATCTGGCTCACGAGCGCATCGGCGCCCCCGGTCCGGTGCATGATGAGGAACGGGGTCCAGCCGCCGAGCGCGATGATCACCGACACGCAGGCGAGCGTCACGTGGCCCTCGAGCAGGGTGAGGAAGTGGAGCGTGCTCCGCAGCAGCGGGACCCGGCGCTGTGCGCCGAACACGCCTGCGGCCACGTAGGCGACGTCGGAGGCGCCGTAGGACCAGCGGCTCAGCTGCCGGAACTGGGCGACCATGGTGTCCCGCAGACCGCCGGCCATGACCGCGTCCTGGTAGATCGGGACGTGGATCGGCACGACGGAGTAGTCGCCCTCGAAGTGGAAGTACGAGCGCCAGAACTGGTGGCCGTCCTCGACGATCGTGCGGGTGGACCAGAACCCCATCTCGATGAGCGCATCGAGAGGCTGCGTGTGCGAGGCGAAGTTCCGCAGTGCGAACGGCCGCACGGTGCAGGTGAGATTCCAGAAGCAGTTGGCCGAGGCGATGACGCGGGTCACGGCCGGCGCATCCCAGATGTTGCTGAGATAGAGGCTGATCGGCTGGAAGGAACGCCGCTTCCGCTCGAGACAGGTGATGTATTCGTAGGCGACGTAGTCGAAGTAGCTCTCGTAGGGCTTGTTGTCGCAGTCGAGGGTGGTGACGAGCACGGACTCCGCGGCGACTCCGCGCCGCACCGCGAGCGCCTGCAGATGCTGACCGGCGTACGTGATGTTCGCACCCTTGCCCGCGATCTCACCGGGCAGGTCCCGCGGGTGCCGGACGAGCTCGAAGGCCGCGAAGCGGTGCCCGAACTCTGCGCGCAGCCGCTGTGCGGTGCGCTCCATCTCCGCCCCGCCCCGCTCTTCGTAGGCGAACACGATCCACATCTGCGAACCCGGGGTGGTGCTCCACGCCAGGGTCCGCAGCGTCGGGGCGATGACCGAGTACGACTCGTTGTACGCGGCGACGACGACGGCATGGACGAGCGATGTCGGGTGGGGGTAACGCCCCGGATGCTCCGCGACCTGGGTGAGGAGTGCGCGGTGGCGGTCGGCGCGGAACGCGTGCGGCGGGCTCGCCGGCACCCGGCGGCCCTCGAGGGCGCACGCGATGTCGCGGAGCCGGGCCGCCCAGTCCACGCGGGCCGAGGTGCGGAACCGCCCGTAGCCGCGGGCGAGGTCGACCGAGCCGCGGATCGCACGGAGGAACATCACGCCCACGACGCACAGGACGTAGACCGCGCCGGCCCGCGGCGAGATGAACGGCACGACGAACACGAGGACGATCGCGGCGATGCTCACGACCCCGGGCAGGATCTCGAACGCACGATAGAGGCGGCTGCGGCGTCCGAGCGGGATCTCCAGGTCGGCGGGACCCGCCTGCGTGCTGGGTGCGGCGGGGAATCCGGTCCGGGTGCGGGGGGGCAGGACGGTCATGGACACAGCATCGGACCGTCGGCGGTGCGGACGGTGGCGCGCTCGTGCCGAACAGGTGAAATCTCTCTGTACGATCAGTTCTCCGGGGACCGCGAGCGGGCGATCGCCTGCGGCACGCCCCGGCGGCGGACGGATCCCCGGCAAGCGCCCTGGTGACGGCGGTCACACCTCGGTAGGGTGGGGCCATGGTTGATGCACATCGTCGTGAACTCATCCGGCGCCTGACGAAGCGCCTCGAATCCGTCCATTCGGCCACCTACTTCGCCCGCCCGGTCGCCGAGGCGATCGCGGGCACCGGGGTGACGCACCCCTCGGCGATCTACTTCGCCGGCCGGGCGGCTCCGCTCGGACGGGTGCCGGCCTCGGTGGTCGCGGCGACCTTCTACAGCTTCAACCCCGCCGCCATCCGGAAGTTCGTCCCGGACTGCTGGGACGCCGCGGCACCGGAGACCGTCCACGCCGCGCGCCTCTCAGGGGTCGAGACGTTCCTCGCCGAGTCCTTCGGGCCGGACGCCGGGGGCGGGCACTCCGCGGAGCTCCCGGCGCTCGCGCGGCACCTCGTCGACTCCCTGCAGCCGGTGCTCGGTGCGCTCCTGCCCGACGGCCGGACGCTCTTCGCCGCCCACCAGGAGGCGCTCGCCGCCGGCGTTCCCACCGCGGACCCCGGGCTCCAGCCGCTCATGGACCTCTGGGTCGCGGCGACGCTGCTGCGGGAGTACCGCGGCGACGGGCACATCGGAGCGCTGCTCACCCATGATCTGTCCGGTCTCGAGGCCGTGGTCCTCCACTGCCTCACCGGCACCTCGTTCCGCCCGTCCGCGGCCCGGAAGAGCCGCGGCTGGTCCGACGAGGAATGGGACGGGGCCGTGACCTCGCTCCGCGAGCGCGGCCTCGTCACTGGGGCCGGCGACGACGCGCAGATCACCGAGCGGGCGGCGGCGCTGCGCGAGGACATCGAGCAGGCGACCGACGACTCCGTCACCCTCTCGTGGTCGGCCCTGTCCGACGAGGCGCTGAGCGAGCTCGACGGGCAGGCGAAGGACTTCGCGAAGATCCTCGTCGCTCAGGGGGCGTTCCCGCAGAAGCTGTTCTCCGCCGGCTCCGGGCTCACCGAGCGTCGGTAGGCGCGATCGCCCGGGCGGCCGCGGCGGCTTCGTCGCTCGACGGCCCCTCGGTGCGGAACACGATGCTCCGGTAGTACGCGAGCTCGGTGATCGAGTCCCGGATATCGCCGAGGGCGCGGTGGCCGCCGGTCTTGGGCGGCGCGTTGAAGTAGGCCTTGGGGAACCAGCGCTTCGCGAGCTCCTTGATCGAGGACACGTCGATGATCCGGTAGTGGAGGTGGTCGACGAGCGCGGGCATCTGGGCGGCGAGGAACGCCTTGTCGGTGCCTACCGAGTTGCCGCCGAGCGGCGCCTTCCCGGGCTCCTTGACGTGCGACCGGATGTAGTCGAGGACCGCATCCTGCGCCTCGTCCACGGTGGCTCCGTCGTCGAGCAGGGGGAGCAGCCCGGACGTCGTGTGCATGCCGGTGACGAACGCGTTCATGTTCTCCAGCGCGCGCTGCGAGGGTCGGATGACGACATCGACCCCCTCGTCGACGATCGCGAGGTCGAAGTCCGTCACCAGACAGGCGACCTCGATGAGCTCATCGGTGCCGACCTCGAGGCCGGTCATCTCACAGTCGATCCATACGATTCTGTCCTTAGCCACGGATCGATCCTACGTCGGATGGACCGCGCGGAGCGGACCGCGCCTGCGGTGTGAGACGCGCCACCGGCCCCTTCATAGGATCCTCAGCTTGGGCCGGTACCGTCGTCCGCTGTCCTCCCGTGCCGTGAACCGCGATGATCGGCACCGGGTCGACTAGACTGAACCCTGCGCCCGCGGCGACCGCCCGGCGCGGGAACGACGAAGGGAATCGCGTGCGCTACCTTGTCTCCGGGCTGCTCATCGTCGCCGGACTGATCGTCGGTGCGATCGGGGTCCTGCAGCAGACGATCTGGGCTCCCGAGGAGTCGATCACCGCGTCCGCGACCCTCGACGACCCGGGCACGCTGCTCGTCATCGAGCCCGGCGTGCTCAATCTCCACGACACCCCGGCCACCCTCACCGTCGAGGGCGAGGGCGAGCTCACCGTGTCGCAGGCCTCGGCGGAGAACATCGACATGTGGGTGGGGACGACGACGCACTCGCGCATCACCGGCCTCGCCGACGAGTCGACGCTCGCGGTGGAGAAGGCCGAGGGCGACGGCGAGACCGCGGATCCCCGCGGCGGCGACCTGTTCGAGGCGCAGACGGAGGGCGAGGGCGAGGTGGTCCTCGAGTGGGACTCCGAGCCGGCCCGCACCGCGTTCCTCATCGCCTCCGACGGCGAGGCGCCGGCCGCGTCCGCGGTCGAGATCCGCTGGCCGAACCAGGCCGACACCCCGTGGGCGCTGCCGCTCATGCTCATCGGTGGCATCCTCGTTGCCCTCGGCCTCGTCCTCGGGTTCATGGACTACCGCCGGGCGCAGAAGGAGAGGCAGCGCCGCGCCGCCCGGCAGGAGCGGCGTCGGAAGCTCGCCGAGACCGGTGCCGCCTTCGCGATCGTGCCCGTCATCGCGCTCGCCGGCTGCGGCGGACCGGCTGAGCTGCCGAGCCCCGAGCCGTCCGATCCGCCCGCGTCCGCGCCTGCGGTCGTCACCGATGCCCAGCTCGAGCGGATCGTCGGCGAGATCGCGCGCTCGGTCCAGGCCGCCGACGAGCAGCTCCACGGCGGGGCGCTCGGCGCCCGCGCGACGGGCCCCTTCCTCGAGCAGCGGACCTCGGCCTATGCCGTCAAGGAGGAGTCCGAGGACTACGCGCTGCCGCCGGCGGTCGCCGCCGACGACATCGTCGTGAACTTCACCTCGGCGACCGACCAGTGGCCCCGGGTGACGAGCGCGATCGCCTCCGACAGCGAATCGGGCCAGTCCCAGCTCCTCGTCCTCGCGCAGGAGAACGCGCGCGCTGACTACCGCCTGTGGTCGCAGAGCATCCTGCTGCCCGGCGCTGCGATCCCGGAGATCAACGACTCCCGACAGGGCTCCCCGCTCCTCGCTCCCGACGAGAGCGGACTGCGGAAGACCCCCGAGGACACTCTGGGCCACTACGCCGACGTCCTCCAGCACGGCGCCGACTCCCGCTTCGCCGGCGACTTCACCGAGGACGCGTTCCGCCAGCAGGTCACCCGCGCCCAGGAGTCGCAGCGCGAGGCGCTCGCGGAGGGCAACGGCACCATCGAGTTCGAGTACGCGCCCGCTGAGGGCACCCAGCTCGTCGCCCAGCAGACCGCCGACGGCGGTGCGGTCGTCACCGGCCTCATCGAGGTCACCACGACGATCGCCCCGGAGTCCGTCGAGGGTCGGACGGGCACGCTGACGATCCCCGAGCCGCAGGCCTCGGTCGTCGGCGACAGCTCGACGAGCCGGGACCTCGTGACGAAGAACCTCCAGGTCGTCTCCTTCACCGTCCCGGCCGGTGAGGACGGCGAGATCGCCCTCGTCGGTGTGTCCGACGTGCTCGCCGACGCCGAGCTCGGCTGACGACCCGCCGAACGCACCCGATCCACCGAAAGGACACCCCGTGACGCACCCGCCGCAGCCCACGCATCCGCAGCCGTCCGCCGACGGCGAGCAGGGCCTCGACCTGTCCGCCGTCCGCTCCCGGCGCGAGCCCGCACCGCAGGCCGAGGCGGCGCCGGGCCAGGGCGCGGGCGCCCTGCCGGACAACGCGGTCGAGGTGCCCGCACTCGTGTTCGACGCGAACGAGGAGACGTTCAACGACGTCATCCTGCTGTCGAAGGACGTCCCCGTCGTCGTCGACCTCTGGGCCGAGTGGTGCGGCCCGTGCAAGCAGCTCTCCCCGGTGCTCGACCGGGTCGTCGCCGACCTCGGGGGCCGGGTCGTGCTCGCCAAGGTCGACGTCGACGCGAACCCGCGCATCCAGCAGATGTTCCAGGTCCAGTCCATCCCGACCGTCGTCGCGATCATCCAGGGCCAGCCCGTCCCGCTGTTCCAGGGCGCCCAGCCGGAGCCGCAGGTCCGCCAGGTGTTCGATCAGCTCCTCCAGGCCGCCGCGCAGTCCGGCATGACGAAGATCGCGGTGCCCGCCGGGCAGGCCGCCCCGGAGCCGGCTCCCGCTCACCCGGAGGCGCTCGCCGCCCTCGAGGCCGGCGATCTCGAGACCGCGGCCGAGGTCTACCGCCGGGCGCTCGCCGAGGCGCCGGCCGACGCCGACGCAGCCGTCGGGCTCGCGCGCGTTGGCCTCCTCCGACGCACGCGCGACCTCGATGCGCAGGCGGTCCGCGAGCGGGCAGCCGCCGAACCGCGCTCCGTCGAGGCCGCGCTCGACTGCGCCGACCTCGACCTCGCCGGGGGCCACGTCGACGACGCCTTCTCCCGTCTCCTCACCGTGCTCACGACGAGCGCCGGGGAGGAGAGGGAAGCGGTGCGGGTGCGGCTCCTCGAGCTGTTCGAGGTCGTCGGCTCGACCGATCCGCGCGTCGTCAAGGCCCGTGCCCGCCTCATGCGGGCACTGTTCTAGAGGACCGGATGTTCCGGATCATCCTCGCGGTCCTCTGCGCGATCATCGGCCTCGCCGCCGCCGCGCTCGCGGTGTCGGCGGTCACCGTGGTCGGAGCCGACGACGTCACCGAGGCCGAGACCTTCACCGTCGCCGACGGCGCCTACGCCGTCGTCCTCGACGAGCAGCTCGTGCCCTTCTCCGGGACGACCGCCTCGATCACCGCGGACGGCGACGAGGAGCTGTTCATCGGCACCGCGAGCGGGGTCGACGTCGAGAACTACCTCACCGGGGTCGCCCACGAGACGATCACCCGGGTCGACTTCCCGGGAGTGCCCGAGCACAGGCTCGTGCCGGGGGAGCCGCACCCGGTGACCGCTGCGCCGACCCGCGACTGGTGGACCGCCTCCGACTCCGGCGCCACGGTGACCCACCGGTTCGACCTCGATGCCGAACCGCAGGTCGTCGTCGTCGCCCCGGCCGACCCGGAGGGCACTCTCGACGGGGTGCGCGTCACCCTCGCGATGGACGCCCACGGGGTGTTCGGGTTCAGCTTCCTCGGCTTCGCCCTCGCCGTGGCC
The DNA here is from genome assembly GCF_900184225.1 of Brevibacterium ihuae. Classification (NCBI taxonomy): domain Bacteria; kingdom Bacillati; phylum Actinomycetota; class Actinomycetes; order Micrococcales; family Brevibacteriaceae; genus Brevibacterium; species Brevibacterium ihuae. Next base: position 244,748 of record NZ_FXWZ01000003.1, on the reverse strand, counting down.
GCCCTCGGGCTCGCCGCGTTCCTCCTCCTCCGGTGGTGGAACTCGCGACTGCGCCCGCCGTCCAAGTTCCCCCGCGGGAAGCGCACCGGGCGCCGCACGAACGGGACGACCGACCGGGCCGCCCGGACGGCCGGGTCGCCTCGCCGCACCCGGGCAGGCGTCGCCGACCGCTCCCGCGGCGGCGTGCTCGGCCGGCGCAGCGGTGTCCTCGCCGGCGCCTCGGCGATGGCGCTCGCGCTGTCCGGCTGCACTGCGCTGCCGATCGCGCAGCCGGCCACCGTGGAGCTCACCCCCTACGAACGACCGGCGCTCCGGGACGGCGACGCCGGCCGATTCATGACGGACTACACCGAATCGCTCGACGCCGCACTCGACGGCGAGCTCGAGACGCTCGACCTCATCCAGACCGGACCGCTGCTCGACCGGACGCGTGCCGAGGTGCTCATCGCCCGCGCCGATGAGCAGACGCTCTCGGCGGTGAACTTCACCGAGGTCGTGGCCGGCGGTCCGATGTTCTCCGAGTACCCGATGTGGTTCATCGGGTTCGGGGACCCCGGAGAGGGCGACTCGGTGCAGGCGATGCTCGTCACCCGCGAATCGGCGAGCCAGGAGTGGAAGGTCGCGCAGTCACTGTTCGTCCCGCGCGACGCGGTGCCGACCCTGCTCGCCGCCGGCGACGGTGCCGTGCCGGTGGCTCCGGACGCCCACCAGGACGTCGCCGCGGCGGCCGCGACCCAGCTCGACGGCTTCCTCGAGACCGGTGAGCTGCCCGAGAGCCCCGTCGAGCTCACCTACCCGACCGAGGCCTTCAGCGGGTTCCGGGAGTACGTCGACCAGTTCACCGACGGCGACAACGCCTTCGAGGACGTCACCGTGACGTGCGAGCCGTACACCGGCGCACCGCTGTCGGGGTACGCGCTCGAGACCGAGGTCGGCGCGGTGTCGTTCGGCGAGGCGCGGTGCACCATCGCCCTCTCCGTGCCCGAGGACTTCTCCATCGACATGGGGACCGCGGTCGAGGCCGTGATGACTAGCGAAGGCGAAGGCAACGCGGTGCAGATCGAGGCCTCCGTGCCCTACATGCTCACGAGCGCCGGTGCGGAGAACACGGTCTACGGCTCCGACTGGTTCCTCCTGTCCTCGCAGACGACCGAGGAGTGATGCCGGTTCGCGGCTGACGGAGCGGTGCTCGTGCCCGTCAGCCGTGAGGGCTCGCGCCCGCCGACGGACGCACGGCCCTGCCGACCCGCCGGAGCCACCACAGGCCCACGACCGGGAGGACGAGCGGGATGAAGCCGTAGCCGATCCCGAAGCCCGACCACACACTCGGCGCGCCGAACACCTCCGGGTGGGTGAGGCTGAGAATGCCGACGACGAGCACGCCGACGAGCTCGATGAGGCACGACACGACAGCGATCCGATGGGTCGTGCGATTGCCGATGACGAGGCAGATCGTCGCGATGATGTAGACGCCGGCGGCGACCGCGGACAGGGTGTAGGCGAGCGGGGCGTCGTCGAACTCGCGGATGATCTGGTAGCCGGCCCGGGCGCTCGCGGCGAGCGCGAACACCCCGTAGACGGCGGTGAGCGCGCGCCCCGGGCCGGAGTGCATGGCGGAGTAACCGGGGTTCACAGCCAAATCTGATCCATCCTCTCGATCATGACGAACACGGTGATCCCCGCGGCGGCGACCACCGCCGGACCCCAGCGGCTGAGCTCGGCGAAGGCCCAGAACCCGGCGAGCGGCACGAGCAGCATCGCGGTGAGGAGATAGCCGAAGAACAGCAGCGGGTCGGTGTCCGCTGAGCGCCCCCAAAGGACGATCGACACGATGAGCTGGACGACGAGGAGGGCGAGCATCCCGGCGGTCGCTCCGAGGAGCCACGGACCCGCGGCGGTGTTGCGGATCGCGAGGACGAGCCCCCAGACGGTGAGCACGGCGGAATAGGCGAAGAGGACGAAGGTCAGGGCGGTGAGCACCCGAACAGTGTAGCGAGGCCGGAACCGGCCTCATCACGAAGGGACAACGATCCCGGCGACGCGACGGCAACCGGGTGTGCCGGATGTCACACTGCTGGCAGATGTGCCGTCCCGCGCGCTCGGAACGGCCCGCGCGGCGCATCCGGATCAGCACGCGGACCGGGACGGACCCGGCACGGACCACAGGAGACGACATGGCCAGGACACGATGGATGGCGGCGCTCGCCGCGACCGGCGCGCTCGCACTCGCCGGGTGCGGTCAGTCGGGCACCCCCGGCGGCGGGGAGTCGGGCGGGTCCGAGGGCGGAGCGGAGGCGCCGGAGTACACGGTCGCCGAGGACTTCGCGCTCGAGGGGTCGCCGACCTGGTCGGAGGCGAACGAGCGCGGCACCCTGCGGATCGGCGTCAAGTACGACCAGCCGGGGCTGGCGAACGTCGAGGTCGGCTCGGACATCCCCGAGGGCTTCGACGTCGAGATCGCGAAGCTCGTCGCCGCCGGCATCGGATTCGCCCCCGAGGACATCGAGTTCATCGAGACCGTGACGCCGAACCGCGAGCCCTTCCTCCAGCAGCGGACCGTCGACCTCGTCGTCGCGAGCTACACGATCAACGACGAGCGCAAGCAGGTCATCGACTTCGCCGGGCCGTACTACATGGCCGGTCAGGATCTCCTCGTGCTCGCGGACTCGGAGATCAACGGGCCCGACGACCTCGCCGGCACCACGGTGTGCTCGGCGGACGCCTCGACGACGGCGATGCGCATCGAGACGGACTACCCCGAGGCCGATCTCGTCACCTACGACGCCTACCCCAAGTGCATCAACGACCTGCAGGCGGGCAATGTCGACGCGGTGACCACCGACGACTCGATCCTCCGCGGGTACGCCGCGCAGTACGGGGACGAGATGCGCGTCGTCGGCGAGCCGTTCTCTGAGGAGCCCTACGGCATCGGGATGCCCAAGGACGAGAAGGAGCTGCGGACCGCGATCAACGAGATCCTCGAGCAGGCGCGGGAGGACGGCACCTGGGTCGAGGCCTTCGAGCACACGCTCGGGGACAGCTCCGGGGTGGAGCAGCCCGCGACCGAGGACTACTGAGCGAGCGGCCCCACCGGTCTCAGGATCGCGCGGGCGCGGTAGGCGGCTGGTCCCCCTGCTGCGCCCGCGCGATGCGCTGTCTGCCGAGGGCGAGGCCGATGAGCGCGAGCACCCCGCCGCCGACGAGGTACACCGAGATCGGCCAAGTCGCGCCGTCGAAGGTGCGGAGCAGCCACGTCGACACCGTGGGCGAGAGCCCTCCGCCGAGCACGGCGCCCACCTGGAACGACACCGACACTCCGGAGTAGCGGAAGCGCGGTGCGAAGAGCGCGGTGAACCAGTAGGCCATCGGCCCCCAGAGCACGCCGGCCGCCGCATAGCCGCCGACGATCGCGATCGTCGCGCCGAGGGCGGTGCCGGAGGAGAAGAACCAGAAGAACGGGAACGCCCAGAGGATGAGGAGACCGGCGCCGACCGTCATGACCTTCGTCATCCCGATCCGGTCGCCGAGATACGCCGCAGTCAGGCACGTGACGAGGTGGACCGCGGAGCCGATGAGGCCGGCGGTGAGGATCGTCGAGCGCTCCATCCCGAGCGCCTCGGTGCCGAACGCCATCGAGAAGGTGTTGACGATGAAGATCGTGAGATTGAAGCCCATATTGAGGAGCAGGCCGGCGAGGACGAACAGGCCAGCGGTGCGCATGACCTCGACGAGCGGGGCCGCGGCGGTCGCATCGGAGCGCTCGAGGGCGGTGAACTCCGGGGATTCGTCGAGCCGCAGGCGGATGTAGAGGCCGACGAGCACGAGGAGCGCCGACGCGAAGAACGGCAGCCGCCAGCCCCAGTCGAGGAACGCGTCCCCGGTGGCCGAGGCGGCGAGCGTGAACGCGAGCGTGCCGAGGATCGAGCCGAGCGGGGAGCCGCCGGTGGCCCAGCCGCCGTAGAAGGACTTCGTGCCGTGCGGGGCGTGCTCGGTCACCATGACGAACGCCCCTCCCTGCTCGCCGCCCATGAAGAAGCCCTGGAGCAGGCGCAGCGCGAGGACGAGGAACGGAGCGATGAGGCCCACCTGCTCCGTCGGCGGCACGAGTCCGATGAGGAAGGTGCACACGCCGGTGGCGGTGAGGGTGATGACGAGCATCGACTTCCGGCCCAGCCGATCGCCGAAGTGGCCGAACACGAGCCCGCCGAGCGGCCGGGAGAGGAACCCGGCGCCCATGGTGAGGAAGGCGATGAGCGTGCCGACGAGCGGATCCTCGGTGACGAAGAACACCTGGTTGAAGACGATCGCCGAGGCGAGGCCGTAGATGATGAAGTCGTAGAGCTCGATCGCGTTGCCGATGCCGGAGGCGAGCGCGACGCGGCGCACGGCCGAGCGCGGGGCAGGCGAGGTCGTCTGCGCGGGGCTGGAGGTCATGAGGGGTACTGTACGACCGACCCGGGCGGCGCATGGCACCGGGCCGGAACGTGGACGCGGGGCGGGTGCCGGGGCGGTGGACTCTCCCTGCCACCGGCGTAGAATCAGGGTGGTGCGCACCTATTTCGATCATGCCGCCACCTCGCCCATGACGCCGTCGGTGCTCGCGGCCTACACCGCAGAGCTCGAACGGGTCGCGAACCCGTCGTCGCTCCATGCCGAGGGCCAGGCCGCCCGGATGCGGCTCGAGTCCGCCCGCGAGGACATCGCCCGGGCCGTCGGCGCGACCTCGCCCGCCGAGGTCGTCCTCACCTCCGGCGGCACCGAGGCGGACAACCTCGCGATCAAGGGCCTGTGGCGGCTGCGCGGCGCCGACGCCCCGCGCCCGCGCATCCTCATCTCGACGATCGAGCACCCGGCGGTCGCCGAGGCCGCCGACTCGCTCACCCGTCTCGGCGCCGAGGTCGTCCGGGTGCCGGTCGATGCCGAGGGGCGCCTCGACCTCGCCGCGTTCGAGACCGCGCTCGCGAGCGACCCGGGGCGCACCGCCCTCGTGTCGGTGATGACTGCGAACAACGAGATCGGCACGGTGCAGCCGATCGCCGAGATCGTCGACCTCGCCCACGCCCGCGGCGTGCCCGTCCATACCGATGCGGTCCAGGCGTTCGGGCAGCTGCCGCTCGATTTCGCTGCGCTCGGCGTCGACGCGATGACGGTGACCGCCCACAAGATCGGCGGTCCGGGGGGGATCGGCGCTCTCGTGCTCAGCCGGGACCTCGCACCCGAGCCGGAGCTCCACGGCGGCGGGCAGGAGCGCTCCGTTCGCTCCGGGACCCTCGACGTCGCCGGCGCCGTCGCCTTCGCAGCGGCCGCGCGGGACGCGACCGCCGACCTCCCGGCGCGGGCCGGGCGCCTCGCGGAGCTGCGCGACCGGCTCATCGCCGGGATCGAGTCCGCCGTCCCGGACGCGGAGCTCTCCGGTCCGCGCGGCGACGGGCGGCTGCCGAACAACGTCCACATGGTGTTCCCCGGCTGCGAGGGCGACACACTGATCTTCGGCTTCGACGCCGCCGGCTTCGCGACCTCGGCCGGTTCGGCGTGCTCGGCAGGCGTGTCCCGGCCCTCGGAGGTCCTGCTCGCCTGCGGGCGGGACGAGGCGACCGCGCGCGCCTGCCAGCGCTTCACCCTGGGCCCGGAGACCACTGAGGACGACGTCGACCGACTCCTCGCCGCGGTCCCGGACGTCGTCGCGCGCGCCCGCCGGGCCGGTATGGCCTCGGGGGAGCGACCCGCGGAGACGGGCGTGCAGTCATGAGGGTCCTCGCCGCGATGTCCGGGGGAGTCGACTCCGCCGTCGCCGCAGCGCGCGCCGTCGACGCCGGGCACGAGGTCGTCGGCGTCCACCTGGCGCTCTCGCGCATGCCCGGTACCCTGCGCACCGGTTCGCGCGGCTGCTGCACGATCGAGGACTCCCGGGACGCCCACCGGGTGGCGGGCATGCTCGGCATCCCGTTCTACGTCTGGGACTTCTCCGAGCGGTTCAAGGCCGATGTCGTCGACGACTTCGTCGCGGAGTACTCCCAGGGGCGCACCCCGAACCCGTGCATGCGGTGCAACGAGAAGATCAAGTTCGCCGCGCTCCTCGACCGGGCGATCGCGCTCGGCTTCGACGCGGTGGCCACCGGCCACTACGCGGAGATCGCCCGGGACGGCGACGGCGAGCCCGAGCTCCACCGCGGGCTCGACCTCAACAAGGACCAGTCCTACGTGCTCGGGGTGCTCACCCAGGAGCAGCTGCGGCACTGCCTGTTCCCGATCGGGGCGTCGGCGTCGAAGGCCGAGGTCCGCGCGGAGGCCCGCGAGCGCGGCTTCCCGGTCGCCGACAAGCCCGACTCCTACGACATCTGCTTCATCCCCGACGGGGACACGAAGGCATGGCTGTCCGACAAGATCCCCATGCGCCCCGGCCTCATCACCGACGCCGACGGGCACGTGCTCGGTGAGCACGAGGGCGCGATGACGTACACCGTCGGCCAGCGCCGGGGCCTCCGCATCGAGCGCCCGGCGGACGACGGGAAGCCGCGCTACGTCCTCGCGGTCGATCCGCGCGAGAACACCGTGACCGTGGGGCCGCGGAAGGCGCTGTCCGTCGACCGCCTCGACGGGATCCGCACCTCGTGGTGCGGGGCGCCGCCGGCCGACGTCGGCTATGCGGAGTCCGCCGCGATCGACTGCGAGGTGCAGATCCGCGCCCACGCCGACCCGGTGCCGGCCCGGATGTGGCTCGGCGAGCACATCGCCGAGGCGGAGGACGCCGAGGCGACCGATCCCGAGGGCATCACTCCGCCCCGCTCCCGGCCGCCCGGCCGGCTCATGCACGTCGCCACCGCGCTGCCCCTGTCCGGGGTCGCCCCGGGACAGACCATGGTGATCTACCGCGGCTCCCGGGTGCTCGGCCAGTCGACGATCGACCGCACCCACCGGAGCGCCGCCGCGGTCTGACGGGCCGCCGCTCCTGCCGTGCCGCAGTGGGGCGGGGGCGGCGGACCGGTGTCCGTTCCACTCGCTACTGTGGAACCATGAGCACCGCACCGTTCGGATCCTGGGAGTCCCCGATCACCGCCGCGCACGTGGCCGCGGGGTCCGAACCGATCCAGCGCGCCCGGTTCGTCGGCGACGCGGTCTGGTACTCCCGGCGTCTGTCCTCCGAGGAGGGGCGGACGGGGATCTTCGTGTCCCGCACCGGTCGGTTCGACGACGACGCGCTCGTCCTCCCGTGCGGCTACAACGCCCGCAGCCGCGTCCACGAGTACGGGGGCGGGGCCTGGGAGATCGACCCCGGCTCGGGCATGCTCTATTTCGTCAACGCGACCGATCAGCGCATCCACGGCCTCGACACCCGGGACCCGGACGCCCGGCCCGTCCCGCTCACCCCGGCGTCCCGGTCGGCCGTGCGCTACGGCGATCTCGTGCACACCGGCGGCCGGCTGCTCGCCGTCCGGGAGAGTCATCGCGATCCCGGCAGGGTGCAGCGCTCCATCGTCGCGCCGGTCGAGGACGGCGGGCCGGTCACGCTCGCGCAGGGGCCCCACTTCCTCGCGTGGCCGCGGATCTCCCCGGACGGCCGCTTCCTGTCCTTCATCGGCTGGGACCACCCGCACATGCCCTGGGACGAGACCCGGGTGTTCGTCCAGGAGCTCACCGAGGGGCGCCCGGTCGGGCCGGCCGTCGCGATCTTCGGACGGAGCGAGGAGTCGGTGCTGCAGCCGGAATGGCTCGGCAGCACGACGCTCGTCGTCAGCGCCGACCGGACCGGCTGGTGGGAGCTCTACCGCCTCGACGTCCCCGCCTTCCTCGCCCGCAGCCGGGGCGAGGCCGGGGTCGGCCCGGCCGAGGAGGTGTCGCTGCTGCGTACCGACGGGGAGATCGGCGGTCCGCTGTGGTCGCTCGGCGACCGCTGGCACCTTCCGGTGGAGCGCGGCAACCGGATCCTCGCGGAGAGCCGGTACGGGACGTCGTCCCTCGTGTGGGCCGACGTCCATACCGGCGAGCACCGGCTCCTCGACTGCGGGCTGACGAGCTTCTCGATCCAGGACTACCGGGCCGGGACGGCCCTCCTCATCGGCGGCAGCGCGCAGCGCGTGAACGGGCTCTACACCTTCGACCTCGCCTCCCGCGAGCTCCTGCCGGTGGCGCTGTCGAACTCGCGCCTCGCCCACGTCGACCACTACCCGAACGCCGAGCTGCGGGAGTTCGACGGGATCCCGGCCGTCGTGTATCCGCCGCGCAGCCCCCGCTTCTCCGGACCCGCCGGCGAGGCGCCCCCATATGTCGCCTTCGTCCACGGCGGGCCCACCGGCCAGGCGGTGCCCATGGTCTCGGCCCACCACGCCTACTTCACCTCGCGCGGGATCGGCGTCGTCGACGTCAACTACGGCGGCTCCACCGGGTACGGGCGCGCCTATCGCGACCGGCTGCGCGGGCAGTGGGGGATCGTCGACGTCGCGGACACCGTGACCGTGCTCCGCGGCCTCGCCGCCGCCGGTGAGGCCGACGCGGACCGGTTCGCGATCAGCGGCGGCTCCGCCGGCGGGTGGACCGTCCTCAATGCGCTCACCACGACGAGCGACTTCGCGTGCGGGACCTCGTACTACGGGGTCGCGGAGCTCACCCGGTTCGTCACCGAGACCCACGACTTCGAATCGCACTACATCGGCACGCTCGTCGGTCCGCTGCCGGAGTCCGCGGCGATCTACGAGGAGCGCGCTCCGCTCAACCGGCTCGACGCCCTGTCCGCCCCCGTGGCGGTGTTCCACGGCGAGCTCGACCCGGTGGTGCCGCAGAGCCAGACGGACCGGCTCGTCGCCGCCCTCGAACGGCTCGACCTGCCCTACGTCGCGAAGATCTACCCGCGCGAATCGCACGGCTTCGTCCGGACGGAGACCCTCATCGACTCTCTCGAGACCGAGCTCGGCTTCTACGGCCGCATCATGGGCTTCGACACCCCGGGCATCCGCCGGGTCATCCTCCGCGGACGCGGCCGATGAGCCGCGATTCCGCCCAGCGCTCCTTCTCGACCACCGGGGTGTGGCCGGGAGAGGACCCCCGGGAGGGCACCTCGGCGGTGTTCGAGGACCTCGCCGCCGGCTATCCGGCGATCGCGCACACCGGTGTCCCGGCGCAGGGCGGCACCCGATGGGCCGTCGACGGGATCGGGGCCGCGGTGCGCCTGCTCGCCGAACTGCCCGTCGACCTCGGCTCCTTCGGCTGGCGCCTGAGCCGCGGCGAGGGACGGGACCAGCGGGTCGAGGATTCGCGGTTCGGCCGCACCCTCGACGCCCTCGGGGAGTACGGCGAGGGGTACGCCGGTCGCACGCTGGTGACGCTGCCGGGTCCGTGGACGCTGATCCGGGCGCTCAGCCTGCCGAGCGGCGCGCCGGTGCTCGGCGACCGCGGAGCGGTGCGCGACGTCGCCGCGGACTACGCCGCCGGAATCGCCGCGGAGCTCGACCGCTGCGAGCGGCTGCTCGGGGCCCGGCCGCGGGTCCGGCTGTGGGAGCCGTCCCTCGACGCGATCCTCAGCGGAGCGGTGCCCACGGTCTCGGGATTCCGCACCCTGCCGGCGCTCGCCGAGCAGACGGTCACCGCGGTGCTCGCCGCGCTCCTCCGCCGGACCGGTCCGGACACGATCCTCGGTCTGCCGGCGCTCGGCCACGTGCGGATCCGCGGCGCGGCCGTCCCCCACCGGCGCCTCCTCGCCGACGCCGGGGCGAGGGCGTTGAGCGTCCCGCTCGAATCGCTCGGCGACCGCGGGTGGGAGGAGGTCGCCGAAGCCGTCGACACCGGGACCGAGGTATGGCTGCGCCTGCCCGCCCGCGCCGGACAGCGGCCGGACGCGGTCACGCAGTGGGTGGGCGCGCTCGCCGAACCGTGGGAGCGCATCGGGATGAGCCGGTCGACCCTGGCCGGGTTCGGTATCCTCACCGGGTGGGAGCTGCCGGTCGGACTCCCGCCGCTGCTCCCGGCCGACGCCTCGGTGCGGACCGCGCTCGGGAACACCGCGCTCGCGGCCCGGCTCGCCGACGCGCTCGCGGAGGAGTCGTGACCGCCGGGCGAGGCGGTCGGGACGGGGCGGGCGTGCGCGGCACGACCGGAGGACGACGATGATGCGGGAGGACCGATGACACGCGCGGAGGATGCGGTGAGCGAGGAGCCGGGCGGGGAGCAGTCGACCGGCGGGACGCCGGGCCCGGCCGACCCCCGAACCGGCGATGTCGCCGAGGTCGATCTCAGCGACGCCTCGGCCCGCGCCCGGTACGCCCAGGAGCTCAGCGCGACGATCGAAGCGCACCGCGAAGCGTACTTCGAGCGCGATGCGCCGACGGTGTCGGATGCGGAGTACGACCGGCTCATGGTGGCCCTGCGGGAGCTCGAGGAGCGCTTCCCCGAGCTCGCCGACGACTCCTCGCCGACGCAGACCGTGGGCGGAGCCGTCGACACCTCGACCTTCGCGGAGGTCCGGCACCTGTCGCGGATGTACAGCCTCGACAACGTCTTCTCGATCGAGGAGCTGCGGGCGTGGCGGGCGCGCACCGACAAGTCCGTGCCCGCCGGCACCCGGTTCCTGTGCGAGCTCAAGATCGACGGACTCGCGGTCAACCTCCTCTATCACGACGGAGAGCTCGTGCGGGCCGCGACCCGCGGCGACGGCCGCACCGGCGAGGACATCACCGCGAACGTGCGGACGATCGCGGACATCCCGGCCCGGCTCGCCGCGGAGTTCCCGCCGGCGGAGGTCGAGATCCGCGGTGAGGTGTTCTTCCCCATCGAGCGCTTCACCGAGCTCAACGCCGCTCTCGTCGAGGCGGGGAAGGCGCCGTTCGCCAACCCGCGCAATGCCGCGGCCGGATCGCTGCGCCAGAAGGACCCGCAGGTCACCGCCTCGCGCCCGCTCCACATGCTCGTCCACGGGATCGCCGCCTGGACCCCTGCGGACCCGGACCACCCGGAGCCGTCGGCGCAGTCGGAGGTCTACGAGCAGCTGCGGGAGTGGGGACTGCCGATCAGCGAGTACTACGCGGTGCGCACGACGGAGGCCGAGGTCGAGGACTTCATCGCGCACGCCGGCGAGCACCGCCACGACGTGATCCACGAGATCGACGGGGTGGTCGTCAAGGTCGACGACATCGGTATGCAGGAGGAGCTCGGCTACACCTCCCGCGCACCGCGCTGGGCGATCGCCTACAAGTACCCGCCCGAGGAGGTCACCACCCGGCTGCTCGACATCCAGGTGCAGGTCGGCCGGACGGGGCGGGTGACCCCGTTCGCAGTGATGGAGCCGGTGACCGTCGCGGGCTCCACGGTGAGCAAGGCGACGCTCCACAACGCGCACGAGGTCAGGCGCAAGGGCGTGCTCATCGGCGACGTGGTGACGATCCGGAAGGCGGGGGACGTCATCCCCGAGGTGCTCGGGCCGGTGGCCGCAGCGCGCACCGGGGACGAACGGGAGTTCGTCATGCCCGCCGAGTGCCCCTCGTGCGGCACCGGGCTGCGCGAGATGCGCGAGGGCGACAAGGACATCCGGTGCCCGAACGCCCGGTCGTGCCCGTCCCAGGTGGCGAACCGGCTGTTCTACCTCGCTTCCCGCGCCGCGCTCGACATCGAGGCGCTGGGGGAGGAGGCCGCCCTCGCGCTCACGCAGCCCGTCGCCCCCGAGGAGCCGCCGCTGAGGAGCGAGGCGCAGCTGTTCGACCTCACCGCCGAGGACCTCGCCGACGTCGAGATCGAGCGGGAGAGGCGGGTCAAGGGGGAGCCGACCGGCGAGATCGAGCGGGTGAAGTACTTCTACACGAAGCCGGAGTTCTACGTCCGCGGGGAGAAGGCCGGTGAGCTCAAGAAGCCGTCCGTGCCGCGGGCGAACACCGTGACGATGCTCGAGGAGATCGCCGCGGCCAGGACCCGCCCGCTCTGGCGCGTGCTCGTCGCGCTGTCGATCCGGCACGTCGGGCCGACTGCGGCCCGGGCCCTCGCCGAGCGGTTCCGGTCGATGGAGGCGCTGCGCGGCGCCTCGGTCGAGGAGCTCGCCGAGGTCGAAGGGGTGGGTCCGACGATCGCGGAGAGCGTCGTCGAATGGTTCGCCGTGGACTGGCACCGGGAGATCGTCGACACCTGGGAGCGTGCCGGGGTCGCCATGGCCGACCCGGAGCCCGAGGCCACCGGCGTGCCCCAGACGCTCGCGGGACTGACGATCGTCGCCACCGGCAGCCTCGAGGGGTTCACCCGGGACGGGATCAAGGAGACGATCACCGCGGCCGGCGGGAAGGCGGCCGGTTCGGTGTCGAAGAGGACGGACTACGTCGTCGCCGGGGAGAATGCCGGCTCGAAGCTCGAGAAGGCCGAATCCCTCGGGATCCCCGTGCTCGACGAGACCGCGTTCGTCGCACTCCTCGCCGAGGGGCCGTCCGCGGCCGGGGACGGTCGGTCCGGCGACGCGGACGAGGACGGGGAACGAGACGGCTCTGCGCCGTGACCCGTGTTCCGGCACACTGGTGCGGACGACGTCGCACCCCCGGGGACGCGCACGAAGCATGAGAACGGAACCACGATGAACGATCCCCAGCAGCCGCACGGTCGCCCTGCTCCGGGCGCTCCCGCCCCCCATCCGCCGTCCTCTGGCAGCGGGTGGCCGGCGAACCCCACAGCGGGTCAGCCCGATCCCACAGCGGCGCAGCCCGGCAGCGGGTGGCCGGCCCACCCCGCGGCGGGCCCGCCCGCAGGGGGAGTGCAGCATCCGGCCGGGCACGCATCGGGGAGGACCGGGGCGCTCGGGTGGTGGCTCGGCCTCATCAGCCTGTTCGGCTTCTTCATCCTCGGCAACATCTTCGGCATCATCGCCACGGCGATCGTGCACAACACCCACGCGCGCGACTCGCTGACCGCCCGGCTCAACACCCGGAACGCCCTCAACTGGTCGATCAGCTTCGGCCTCTACACGCTCGTGCTCGTGGGCGTGCACATCCTCCTGCTCTACCTCCTGGGCGACGAGCCGCAGTACAACGGACAGTTCTTCCCCATCGGGGTCGCCATGGTCACCTGGTCGGTGATCGGCATCTATCACGTCATCGGATCGATCGTCTGCGCCGTGAGGGCAGGTCAGGGGAAGGTCGCGATGCTCCCCGGTGCCCTGCCCTTCGTGCGCCGTCCCCGCTGACGCCCGGCCGTTCCCGCTGACATGCGCCCGGCCGTCCGTCTCTGCTGACACACACCCGACCGTTCCCGCCGACCGTCCGCGGGCCATCGGCCCCGGCGGCTCCGGCACCCCGTGCGGGGACGGCGGAACCGGCCGCGCGGGAACCACTAGACTCGTCCCCGTAGATCACACGTCAACGAAAGGGTGCAGATGTCGGAGAAGTCCGCTCTCACTTCCGCGGAGGTCGCCCACCTGGCCGATCTCTCCCGGATCGCGATGAGCGAGGACGAGCTCACGCGCATGGCCGGCGACCTCAACTCGATCCTCACCCACGTGGCCCGCGTGTCCGAGGTCGCCACCCCCGAGGTCCCGGCCACGTCCCACCCCATCGCGCTGTCCAACGTCCTCCGCGAGGACGTCGTCGGGGAGACCCTGACGAACGAGCAGGCGCTGTCCGGAGCACCGGAGTCGCAGGACGCGAAGTTCCTCGTCCCTCAGATCCTCGGGGAGGACTGACATGGCCGACACCACCGCCGACCTCACGCGCCGCACCGCCGTCGAGCTCGCCGCCGGCCTCCGCGCCGGCGAGTTCTCCTCGACCGAGGTCACCCGCGCCCACCTCGACCGCATCGAGCAGGTCGAGGGGACCGTCCACTCCTTCATCACCGTCACCGGCGACGTGGCGCTGGCGACCGCCGCCGAGGTCGACCGCAAGCGGGCGGCCGGCGAGGACCTCCACCCGTTCGCGGGGGTCCCGGTCACCCACAAGGACCTCGTCGTCACCTCCGGGATCACGACGACCGCCGGGTCGAAGATCCTCGCTGACTGGGTGCCGCCCTACGACGGCACGGTCTACCGCCGGACGAAGGAGGCCGGACTCCCGCTCCTCGGCAAGACCAACCTCGACGAGTTCGCCATGGGCTCCTCGACGGAGCACTCGGCCTTCGGCAACACGACGAACCCCTGGGACACCACCAAGGTGCCGGGCGGCTCCTCCGGCGGTGCCGCGGCCTCCGTCGCCGCCTTCGAGACCCCGTTCTCCGTCGGCACCGACACCGGCGGGTCCGTCCGGCAGCCCGCCGCCTTCACCGGCACCGTGGGCGTCAAGCCGACCTACGGCTCGGTCTCCCGCTACGGCGTCATCGCGATGGCCTCGAGCCTCGACCAGGTGGGCCCCGTCGCGCGCACCGTCGCCGACGCGGCCGCCCTCCACCAGATCCTCGCCGGCCACGACCCGCACGACTCGACGTCGCTGCCCGGCGACGTGCCCGACTTCCTCGGCGCCGCTCAGCAGGGAGCCTCCGGCGGTGCGCTCTCCGGCGTGCGCCTCGGCGTCATCCGGCAGCTCGCCGGCGACGGCTACCAGGAGGGAGTGAGCGCCGAGTTCCGCGCCGCCCTCGACCTCGCCGCATCCCAGGGCGCCGAGATCGTCGAGGTCGACTGCCCGTCGATCGGCTACGCCCTCGACGCGTACTACCTCATCATGCCCTCGGAGGTGTCCTCGAACCTCGCCCGCTACGACGGCATGCGCTTCGGCCTGCGCGTCGAGCCGGACGCCGGTCCGGTCACCGCCGAGACCGTCATGGCCGCCACCCGTGCGGCCGGGTTCGGGGCGGAGGTCAAGCGCCGCATCATCCTCGGCACCTACGCGCTGTCGGCGGGCTACTACGACGCCTACTACGGCTCGGCGCAGAAGGTCCGCACGCTCGTACAGCGCGACTTCGCCGCCGCGTTCGAGCAGGCCGATGTGCTCGTCTCGCCCACGGCCCCGACCACGGCGTTCGGGTTCGGCGCGGAGAAGAGCCCCGACCCCATGGCGCTCTACCTCGGCGACGTCGCGACGATCCCGGCGAACCTCGCCGGCATCCCGGGGATGTCGCTGCCCGCCGGGCTCTCCGACGGCCTGCCCGTGGGGTTCCAGCTCCTCGCCCCCGCCCACGAGGACGTCCGCCTCTACCGGATCGGCGCCGCTCTCGAATCCGCCCTCGACTCCGCCCGCGGCCACACTCTGCTCGCGCAGGCACCGGAACTGTGAGGAACACGATGAAGTACGCAGACGCAATCGCGAAATACGATCCGGTCATCGGCATCGAGGTCCACGTCGAGCTCGGCACCGCGACCAAGATGTTCGACGCCGCCCCCAACACCTTCGGCGGGGGACCGAACACCAACGTCACCCCGGTGTCCCTCGGCCTGCCCGGAGCGCTGCCGGCGGTCAACGGCCGGGCGGTGGAGTACGCGGTGAGGATCGGCCTCGCGCTCGGCTGCGAGATCGCCGAATCGTGCCGCTTCGCCCGGAAGAACTACTTCTACCCGGACGTGCCGAAGAACTTCCAGACCTCCCAGTACGACGAGCCGATCGCGTTCGACGGCGAGGTCGAGGTCGAGCTCGCCGACGGCGAGCTCGTCACCGTGCCCATCGAGCGCGCGCACATGGAGGAGGACGCCGGCAAGAACACCCACGTCGGCGGTTCGGCCGGCCGGATCCACGGCGCCCAGCACTCCCTCGTCGACTACAACCGGGCCGGGGTGCCGCTCGTCGAGATCGTCACCCACCCCATCACCGGCACCGGGGAGCGCGCTCCCGAGGTCGCCTCGGCCTACGTCCGCACCCTCCGCGACATCTTCAAGGCGCTCGGCGTGTCCGAGGCGCGGATGGAGCAGGGCAATGTGCGCGCCGACGTCAACGTGTCGCTGCGTCCCTCGCCCGATGCTCCGCTCGGCACCCGGACGGAGACGAAGAACGTCAACTCGTTCCGGTCGATCGAGCGGGCCGTCCGCTTCGAGATCACCCGGCAGGCCGAGATCCTCGAGGCCGGCGGGTCGGTTCTCCAGGAGACCCGGCACTTCCACGAGGACACCGGGGAGACCTCCTCGGGCCGCGTGAAGTCCGACGCCGATGACTACCGGTACTTCCCTGAGCCCGACCTCGTGCCCGTCGAGCCCGCGCGCGACTGGGTCGAGGAGATCCGCAGCACTCTGCCCGAGCTGCCCGCGCAGCGGCGCCGTCGGCTCTTGAGGGAGTGGGGCTTCTCCGAGCTCGAGATGCGCGATGTCATCAACGCCGGCCTGCTCGACCCGATCGAGGAGACGGTGGCCGCCGGCGCCTCCCCGGCCGCCGCGCGCAAGTGGTGGACCGGCGAGATCGCCCGCCTCGCCAAGCAGGACGACGTCGAGCCCACCCGGATCGCCACCCCGGTCCAGGTCGCCGAGCTCACCGGGCTCGTCGACGCCGGGAAGCTCAACGACAAGCTCGCCCGGAAGGTGCTCGGCGGGGTCGCCGCCGGCGAGGGTTCCCCGGCCGAGGTGATGTCCGCCCGCGGACTCGAGATCGTCGAGGACACCGGAGCGCTCGAAGCGGCGGTCGACCAGGCGATCGCGGACAACCCCGACGTCGTCGAGAAGATCAGGGGCGGCAAGATGCAGGCGATCGGCGCCCTCATGGGCCCGATCATGAAGGCCACCCGCGGCCAGGCCGATGCCGGGAAGGCGCGCGAGATGATCATGGCAAAGATCGGCGGCTGACGCGTCGGCCGGCGGCCCGCCCGCGGCCGACGCGTCGACCGGCCCGCGGCCGCGCGACTCCGCACGCGACCGGTCGCCGGCTCGCAGCGGCACGCCACGGCTCCCGAGGAGGGGTGGGGATATCCCCCGACTTCGCCTCGGGAGCCGTGCTGTCGCCCGAATACTCAGAGATGGTCCAGTTCATCGGCCTACACTGGATCCCACGGATCGGACAGTCGCTGCGAGGACGGAAGGTGGACCGTGACGAGAACCTGGAAGTCGCTGTGGCGCGAGGAGTGCGGAACGACCCCGCCGGTGTATCGGATCCTCGTGCCCGACAGCGTGTCCCCGAGCGTCATGGGCACGTGGAAGGCACGCGGCTATCGGACGTCGGCGGGCTCCCCGGCCCCGGTCTTCGTGTCACCGGCGATGAGCCGCAACATCATCCGCTCGAACTTCGTCTACCGCACCACCGCAGGGGCCGGCCTCACCGCGACCGGTCTCGCCGCAGTGCCCACCGCGATCTTCGCGCTCGCCGGTGACATCGTCGCCACCGGCATCGTCGCCACCGGTGTCTTCGGCGCGGTCACCGCGGTGACCGCGGGCTGGACCGGACTCAAGTACCGCCGGGATCCCCGCCGCCTGTCGCGCAAGGACAAGGAGTCGGCGGCCGCCGCGCGCTGGATCACCCCCTCGGACCTCGGCTGGATCCCGGGTCTGACCTCCGGCCAGGACACCGACGAGCAGCGCCTCTTCCACCTCGCGGTCGTCACCGCCCGGCGGATCGCGCAGACCCGGGCCTGGACCCATCCGATCCTGCAGGACCACGTGGCGCGCGTCGACCTCGATCATGCCGTCGCCTCGATCGGCACCCGGCTGCAGGAGCTCGTCGAGCTCCGCAGCGAGCTCGAGTCCGTGCGCGAACCGCAGACGAGCGCGCGGATCGACACCTATCTCTCCAAGCTCGCGACCGCGTTCCGCTCGATGGCCGACCGCGTCGTTGCGATGCACGAGTACTACGAGCACCTCCTCGATCTCGACCGGCAGCTCACCGTTCTCGCCCACACCGAGCAGTCCAAGGTGCTCGGCGACCGGGTGCTCGACGTGCTCTCCCGCACCGCCGACGACGAGTCCGCCGACTGGCGCTTCCGGGAGCTCAACATCGAGGCGGAATCGCACGCGGACGTCATCAAGGGGCTCCTCGCCGAGCTCGAGGAGACGGCGGAGGAGTTCGACGATCTCGACGACCTCGACCGCCGGCTCGCCCAGGCGCAGCGGGACGGCTCCGCTGCGGCCGGTACCCCGGCGGGGGAGTCCGGCGGATCGTCCGCACCGGAGGCGCGCGCCGCGCTCGAACCGGGCGGGGAACCGGTGTTCGATCTCGAAGCGGAGCTCCGCCGGCAGAGCCGCGACCTCCACGCGCACCGCCGCGACTGAGCGTCCGCGGGGCGGTGCGTCCTCGCCCGGAGCGCGCCGTGGGTCTCAGTGCCCGAACGGATCGGGGCTCAGTGGCCGAACGGATCCGGGTCGGTCCCCGGCAGCCAGGAGATCCCTTCCTCGTCGTACCCGTACTCCTTCCGGGCGCGCTTCCACTTCTTCGACCAGCGGGCATCGAGCCGGTCGACGTAGAGCGTTCCCTGGAGATGGTCGAACTCGTGCTGCATGATCCGGGCGAACCAGCCCTCGACGGCGAGGCTGATCGGCTCACCGGCCTCATCCCTTCCCGAGACCGTCACCCGGTGCGCCCGCTTGAGCGGGAAGTCGAGGCCCGGGACCGACAGGCACCCCTCGGAATCGGCGTCGGGGTCCGGACGGGAGTCCTCGATCTTCGAGGCGACGAGGACCGGGTTGACGAACACGCCGCGCCGCCGGATCCCGGCGGCCTCGTCGTCGGCGTCATAGACGAACACCTGTTTCCCGACGCCGATCTGCGGGGCTGCGAGGCCCACCCCCTTCGAGGCGGCGAGGGTCTCGAACATGTCGGCGATGAGCGTCTGCAGCTCCTCGCCGAAGTCGGTGACGGGCTCGGCCCGGCGGTGGAGCACGGGCTCGGTGTAGACGACGATGGGATGAATGGCCATGGTCCCGGATTCTAGCCGAGCCGGGCTCACCTCACCTCTGCGCTCCGCCCGCCCGTCGGCGGTCCGTCTTCGGGTGACCGCCGGGGTGCTGGTCCCGGGTGTCGGACCCGGTGGGCCCCCGGCCTGCGACGATGGAATAATGGCCTCACGACCGTCGTTGACGACGACGAAGATCACCGAGCCCGGCGTGCCCGCAGCGGCGCCGCCGGGATCCAGCAGCTGAAGCCATTGGCTGGTGTGTGGGCGAAGAGCACGGCCCTCCCATACCCAGGTCCGAGCTCCTCGCGCAGCGGTCACCCACCCCCTGTGTGCGAACGGAAGGACACGCCTTGAAGATCTACAACAACGTCTCCGAGCTCGTCGGACGGACCCCGCTGGTCAAGCTCGGCCGCGCGAGCGAGCGGACCGGTGCCGAGATCGTCGGCAAGCTCGAGTTCTACAACCCGGCGAACTCGGTCAAGGACCGGATCGGCGTCGCGATGATCGACGCCGCCGAGGCCTCGGGCGACCTCAAGCCCGGCGGCACCATCGTCGAGGCGACCTCGGGCAACACCGGCATCGCGCTCGCGATGATCGGCGCCTCCCGCGGCTACCGCGTCGTCCTCACCATGCCGGAGTCGATGTCGAAGGAGCGCCGCGCGCTGCTCCGCGCATTCGGCGCCGAGCTCGTCCTCACCCCCAAGGCCGAGGGCATGAAGGGCGCCGTCGCCAAGGCCGAGGAGATCGGCTCCGCCGACGAGGCCGTGCTCGTCCGCCAGTTCTCCAACGCCGCCAACCCGCAGGTCCACCGCGAGACCACCGGTGAGGAGATCCTCGCCGACACCGACGGCCAGGTCGACGTCTTCGTGTCCGGCATCGGCACCGGCGGCACCATCACCGGTGCGGGCCGCCTCCTCAAGGAGAGGAACCCGAACATCCACATCGTCGCCGTCGAGCCGGAGGCCTCCGCCCTGCTGAGCACCGGTCAGGCAGGTCCGCACATGATCCAGGGGATCGGCGCGAACTTCGTCCCCGACATCCTCGACACCGAGGTCTACGACGAGGTCATCGCGGTGTCGAACGACGACGCCTTCGCCAAGGCCCGCCAGGTCGCCACCGAGGAGGGCCTCCTCGTGGGCATCTCCTCCGGCGCCGCCGTCACCGCCGCGGAGAAGGTCGCCTCCCGTCCCGAGTTCCAGGGCAAGCGCGTCGTGGTGATCATCCCGAGCTTCGGCGAGCGCTACCTCACCACCCCGCTGTTCTCCGAGTACATGGACTGAGGACGATGTCTCTCCTGACCAGGATCGCCGTCGGCACCGTCGGCACCGCCGCCGTGGCCGCGGCCTTCGCCGCAACGCGCCCCGCGGTGCGGGCCACCGTGCGCGAGGATCTCGACAACGCCCGACGCCGTGACCCGGCGGTGCACAGCGATCTCGTCACCCTCATCAGCTATCCGGGTCTCCATGCGATCTGGGCGCACCGCGGTCTCCACAAGCTGTGGCAGCACCCCTCCGGCAAGGTCCCCGCACGTCTGCTCTCGCAGGTCGTGCGCACCCTCACCGGGGTGGAGATCCATCCGGGCGCGACGATCGGCCGCCGCTTCTTCATCGACCACGCCAACGGCATCGTCGTCGGCGAGACCGCGGAGATCGGCGACGACGTCATGCTCTACCAGCAGGTCACGCTCGGCGGGACCTCGATGGAGCAGGAGAAGCGCCATCCGACTCTCGGCAACGACGTGCTCGTCGGGGCCGGCGCCAAGGTCATCGGCCCGGTGACGGTGGGTGACGGCTCGTCCGTCGGTGCGAACGCGGTGGTCGTCAAGGACGTCCCGCCGAACTCGATCGCCGTCGGCGTGCCGGCGACGATCAAGCAGCCGGCCGGGGTGACCCGGCCCCACGGCGGCGAGTTCGAGCTCGTCGACCCGGCGATCTGGATCTGATCCGGATGCCGCAGCGGACGGGCCGGGTGGCCCGCTCATGACCCGGAACCGGTTCGAGGCCGGAGCCGAGCGCTACGCTCGGTTCCGGCCTTCGTACCCTCCGGAGCTCGCCGCCCACCTCGCGGAGGCGGCTCGCCGGTCTGTTGCCGCCTCCGGCTCTGCGGACGACGCGGAGCTCTGCGCTCTCGACGTCGGCTGCGGGACCGGACAGCTGACGCGCGGCCTCGCGGAGCACTTCACCCGTGTCATCGGCGCCGACCCGAGCGCCGATCAGCTGTCCCGCGCCACCGCGCACCCGCGCATCACCTATGTCCGAGCGCCCGCCGAGGCGCTGCCCGCCGCGGATGCCTCCGTCCACCTCGTCGCCGCCGCGCAGGCCGCTCACTGGTTCGATCTCGACGCCTTCTACTCCGAGGTCAGGCGGGTCGCGGCACCGCACGCCGTCCTCGCCCTCGTGAGCTACGGCGTGATCGAGACGCCGCCGGAGTTCGCTCCCATGTTCGATCGCTTCTACACGGAGGGGATCGGTCCGTTCTGGCCGCCGGAGCGCCGTCACGTCGACGCGGGCTACGCGACCCTCGCCTTCCCGTTCCCCGAGCTCCCGATGTCGGACCTCGCCATCGTCCGCGATCTCGCGCTCGACGACTTCCTCGGCTACGTGTCGACGTGGACGGCGGTGCACGCCGCCGCCGAGGCCGGCCGGGACGACGTGTTCGCCGCCTTCGCCGCCGACCTCCGTGCCCTCTGGGGCGACCCGGCCCGCAGGCACACGTTCCGCTGGCCGCTCCGCGGGCGCCTCGGCCGGGTGTGAGCCGGAGCCTCCGGGAGGCGAGGGTAGGCGCCCGAGGGGGAGAACCGGCGTCTCGGCCCTCGCCGGCGCCGTGCGTACTGCGCGGTATCTTTCGATCCACGCGCAATTGCGCGCAGATCGAAAGATGCCGCGCAGTCGGGTGAGGACATCCCGTTCCATGACGCTCGCTCACCGCACCGGCCCCACCCACGCCCACTCCGCCCATCCCACTTCAACCGTCCTGCTCTGACCGCTGTGCCTTCCCCCGCCGAACGCCGCCGGGAATACCTGCGCCGGTCAATGTGTTAAACTTTTAACCAAGTAGTTGAGAGTTCAACAAAAGAGCTCGGTGCGCAGTCGAGCACGAAGGAGCATCATGGAAATCGGCGTCTTCACGATCGGCGATGTCACCACCGATCCCACGACCGGAACCACCCCCACGGAGCACGAGCGGCTGCAGTCCACCCTGCGGATCGCCCAGAAGGCCGAGGAGGTCGGCTTCGACGTGTTCGCCACCGGCGAGCACCACAACCCGCCCTTCGTCGCCCCGGCCAACCCGGCGGTCCTGCTCGCCCACGTCGCCGCCACCACCTCGACGCTGCGCCTCTCGACGGCGACGACGCTCATCACGACGAACGACCCCGCCCGGCTCGCCGAGGACTACGGCTACCTCCAGCACCTGTCCGGGGGCCGCGTCTCGCTCACCATGGGCCGCGGCAACACCGGCCCGGTCTACCCGTGGTTCGGCAAGGACATCCGGCAGGGCATCCCGCTCGCGATCGAGAACTACAACCTCCTCTACCGCCTGTGGCGGGAGAAGAACGTCGACTGGGAGGGCAACCTCCGCACCCCGCTCAACGGGTTCACCGTGACGCCTTTCCCGCTCGACGAAGTGCCGCCCTTCGTGTGGCACGGCTCGATCCGCAGCCCCGAGATCGCCGAGCAGGCCGCCTACTACGGCGACGGGTTCTTCCACAACAACATCTTCTGGCCGGCCTCGCACACCGCGCGCATGGTCAAGCTCTATCGCCAGCGGTACGAGTACTACGGCCACGGTCGCGCCGACCAGGCCTTCGTCGGCCTCGGCGGGCAGGTGTTCATGGCGAAGAACTCGCAGGACGCCGTCACGCAGTTCCGCCCGTACTTCGACAACGCCCCGGTCTACGGCCACGGTCCGAGCCTCGAGGACTTCACCGCGCAGACCCCGCTCACCGTCGGCAGCCCCCAGCAGGTCATCGAGCGCTACCTCTCGATGCGCGACTGGGCCGGCGACTACCAGCGCCTGATGTTCCTCATCGACCACGCCGGTCTGCCGACCGACACCGTGCTCGAGCAGATGGACATCTTCGGCGCCGAGGTGCTCCCGGTGCTCCGCAGGGAGATGGACGCCGCACGCCCGGCCGACGTCCCCGACGCCCCGACCCACGCATGGCTCGTCGAGCGCCACCGGGCGGGCGAGGACCCGGTGGCCGGCGGCGGTCCCGAATCGCAGGCCTACCGCGACCGGGCCGCGCGCGCCGAGCGCGAGACCGAATCCGCGACCGCAGGGGGTGCGCGATGACGTACCGCATCGTCGCCGTCTCCGGCGGCACGGGTGACCCGTCGAACTCGACCGCGCTCGCCGAGCGCATCCTCGCCGCGGTCCGCGAGCAGCTGCGGCCGGTCGGCGCCGAGGCGGAGATCGAGATCATCGAGCTCCGTCCGCTCGCGCACGACCTCGTCGACATGACGCTCACCGGCATCGCCTCCGAGGCGCTCGAATCCGCGTTCGAGCGGATCCGCACCGCGCACGGCCTCGTCATCGTCACCCCGGTCTACAACGCCGCCCCGCTCGGCCTCGTGTCCCTGTTCTGGCAGCTGTTCCCCGACGCGGGACTGCGCGGCATCCCCGTCGCGCTCGCCGCCACCGGAGGCACCTCCCGGCACTCGCTCGTCATCGACGCGCAGCTCCGGCCGCTCGTCGCCTACCTCAAGGGGCTCGCGGTCCCGACCTCGGTGTTCGCCGCGACCGACGACTGGGGAGCGCCCGAGGCGGTGTCCGGGATGGGCGGCCGGGTCCGCGCCGTCGCCGAGGAGCTCGCCGAGCTCGTCGCCGCCCAGCCGGCGGAGACCCGGAGCGTGTTCGACGACCTCGACCCCGAGGCGGTGACCCCCTTTGACCAGCTCCTCGGCACCTGAGGCCACCCGGCCGAACCTGCTCGCGGAGGCGAGCGTGCTCGACGCCTGGCGGAGCCACTTCGAGACGTCCCAGCGGCTCGTCGGTCTGCTCGACGCCGAGCTCCGCCGGGAGGTGGGCTTCGGCCTGAGCGACTACAACCTCCTGCTCCTCCTCGTCGAGGCGCCCGCCCGCACCCTGCGGATGAGCGTGCTCGCCGAGCGCCTCGTGTTCTCCGCCCCCCGGCTCACGTACCGGATCGGGCTCCTCGAGAAGAAGGGCTGGGTCGTCAAGAGCGCGTGCCCGCAGGACGGCCGCGCTCACCTCATCACGCTCACCGACGCCGGCTGGGACGAGTTCCGCGCGGCCGGCCGGATCCACCGCGCCCACATCGCCGAGCACTTCGAGAAGGCGCTTGCACCCGGCGACGCCGAGCACCTCCTGCGGATCAGCCGCTCGATCGCCGCGCGGCTGCCGTGAACCGGCGGCCGCGGCCAGGCGTCGCGACGGCCCGTCCGGTTGCGGTGCGGTCTGCCACAATGAGGGCATGACGACTCACGACATCCGCACCATCGCCTTTCCGGACGCCGAGCTGCGCGATCACGTGGACGCGCGGATCCCCGATCATCAGCATGCCGATCTCAAGCTCGTCGTGTGGTCCGCGGAGCACCGGGACCCCGGAGTGAGCAGGGACTCGATCGACGCGATCGTCCTGCCCTATCTCGATGCGAGTCCCACTGCCGCGCTCCTCGACGAGCTGCCCAACCTCGAGCTCATCCAGCTCCAGACCACCGGCTACGACATCGTCGCCGACCGGCTGGGCGGCCGCGCGCGGATCGCCACCGCCTCGGGCGTGCACGCCGCGGCGACCGCGGAGATGGCGGTCGCGCTCACCCTCGGCAGCCTGCGCGGCATCGACGACGCCGCGCGCGACATGGTGTCGCGGACGTGGAACCACCGGCGGCGTCGCTCGCTCGCCGACCGCCGCGTGCTCATCGTCGGGGTGGGCGGCATCGGCACCGAGATCTGCCGGCGGCTCGAGCCGTTCGAGGTCGAGATCACCCGGGTCGGGTCCCGCGCCCGGACCGACGACCACGGACGGGTGCACGGCGCCGACGAGCTGCCGAAGCTCCTCCCGCACGCCGAGGTCGTCATCCTCATCACACCGCTCACCGATTCCACGCATCACCTCGTCGATGCGGAGTTCCTCGCCCAGCTGCCCGACAACGCGCTCGTCGTCAATGTCGCGCGCGGCCCGGTGATCGACACCGACGCCCTCGTCGAGGAGCTCCGGTCCGGCCGTCTGCACGCCGCACTCGACGTCGTCGACCCCGAGCCGCTGCCGGAGAACCACCCGCTGTGGGGGACGCCCAACACCCTCCTCACCCCGCACGTCGGCGGCGACACGACGGCGTTCGTCCCGCGCATCGAGGCCCTGCTCGCCGAGCAGCTCCTCCGCATCCAGTCCGGTCAGGATCTCCTCAACATCGTCGAGGAGTGATCGGCGGGGAGACCTGCTGAAGGGGGCCGGGTGCAGCTGCACCCGGCCCCCTTGAGCGTCGGAACCGTGCTCGAGCCCCGGTCTCAGACCGGGCTGGTGGCGTCCCGCACCTCGCCGACGAGCTTCTCGAGGACGTCCTCGAGGGCGATGACCGAGACCTCGTCGGCCGAGCGGGGACCGCCGTCGATGATCGCCATGTGGGAGTTCGTCCGCTGCATCGTCATCATCACCCGCCGGAGCTTCGCGTCCGCGGGGACCGAGGCGAGCTCGCGGACGGCCTCGGCGGGGATCGGCTCCCCGCGCTTCTCGGCGGGCAGGCCGAGCAGGTCCTTGGCATGGACGTAGCCGGCGAGTCCGCCGGCGTCGTCGGTGACGGGGAACCGTGAGAACCCGGTGTCGGCGCACAGCTCCTCGACCTCGGCGACGGTCGCGGTCCGTGCGATCGTGCGCACCGTGCCGGGTCGGAGCGCGACGTCGGAGGCGGTGAGCTCCTCGAACTTGAGCGCACCGGTGAGCAGCCGGATCTCCTCGCTGTCCAACAGGCCCTCGCGCCCGGACTCGGTGACGAACTCGAGCACTTCGGCCGAGGTGAAGGAGGAGGACACCTCGTCCTTCGGCTCCGCGCGGAGCACGTGCTTGACGACGAGGTTCGCGGCGGTGTTCATGAGCCAGATGAAGGGGCGGAACACGACGACGAACACCCGCAGGACCGGGCCGAGCAGGAGGGCGGATGCCGCGGGCTTCGCGATCGCCATGTTCTTCGGCACCATCTCGCCGAGCACCATGTGGAGGAAGGTGACGATGAGGAGCGCGATGACGAGCGCGATCGGATGGACGAGCCCGCCGGGCACGCCCCACGACTCGAGCGGACCCTCGATGAGGTGGGCGATCGCCGGTTCGCCGACCGCGCCGATGAGCAGCGAGCACGCGGTGATGCCGAGCTGGGTGGCTGCGAGCGAGACCGAGACGTCCGTGATGCCGCGCAGCGTCCAGCGCGCGGCGGTGCCGCCCTCGGTGGCCCGCGGCTCGATCTGATCGCGGCGCGCGGACACCATGGCGAACTCGGCGCCGACGAAGAAGGCGTTGCCAGCGAGCAGCAGGACGAGGACGAGGATCGCGACGCCGTCGCTCATGAGCGTTCTCCTTCCGTGGCGGCGGTGGATCCGGTGTGCTCACCGGGGGAGGCCGTCACCCGATCGTCGCCCGCACGGCCCTCCGGCGGTTCCGGGGTGTCGGCACGGTCACTGTCCGGCTCGGCATCGTCCTCCGGGTTGAGGGCGATGCGGTGGACGATGATGCGACCGACCCGCTGGCCGTCCATGGTCTCCACGGCGAGGGCGATGCGGGCCGGCGTCGGCAGGTCGTCCTCATCGGTGTCCGAGAGGTCCTTCCCGTCGAGCTCGATCCGGTCACCGGGCTCGGGCATCTGGTTGAGGATCTCCGCGATGAGTCCGCCGAGGGTGTCCGACTCCTCGCCCTCGGGCAGCCGGAGGTCGAGGATCTCGCCGAGCTCGTCGGGTCGGAGCAGCCCGGACACGGCGATCCCGCCGTCGGCGAGGCGCTCGTGCTTGTCCTCGCCGGGGTCCTGTTCGTCGTCGATCTCGCCGACGATCTCCTCGAGCAGGTCCTCGAGCGTGACGATGCCCGCCGTGCCGCCGTACTCGTCGACGACGATCGCGAGCTGGAGGCCGGGCTCCCGGAGCTCGGCGAGGAGCGGGTCGAGGGTCATCGATTCGACGACGTGGGGGACGTCGACGACGAGATCGCGCACCGGGGTGGTGACGCGCTGCTCGTGGGGGACGGCGAGGGCGTGCTTGAAGTGGACGACCCCGACGATGTCGTCGACGCCGTCCCCGGTGACCGGGAAGCGGGAGTGGCCGGTGGCGGCGACGAGATCGAGGAGGTCCTGCGCGGAGTGCTCGTCGAGGAAGGTCACCTGGGGCCGGGGCTGCATGACGTCGGCGGCGGTGCGCTGGCCGAACTCGATGGAGCGGGCGGCGAGCTCGGCGGTGGTGCGGTCGAGGGTGCCCTGCTGGCCCGACTGCGACACGACCGCGCGGAGCTCCTGAGCGGTGCGCGCGCTCGCGACCTCCTCCTCGGGGGTGAAGCCGAGGAGCCGGAGCACGACGTTGGCCGCGGAGTTGAGGACCCACACGAGCCAACCGAAGATCGCCATGAAGACCTTCTGCGGGAACACGACGAGGCGGGACACGAGGGCGGGTTCGGCGATCGCCCAGTTCTTCGGGACGAGCTCACCGAACACCATCTGGCTGAAGGTCGCGATGACGAAGGCCGCGGTGGTCGCGATACCGGTCGCGGCGGCGGGGGACATGCCCGTCCAGCCGAGCCCCTCGGCGAGGAGGACGCCGAGCGAGGGTCCGGTGAGGAAGCCGACGACGAGGCTCGTCACCGTGATGCCGAGCTGGGCCCCGGAGAGGTTGCTCGAAGTCTTCGACAGCGAATCGGACACCGCCTGCATCGTCCGGTCGCCGTCGGACGCGGCGCGCCGGACCTCGTTCTTGTTGACGGTGAGGAATGCGAACTCGACCGCGACGAAGAGGGCGTTGGCGAGGATGAGTGCGACGACGGCGAGGAGCAGCAGCCAGGCGGCCGTCATGAAGGGATCACCATGGGGAGAATCCTATCCAACCCGCCCTGTCGAGGACGATTCGGCAAGGGAGGCCCGGGCAGCGCGGGGAGGCCTCGGCGGGCGCTGTCCGGGCGTCCAGGATGTGACGGACCGGCGACAAACCCGACCCCCGGATCTAGACTGCGAGCATGAGCGAACAAACGGATGTCAAGCCCGGTGTCGATATCAAACCCCGGTCCCGCGATGTGACCGACGGACTCGAGAAGGCGGCCGCGCGCGGAATGCTCCGCGCGGTCGGCATGGACGACGGCGACTGGGTCAAGCCGCAGATCGGCGTCGCCTCGTCGTGGAACGAGATCACGCCGTGCAACCTCACGCTCGAGAAGCTCGCCGGCTTCGCCAAGGAGGGCGTGCACAACGCCGGCGGCTACCCCCTCGAGTTCGGGACGATCTCGGTGTCCGACGGCATCTCGATGGGACACGAGGGCATGCACTACTCGCTCGTCTCGCGCGAGATCATCACCGACTCCGTGGAGACCGTGATGAACGCCGAGCGGCTCGACGGCTCCGTGCTCCTCGCCGGCTGCGACAAGTCGATCCCCGGCATGCTCATGGCCGCCGCGCGCCTCGGCCTGTCGAGCGTGTTCCTCTACAACGGCTCGATCATGCCCGGCACCGCGAAGCTCTCCGACGGCACGGAGAAGGAGGTCACGCTCATCGACGCCTTCGAGGCGGTCGGCGCCTGCCGCGCCGGCAAGATGACCGAGGCCGACGTCGACGCGATCGAGCGCGCTGTGTGCCCGGGCGAGGGCGCCTGCGGCGGCATGTACACCGCGAACACCATGGCCTCGGCCGCCGAGGCGATGGGCATGTCCCTGCCGGGCTCGGCCGCGCCCCCGGCGATCCACCGCAACCGCACGCTCTTCGCCCGCCAGTCCGGCGAGGCCGTGGTCAACCTCCTCAAGCAGGGCATCACCGCCCGCGACATCATCACCCGCGACTCGCTCCTCAACGCGATCGCCGTCGTCATGGCGTTCGGCGGCTCGACGAACGCCGTCCTCCACCTCATGGCGATCGCCCACGAGGCCGAGGTTGAGCTCACCCTCGAGGACTTCAACCGGGTGGGCGACCGGGTCCCGCACCTCGGCAACGTCAAGCCGTTCGGCGACTACGTGATGAACGACGTGTTCAAGATCGGCGGCGTGCCGGTGGTGATGAAGGCGCTCCTCGACGCCGGTCTGCTCAACGGCGACTGCCTCACCGTGACGGGCAAGACCGTCGCGGAGAACCTCGCGTCGATCAACCCGCCGGACCCCGATGGCAAGATCCTCCGCGCGCTCGACAACCCGATCCACGCCACCGGCGGGCTCACCGTGCTCCACGGCTCGCTCGCCCCGGAGGGTGCGGTCGTCAAGTCCGCCGGCTTCGACGCCGATGTCTTCGAGGGCACGGCGCGGGTGTTCGACCAGGAGCAGCCGGCGATGGACGCGGTGCTCGGCGGGGAGCTCAAGCCCGGCGACGTCGTCGTCATCCGCTACGAAGGTCCCAAGGGCGGCCCCGGCATGCGCGAGATGCTCGCGATCACCGGCGCGATCAAGGGCGCCGGCATCGGCAAGGACGTCCTCCTCATCACCGACGGCCGGTTCTCCGGCGGCTCCACGGGTCTGTGCATCGGCCACGTCGCCCCCGAGGCGGTCGACGGCGGGCCGATCGCTCTCGTCGAGGACGGCGACCGGATCCGGGTCGACATCGCCGCCCGGACGATCGAGCTCGACGTCGCGGAGGACGTGCTCGCCGAGCGGCGGAAGTCGTGGACCGTGCCGGAGAACCACCGCCTCACCGGCACCCTCGGCAAGTACGCGAAGCTCGTCGGCTCGGCGTCCTCCGGCGCGGTGACGACGGACTGAGACTCTCCCAGGACACCCTCGAGTGGTCATGTTCGGTCGAATACTCCCGAGTATCCGACCGAACATGACCACTCGAGTGGTGTGACGGCCGGGATGACGGTGACGCACGTGCGCGGACGGATCCGCGCAGAGGACCACGGCGTGCATCGGTGGGAGGCCCCATCGGTGCACGTCGCCGCATTCAGCGAGGCGATCCCCACGTGGACCGCCCGCACCCCGGCCGGGACCTCGATCGAGGTGCGGATCCGGGTCGGCCGGAGCAGCGGTACCGGTCGCGCCGGCGGTGTCGCTGCCCCGGGAAGCTCCGGCGCTGCACCGACGGGGGAGAAGGAGTCCGACACCCCTGCGACCGGGCAGAAGAACTCCGAAACCCTTCCGGCTGGGCAGGAAGGTTCCGGCATCTCTTCGTCCGGGCCCGCCGTGGACGACGGTGCGACCCCGAGCGCAGATGCGGGCAGGGGTACCGGCGGCGCGTCGGCCGCAGGATGGTCGGACCGGGCGGTGGTCGCCCGCTGGTCGACCGATCCGGAATTCCGGTCGACCACAGTGCCCGGGCAGGCGGTGCACGGGATCACGGTCGAGGCGGACACCGTGCGGGTCGACGCCTCGGCGCTCGGCGGAGCGGCGGACGTGTTCGAGGTCGAAGCGCTCCTCCATCCCGGGCCATCGGGGGAGCTCCCCGTGCTCGAACGGATCTCCGTCCTCACCCGAGGTCCGGCGCCCCGACGGGCGGACATCGTCCCCTCGGCTCCGGGTGGCATCGACATCGAGCTGCTCCTGCCGCCGATCTCCCAACGCCGGCAGGGCGAGCTGCCCGGCTACGGCGGGGGAGACGTGTGGTGTTCGCCGACCTCGCTCACGATGCTCCTCGACTTCCTCGACCATCGTGGTGGACGCGCGGATCCGGTGGTGCCGGGGACTCCGGCGACGGTCGACGCCCCGTCGAGAGGTGCGGACGGGACGGGGTGTGCGGGCACCTCGGGCACGGCTCGATCCGGTGACCGGGGCTGCCCGGGTGACGACGCGGCGTCCTCCGTCGCTGGGCGGGTCGAGGACGACGGCCCGCTCACCGAGGGCGCCTCGCCCGCGGTTCGCACCGCCCTGCGCGGGGTCTGGGACGCGGCCTATGACGGCGCCGGGAACTGGGCCTTCAACACCGCGTGGGCGGCCGCCCTCGGATTCGATGCCTTCCTCGACACGCTTCCGGACCTCCGCGCGGGGGAGGAGCTCCTCGCCGCCGGGGAGCCGTTCATCGCCTCGGTGATGTTCGACGCGGAGGAACTGCCCGAGGCCGGCTACGAGACGGGAGGCCACCTCCTCGTCGTCTCCGGCCTCACCGCCGACGGCGACGTCCGCGTCCACGACCCCGCGGCCAGGACTCCGGAGGACGTCCGCCGGATCTACCCGCGCGCCGCCTTCGAGCGAGCCTGGCTGTCCCACGAGGGCAGCGGCGGGCTGATCTACCGGGTCCGCTGGCCACGCTGACGTATCGAGTGGTCGTGTTCGGTCGAATACTCGCGAGTATTCGACCGAACACGACCACTCGATGGTGGTAGGGATGCGGGGTCAGGCCTCGTCGGGGGCATCGTCGTCGCGGCTCGCCCTGCGGCTCAGCAGCTTGAGCGCGAGGACCACGGCCCCGACCCCCACGGCACCGCCGACGAGGGCGCCCAGTGCCGTCGCGATGCCGTCGCCGCCGCCCGGGAAGCCGAGTTCGACCGGGATGAGCGGGGAGCCGGTGATCGCGTGGAACAGGAACGCGGCGAGCCAGATCGCAATGAGCACGGTGATCGATCCATAGGTCAGCGCCTTCCGCCGCGCTCCTGCGTGCTCGGTCATGGCGGCGAGGTCGATGCCGTGCTGCGCGCAGTACCACAGGACCGCCCACCCGGAGACTCCAGCGGTGACGACGACGAGTGCCGACCACGCGCCGACGCCGATGAGGGCGAGGACGATTCCGACGGCGAACGCGGCGTACGTCGCCACGATGGTGCCGAAGGTGTAGGCGCGGAGGATGATGATCTGCTCGCGCTCATCGCCCATCGAGGGGTCGTCGACGCCGCTGATCGAGTCGGCGAATCCGGCGAAGCGGGAGGAGTCGTGCGGGGCAGTCATGGCGAGTCCTTTCGTGATGTGCTGTGGAGGAGGTGAGTCGTCCGACGCGGGACCTCCGAGGTGGCGCCGGAACTGCTCGTCGTGCGGGGCCGGGGCGGCCCGTGGTGTGCGACCGGACTGCTTGCGGTTCGGCTCCGGTCCCGAGGTGGTCAGCTCGTGCGGGGCCGGTCCCGAGGCGGTGGCCCGGTGCGGAGTCGACGCCGTCTGCAGTTCGAGTGCGACGGCGGCCCGGCAGGACCGCAGGGATCAGTCGAGGGGGAACAGCTCCTCGACGGTGGTATCGAGGCTGCGGGCGATCCGCAGGGCCAGGTAGACGCTCGGTGAGTAATCGCCGCGCTCGATCGCGATGATCGTCTGGCGGGAAACCTCGACGAGCCCGGCGAGCTGTGCCTGGGTGAGTCCGGCGTGCTTGCGGCGGTCCTTGAGGGTGACCTCGCCGACGTCGAGCTCGGGCATCCGTCCTCCGTTCCGGTGATCGCTGTCGATGTGAAGTATTCTTGACACCTCGAGTCAAACATCCTTGACTTCCAATGTCAAGCATCTTTGACACATTGTGTGACGTCCGCGTCCACGACCCCGCGCCCCGGACTCCGGAGGGCGTCCGCTGGCCACGCTGACGCATCGAGTGGTCGTGTTCGGTCGAATACTCGCGAGTATCCGACCGAACACGACCACTCGATGGAGGTGGGGGAGGGGGCGGGGGACGTCAGGCCTCGTCGGGACCACCAGCACGGCGTGCGGGCGGAGCGGGTACCGTTCTCCTCGGGCGCGCGATGGACCGGTGCCATGCCTCGACCGCGTCGGGCAACGACCGATCCCGGTGAGCGCGTCCATCCGACCGGCGCCGCGCGTCGAACGACATCGAGGTGAGAGGGATCCATGACGACCGAAGAGATCAGCATCACGTCCTCCCGCGGGACGGAGCTCCGCGGCTTCCTCGACCTGCCCGAGGGCACCCCGCTCGCCTATGCGGTGTTCGCCCACTGCTTCACGTGCTCGGCGAAGTCGCCCGCAGCCTCGCGCGTCTCGCGCGCGCTCACCGACGAGGGCTACGCGGTGCTCCGGTTCGACTTCGCCGGCCTCGGCGGCTCGGAGGGGGACTTCGCGGACTCGACGTTCTCCTCCGACCGTGAGGATCTCCGCGAGGTCATCGACTGGCTCGGCGAGAACCATGCGTCCCCGCCTGCTCATCGGCCATTCCCTCGGCGGGGCCGCGGTGCTGTCCGTCGCTCCGGAGATCGACGGGCTCGCCGCCGTCGCGACGATCGCCGCCCCCTTCGACCCCGGCCACGTCACAGGCCTCTTCGAATCCGCGATCGACGACATCCGGCGGGAGGGCTCGGCCGAGGTGATGATCGGCGGCCGTCCGGTGGTCATCGGGGAGGCGCTCCTCGACGACATCTGCAGCGTCGAGCAGACGAAGCGGATCGAGGCGCTGCGCACGCCGCTGCTCCTCCTCCACTCGCCGAGCGACGAGATCGTCGACGTCTACAACGCGCAGGCGATCTACCGCGCGGCCCACCAGCCCAAGAGCTTCATCGCCCTCGACGGGGCGGATCACCTGCTCACCGGCCCCGGACAGGGCGCCTATGCCGCCGGCGTCATCGCGGCCTGGGCGGCACGCTACATCGACGCCCCGGACGATGCCCGGGCGCCCCATGCCGACCTCGCCCCCGGCCGGGTGCTCGCCCGGCCCGACGGCCGCACCGACTTCGGCACCGTGCTCGAGACGCATTCGCACACCTGGATCGCCGACGAGCCGGATTCGGTGGCCGGGGGAGAGGATGCCGGCCCCAACCCCTTCGACCTGCTGCTCTCCGCGCTCGGCGCCTGCACTTCGATGACGATGGGGATATACGCCCGGCGCAAGGGGTACGCTCTCGGCGACACGCGCGTCGACCTCACCTTCCGGCAGATCGAGCGCGACGGCGACCGGATCACCCGGATCGCCCGGACGGTCGACTTCGACGCGGCGCTGAGCGCGGACCAGCGCCGCTCCCTGCTCCGCATCGCGGACCGGTGCCCGGTGCATCTCGCCCTCGAGGGACGGTTCGAGATCTCCACCGCAGAGGCCTGAAGCGGCAACGGCGGCGACCTCAGACGAGCGAGTCCCGCCAGGCCCGGTGGAGCTCTGCGAAACGGCCGGTCCCGGCGATGAGCGCGGCCGGCTCCCCGTCCTCGATGATCCGGCCGGCGTCCATGACGAGCACCCGGTCGGCGATCTCCACCGTCGACAGCCGGTGGGCGATGATGATCGCGGTCCGACCGGCGAGCACGGTCTCGAGCGCACGCTGCACGAGGCGCTCCGAGGGGATGTCGAGGTGCGCGGTGGCCTCGTCGAGCACGACGACGTCGGGGTCGGCGAGGAAGACCCGGGCGAAGGACACGAGCTGCCGCTGGCCCGAGCTCAGCCGCCCGCCGCGGGTGCGCACGTCCGTGTCGTAGCCGTCGGGGAGGCGGGACACGTAGGTGTCGAGACCGACCGCCCGGCCCGCGGCGGCGACCTCGGCATCGGAGGCGTCCGGGCGCCCGATCCGGATGTTGTCCGCGATCGTGCCGCTCATGAGGAAGGACTCCTGGGTCACCATGACGACGGATCGCCGGAGGTCCCCATCGGCCAGTGCGCGCAGGTCGATCCCGTCGAGCCGGATGGACCCCGCGCTCGGATCGTAGAACCGGGTGACGAGCTTGACGAGCGTCGACTTGCCCGCGCCCGTCGCGCCGACGAGCGCGACGATCCGGCCCGCATCGAGGGTGAGATCGAAGGTCGGGAGGATGTCGGGTCCGCCGGGGTAGGCGAACCGCACGCCGTCGAACACCACCTCCCGGCCGGTCGCCGCGCGCGCTGCAGGCTGTGAAACGGGCTGTGCACCGGACTGCGCGCCGGCCGGTGCGTCGTCGCGGTGCGCCGGCAGCTCGGCGGGCGCGCGCGGCTCGACGACGGCGGGCTCGGTGTCGAGGACCGCGGCGATCTTCTCGAGCGCGGCCGACGCCGACTGGTAGAGGTTGAACGTCTGGACGAGCTCGTCGAGAGGACCGTAGAACCGGCGCAGGTAGAGCACGAACGCGGCGAGGACGCCGATCTGCGTCCAGTCCTCGATGACGAACCATGCGCCGACCGCCATCACCGCCGCCTGCGTGACGTTGCCGATGAGGCGGGTCGACCCGGCGAACCAGGCGACGCCGCGCAGGGCCCGGGTGTTGGCGTCGCGGTACCGCTCGTCCTCGCTCTCGAGCCGCCGCCGGCCGTGGGGCTGGCGGCGGAAGGCCTGCACTGCGCGGATGCCGCCCATGGTCTCGACGAAATGGACGATGACCTTGGCGATCGAGGTCCGGGTGCGGCGGAAGGCCGCGCGCTGGGAGCGCTGGGCGGCGCGTGTGGTGAACACGAGCGGGATGAACCCGGCGAACACGACGAGCGCGAGCTGCCAGTCGAGCACGAGGAGGATGAGCGCGATGAGGGACATCTGCCCGAGCGCGGACAGCGCGTCCATGAGCGAGTTGCCGAGGAACTGCTGGACCGATTCCATGTCCGAGGTCTGGCGCGACACGAGCCGCCCCGTGGTCGACTTCTCGTGGTAGCCGAGGTCGAGGCGCTGGGTGTGGACGAAGAGGCGGGTGCGCAGGTCGAACATGATCCGCTGCGCGAGGACGCCGATGAGCCGGTTGGCCGCCCACATCCCGATGCCGCCGACGAGCGTGACGCCGATGAAGCCGAGGATCGCCCCGAGCAGGGCGCCCGGGTCGCCGTCGACCGCCTGCGGCAGACCGGAGTCGAGGGCGAGTGCGACGAACACCGGGTCGAGCACCGAGGCGAGGATCGTCACCGACACGATGACGGCGAAGGCGATGATCCCGCCGCGGTAGGGGCGGGCGAGGGAGGCGAGCAGACGGCGGGCGCGCCGGGCGATGTCCGGCGGCAGCTCCTCGACCTCGGCGTCCTCGGGCCGGCCGGCGTGACGGGGGCTCATCGCTCCGCCTCCTGCGCGGCCGAGGCGCCCATGAGGTCGCGGTAGAGCGCACTCGTCCGCAGGAGCTCGTCGTGCGGGCCGAGGGCGGCGATCCGTCCTCCGTCGAGGACCGCGACGCGGTCGGCGAGCGCGGTGGTCGAGGGCCGGTGGGCGATGATCAGGGTCGTCGAGGCGTCGAGCACCGTGCGCAGGGTGCGCTGCACCCGCTCCTCGGTGTCGACGTCGACGGCGGACAGCGGATCGTCGAGGACGAGGATCCGCGGCCGGCCGATGACCGCGCGGGCGAGCGCGAGGCGCTGGCGCTGGCCGCCGGACAGGGACAGCCCCTGCTCGCCCACCTCGGTGTCGAGGCCGGCCGGCAGGGCGCGGACGAAATCGGCGGCCTGCGCGATCCCGAGGGCCTCCCGGACCTCGGCGTCGGTCGCGCCGGGCGATCCCATCCGGACGTTCTCGGCGACGGAGGCGGAGAACAGGATCGGCTCCTCGAAGCTCACCGACACGAGCCGGCGGAGCTCGTTGAGCGGGATCCCGCGGACATCGGTGCCGTCGACCCGGATCGCCCCGCCGGTGACGTCGTAGAGCCGGGGGACGAGGGAGGCGAGCGCGGTCTTGCCCGAGCCCGTGGCGCCGACGAGGGCGACGGTCTCACCCGGTTCGATCCGCAGCGACACCGCACGCAGCAGGTCGTGGGATGCATCGGGGAACCGGAAGTCGACCGCGTCGAACTCGAGCACCCCGGCGCGCTCCTCGGTGCGGGGCGCGTCGTCGATCCCGCCGTCGGCGTCGGTGATGTCGAGAGCGGTGTCCATGACCTCCCAGTACCGGGCGGCGGCCGTGACGGACATGATCGCGTCGGACAGGAGGAAGCCGAGCATCTCCACCGGGATGCGGAGCACCATCATCAGGGTCACCCCGGCCACCACGGTGCCCACCGTGGTCCAGCCGGCGAGCACGCCCCAGGCGCCGACCGCGACCACCGCGGCCATCGCGAGGCGCGGCAGCGTCATCGTGCCCGCCCACATCCACGAATCGAGGAACGCCTTGCGGACCTCGATCGTGCGGAGGTGCTCGGAGATCGCCTCGAACCGCTCGGTGACCCACGGCGCGCGGCCGAAGGCCTTGATCACCCGGATGCCCTGGACGGACTCCTCGACCTGGGTGGAGATCACGCCCATGGTGTCCTGCGCCTCGCGGGAGGCGAGCTGGTAGCGCGCGTTGAAGGCGATGACGCCGAGCAGCATGGGGATCGCCATGAGCACCGCGATGAGCCCGAACGCGGGCTCCATGACCGTGAGGACGATGATGCCGACGGCGATGACGAACGGGGTGGAGACGATGAACGGCGCGCCGAAGGCGAAGAAGCGGCGCAGCTGGGTCATGTCGTTGATGGCCCGGGACAGCAGCTGGCCGGACTCCCACGACCCGTGGACACCGATCGACAGGTACTGGAGCCGGTCGTAGATCCGGGCGCGCCACGTGATCTCCCACTGCGAGACGACCTTCGCGGCGATCATCCGGCGTCCCCACAGCGCCACCGCCTCGATGACGCCGATCGCGAGCACGCCGGCGATCGGGAGCCACAGCGCGGAAAGGTCGCGGTCGGCGATCGGACCGTCGACGATGCGCCCCATGAGCGCGGGCACCAGCAGCGAGATCGCGTTCGCGGCGAAGGTCAGCCCGATGATCGTGAGGTAGACGTGGAGCTTCCGCCGGATGTCCGGCCAGAAGCGGAGGAGGGGGCGCACGGCAGACCAGCCTACTCCGGGACCCGGGGGCCTGTCGCGCGGCGCGGAGGGGCAGAAGCCGGCCGCCCTGCCCGCATCGCCCGGCGGCCCGACGCGCGGGACAGCCGTCTCGATGATCGAGATGCGGGCGCCGCCATTTGACACGGGGGACCGGTGCGCGGGTACTGTGGGCACATGCAGAACCTTGTCGTCGTCATTACACAGCGCGCGGTGAACCCGTAGCTGTCGCTCAGACGACGTCCCGCGCGCCCCTCCCGGAAACCGGACAGGGGCGTTTCTCATGCGGGGGCCAGTTGAGAACACGATGAAGGAGTCATGTTGGCAGCCTCAGCATCGTCCGGCGGACCGGGAGGGCCCGGGACTCCGGGCCGCGCCGCGCATTCCCGCCGGACAGCCAAGCCGACCGCACCCGCGCCCGCAGGCGCACCCGTCCCCACCGCACCCGCACCGGCCCACCGGCAGGACCGTTCGACCGCCGAGGTCCTCACCGGCGCGCAGGCGATCATCCGCAGCCTCGAGCTGCTCGGCGTCGATACTGTCTTCGGCCTGCCCGGCGGCACGATCCTGCCGACCTACGATCCGCTGCTCGACTCCGAGAAGATCAACCACATCCTCGTGAGGCACGAGCAGGGAGCCGGCCATGCCGCCGAGGGCTTCGCCGCGGCCACCGGACGGGTGGGCGTGTGCATGGCCACTTCGGGCCCGGGCGCGACGAACCTCGTCACCGCGATCGCCGATGCGCACATGGACTCCGTCCCGCTCCTCGCGATCACCGGTCAGCAGTCGTCGACCCTGCTCGGCACCGATGCCTTCCAGGAGGCCGACATCGTCGGCATGACGATGCCGATCACCAAGCACTCGTTCCTCGTCACCCGGGCGGAGGACATCCCGCAGGCCCTGATGAGCGCGTACTCGATCGCCTCGACCGGCCGCCCGGGTCCGGTGCTCGTCGACGTCACCAAGGACGCGCAGCAGGCCGAGGCGCCCTTCGTGTGGCCCGACGAGCCGCACCTGCCCGGCTACCGGCCCGTGCTCAAGCCGCACGCCAAGCAGATCCGCGAGGCCGCGGCCCTCATCGCGGCGGCGCGCCGACCGGTGTTCTACATCGGCGGCGGCGTCATCCGGTCAGGCGCGGAGGAGGAGCTGCTCGCGCTCGCGGAGGCGACGAACATCCCCGTCGCCACCACCCTCATGGCGCGCGGCGCGTTCCCCGATTCGCACCGCCAGCACCTCGGGATGCCCGGGATGCACGGTTCGGTTCCGGCAGTCGCGGCGTTCCAGAAGTCCGACCTCCTCATCGCGATCGGCGCCCGCTTCGACGACCGCGTGACCGGTGACCTCGACTCCTTCGCCCCGCGCGCGAAGGTCGTCCACGCCGACATCGACCCCGCGGAGATCGGGAAGAACCGCACGGCGGACGTGCCGATCGTCGGCGACGCCGCCGAGGTGATGAACGAGCTGCTCAGCGAGCTGCGGGCGCGCCACGAATCCGTGCTCGCCGACGAGCGCGAGGCGTGGTGGCGGTCGCTCGATTCGCTCAAGGAGACCTTCCCGCTGGGCTATGAGAGGAACGAGGACGGGCTGTGCGATCCGCAGTACGTCATCTCCCGGATCTCCGACCTCACCGGGCCGGAGGGCGTCTACGCCGCGGGCGTGGGCCAGCACCAGATGTGGGCCGCCCAGTTCGTCGCCTACGAGCGTCCGAAGTCGTGGCTCAACTCCGGAGGGCTCGGCACCATGGGCTACTCGGTGCCGGCCGCGATGGGCGCGAAGGTCGGGCAGCCCGACCGCGTGGTGTGGGCGATCGACGGCGACGGCTGCTTCCAGATGACCAATCAGGAGCTCGCCACCTGCGTCATCAACAACATCCCGATCAAGGTCGCGATCATCAACAACTCCTCGCTCGGCATGGTGCGCCAGTGGCAGACGCTGTTCTACGACGGCCGCTACTCGCACTCCGACCTCAACACCGGGCACAACTCGGTGCGGGTGCCCGATTTCGTCAAGCTCGCCGAGGCCTACGGCTGCGTGGGCATCCGCGTGGACCGGAACGAGGACGTCGACGCCGCCGTGCAGCGCGCACTCGAGATCGACGACCGGCCGGTCGTCATCGACTTCACCGTGCCCGCCGACGCCATGGTGTGGCCGATGGTCGCCGCCGGTGTGAGCAACGACGAGATCCAGTACGCACGCGACATCCGTCCGGACTTCGGCGGAGAGGAATTGGAGGAGGGCGTCTGATGAGTCGTCACACACTGTCCGTCCTGGTGGAGAACAAGCCGGGCGTGCTTGCCCGGCTCACCGGCCTCATCGCCCGCCGCGGATTCAACATCCACTCGCTCGCCGTGGGCACCACGGAGATCGAGGCGTTCTCGCGGATCACCGTGGTCGTCGACGTCGCCGACGTCCCGCTCGAGCAGGTGACCAAGCAGCTCAACAAGCTCGTCAACGTCATCAAGATCGTCGAGCTCGAGCCCGAGGTGTCGGTGCGGCGCGCGCACATGATCTTCAAGGTCCGGGCGGACGCGGCGACGCGGGCGCAGATCGCGGCGGCCGTCGACATGTTCCGGGCGCACATCATCGACGTCGCCCCCGACGCGGTGTCGATCGAGGCGACCGGCGAGCAGTCGAAGCTCGACGCCCTCCGCCTCGTCCTCGAGCCCTTCGGCATCAAGGAGATCGTGCAGTCGGGCACCGTGGCGATCGCCCGCGGCCCGAAGTCGATCACCGACAAGGCCCCGCGGGTGGGCTGAGCCGCGCAGCCGGCACCCTCCGGTGCCGGCGCCTCGGCCGGATCCCCCGCGGAGGCGGACACAATGCGGACACCGCCATCGGCGTCTCGCATCCCATATCTAGTATTGAGACAACCCAACGAAGGAGAACCCCCATGGCAGAGCGCTACTACGACGACGACGCCGACCTCTCGATCATCCAGGGCAAGAAGGTCGCGGTCGTCGGCTTCGGCAGCCAGGGCCACGCACACGCCCTGAGCCTGCGCGATTCCGGCGTCGAGGTCCGGATCGGCCTGGCCGAGGGATCGAAGAGCCGTGACAAGGCCGAGGCCCAGGGCCTGCAGGTCGGCACCCCCGCCGAAGTCGCCGAGTGGGCCGACCTCATCGTCATCCTCGCCCCCGACCAGGTCCAGGCCGAGATCTACAACGAGCAGATCAAGCCCGCCCTCGGCGAGGGCGACACCCTCCTGTTCGCCCACGGATTCAACATCCGCTTCGACTACATCCAGGCTCCCGAAGGCGTCGACGTCATCATGGTCGCCCCCAAGGGCCCCGGCCACGTCGTCCGTCGCGAGTACGTCGACGGCCGCGGCGTCCCGGTGCTCGTCGCCGTGGAGAAGGACGCCTCCGGCAAGGCCTGGGACACCGTCCTGTCCTATGCCAAGGCGATCGGCGGCCTGCGTGCAGGCGGCATCAGGACGACCTTCACCGAGGAGACCGAGACCGACCTATTCGGCGAGCAGACCGTGCTCTGCGGTGGAGTGTCGCACCTCGTCCAGTACGGCTTCGAGACCCTCACCGAGGCCGGCTACCAGCCGGAGATCGCGTACTTCGAGGTGCTCCACGAGCTCAAGCTCATCGTCGACCTCATGGTCGAGGGCGGCATCGCCAAGCAGCGCTGGTCGATCTCGGACACCGCCGAGTACGGCGACTACGTCTCCGGCCCGCGGGTCATCGGCCCGGAGGTCAAGGAGCACATGAAGGAGGTGCTCGCCGACATCCAGAACGGGAAGTTCGCGCAGCGCTTCATGGACGACCAGAAGAACGGCGCGGCCGAGTTCAAGGAGCTCCGCGCCAAGGAGGAGACCCACCCGATCGAGACCACCGGTCGCGAGCTGCGGCAGATGTTCTCGTGGCTCAAGGACTCCGACGACGACTACACCGAGGGCACTGCCGCACGCTGATGCGCTCCGGGCGGCGACCCCGCCCGCGCGCACGCGCAGTCCTCGGCAGGGGTCATGTTCCCTCCCAGCGCCCGCCCCTGTGCCGTGACCCGGGGATGCGCGGTGTCAGGACCGCCACCGGCGGACGCGACATCGAATCCCCGGCCGCCGGTGAGCGCGGGCCGCGGCTCGGTACGCTCGGAGCATGAGCCATCCGCACCCGCGACCCCACCTCCTCGTCCCGCTCGACGCAACCCGGGACGGTGCCCGCTTCGCCGTGCCGGCGCGGATCTTCCCGTGGACCGGATTCGGGTTCGGCCTCCTCGCCGTCGTCGCGGTGCCCGTGCTCCTCATCGTCTCCTGGGCGCTGCCGCTCGGTGACACCACCGGGGAGGGGGAGGGCGTCGCCTGGGCCACCGCCGGTCTCAGCGGAATCCTGCTCGTGTGGCTCGGCGTCCACCTCGGTCGGCTCGGCGCCCTCCGGCACCGCCTGGGAACGGTCGACCGCGGTGTCGCGGCGCCCCCGCCGCAGGTCGTCGCCGACTGCCTGCGGCGTGATCGCGCGCTCCACGACCGGGACGACCGGCTGCCGCCGATCCGGGTGCTCAGCCGCATCCAGATGATCGCGGCCTTCCTCGGCCATTGGATCCTCGACCTCTGGTCCGCGCTCACACCGCCGTTCTCGGGCGGCGGATCCGGGACGTCCCTGAGCGACCTCGATGCGGGTCCGCGGCGGACGTTCACCACCACGATGAGCATCGCGAGCTTCTGGACGGCGATCGGGTTCGGGTTCATGCTCATCGGCACGACCGCCGAGAACGGCCTGCGCGGCGTCCCGGCGGCGCACTGGTGCGCACTCGCCGGGGCGGTCCTCCTTGTACTCCGGACTGTGGGTCAAGGCCGGTCTCATGCGCGGACTCGACACCGGGCTCGCCCGCCGGATCGACCGGATCGCCCGGCTCGGTGCGCGACCCGAGGATGCCGAGCGGTGGATGCACCCGCCCACCCGGGAGCGCTGAGGCGGCTCGCGTCCGGGCAGCCGCAGGGCTCCTCGGCGCTCCGGGACCGGACCCGACCGGCGATCGGACACCCGCACCGGGGGCGGGGACAGCGTCTGCAGGGCGCCGCGTCGTGCGGGGTCCATCACCGCGCCGGCGCCCATCGGATAGTGTGGGCGCGTGACTGAGTATCGTTTCGAGACATTCTCCCCGGCCCTGACCGACGGCGCTCCCGACCGGGCCACCGACCAGTACATGCAGGCGGTGATCGCCGGCTTCCACGGCAAGCGCCCCACCGACGACGGGCTCGTCCGGCGGGTGGAGAACTCCATCGCCGACGGGCGGACGCTCACCGCGGTCTACGCCGACAAGGCTCCGGCCCATGCGCTCAGCGCCGAGATCCCGGTCGCGACCTTCGCGCACTTCGAGAAGCGGGTCAACGTCGGCGGCGGCCGCCTCGTCCCCGCCCACCTCATCACCTGGATCACGGTCCGGCCGACGCACCGGCGCCGCGGACTCCTGCGGTCCCTCA
This sequence comes from Brevibacterium ihuae, assembly GCF_900184225.1. Classification (NCBI taxonomy): domain Bacteria; kingdom Bacillati; phylum Actinomycetota; class Actinomycetes; order Micrococcales; family Brevibacteriaceae; genus Brevibacterium; species Brevibacterium ihuae. The sequence goes on along the minus strand of NZ_FXWZ01000003.1, from coordinate 201,920 downwards.
TGACCGCCGACCTCACCCAGGCGAAGGCCGACGGCTACCCCTTCGCCGCGCTCACCGCCACCGAGGGCGGCATCTACACGCGCTTCGGCTTCGGCACGGCGACCTGGTTCACCGAGGTCGAGGTCGACACGTCTCCCGGCTTCGCGCTCGCCGCCGAGGCCGACCGTCGCGTCGAGATGTGCGAGGCCTCCGCCCTCGCCGAGCTGGCGCCGGCGATCTACGACCGCTTCCTCCGGTCCTCGCCCGGGGCGATCGAGCGCCAGCAGCTCTACACCGATGTCGCCGCCGGGTCGGTCGATCCGCGCACCGGCGACGAGGACCGAGCGGTGCGCGCCGCCCTCCACTACGACGAGCACGGCGAGCCCGACGGCTACGTGAGCTACCGCTTCCACGGGGAGGAGTACTCGACCGGGACGATCGAGCTCCGCGATTTCGTCGCAGTGTCCGACGCGGCGTACTCCGCACTGTGGGCCTTCCTCGGTGCGGTCGATCTCGTGACGACGGTGAAGTTCGGCTACGCGGCCCAGAACTCCCCGCTGCCGTGGCTGCTCACCGATCCGCGCCGCGCGAAGACCGTCGGTCAGCACGACGGCGTGTGGCTGCGGATGCTCGACGTCGTGGCCGCGCTCGAGGCCCGCCCGTGGGAGGTGCCCGGTCAGCTCGTCATCTCGGTCGTCGACCCCATGCACCTCGCCGAGGGCACCTACCGGATCACGGCCGACGGCGCGGATGCCGAGGTCGAGCGCGTGAGCGCCTCGGTCCCGGTCGACCTCGAGCTCGGCGTGTCGGAGCTCGGGTCGATCTACCTCGGCGGTGCGGACCCGGTGATCCTCGCCCGGGCGGGCCGGATCACGCAGCACACCGAGGGAGCGGCGCTGCGGGCGCGGTCGATGTTCGCCCTCGAGCGGGCACCGTACTCGCCCAACGACTTCTGAGCGGGTCGGAGGAGCGGAGCATGGCTCATCGGAACATCAGCGAGGATCCTGCGCAGCGAGGCAGAGGTACCGACGGCCGTGAGGCTCCGGGCGGCCGTGTTGCGTCCGACGGCCGTGTCGCGTCCGACGGCTGGCAGCGGCTACTCGTCATGGGCGTCCTGCAGATCGTGTTCGGCATCGGAGTCGCGGTCATCCCGCTGCTCGTGCTCCGGGATCTCCCGGGCATCTTCGCATTCCTGCCCTATGCATCCGCAGCCGTCGGCATCGTGGCCGCGCTGCACGGTGGGGCAGTCCTCGTGCCGAGGGCGCTGCGTCTCCGGCGCGAGGAGTCGCGGAGCTGAGTTCCGCTGCTGTCGCGGCGCTCGCCGGGGTATCGACGGTCGGGCCGGATGTGATGCGGCGGCCGGTCGCGGGAAGCGTGCTGTTCACGATGTGACCCCCTTGTGAAAGGCTTCACAAGCGGTCGATACGATGGTGCCGATCCCGTCATCGGGCGGCTGCCCAGCAGCCGCCGAACCGCGCCGTGCACCCGTGCCATGGCCCGACACCCACCGTCGCCGCACCCGTGCGCGCATCCGTAGGAGGAACCCTGTGAGCAAGCCCGTCGTGCTCATCGCCGAGAACCTGTCACCGGCCACCATCGAGGCGCTCGGCCCCGAATTCGAGATCCGGAAGTGCAGCGGAGCGGATCGCTCCGAGCTGCTCCCCGCGATCGCCGACGTCGACGCGATCCTCATCCGCTCGGCCACCCAGGTCGATGCCGAGGCCATCGCCGCGGCCCGGAACCTCAAGGTCATCGCGCGCGCCGGAGTGGGCCTCGACAACGTCGACGTGCCCGCCGCCACCCAGGCCGGGGTCATGGTGGTCAACGCGCCGACCTCGAACATCATCTCCGCCGCCGAGCTCACTCTCACCCACCTGCTCGCCTCGGCGCGGTACTTCGGCGCCGGCAACACCTCGCTCAAGGCGGGGGAGTGGAACCGCTCCAAGCTCACCGGCGTCGAGCTCTACGAGAAGACCCTCGGCATCGTCGGCCTCGGCCGGATCGGCGGGCTCGTCGCCGAGCGCGCGAAGTCGTTCGGGATGAGGATCGTCGGCTACGACCCTTACATCTCCCAGTCGCGCGCCGCCCAGATGGGCGTCGAGGTGATGAGCCTCGACGAGCTCCTCGCGGCGTCGGACTTCATCACCGTCCACATGCCCAAGACCCCGGAGACCGTGGGGATGATCGGGCGCGCCGCGTTCGAGAAGGTCAAGCCCGGCGTCCGCATCGTCAACGTCGCGCGCGGCGGCATCATCGACGAGGAGGCGCTCGCCGAGGCGGTCGACGCCGGCCGCGTGGGCGGAGCCGGGATCGACGTGTGGAGCCAGGAGCCGCCGGAGCACTCCCGGCTCATGGAGCAGGACGCCGTCAACGTCACCCCGCACCTCGGCGCCTCGACCGACGAGGCCCAGGAGAAGGCCGGCGTGGCGGTCGCGAAGTCCGTGCGCCTCGCGCTGGCCGGCGAGCTCGTGCCCGACGCCGTCAACGTCACCGGTGGTGCGATCCACGCCGATGTCCGGCCCGGCATCCCGCTCGCGGAGAAGCTCGGCCGCGTCGTCGCCGCGCTCGCCGAGGAGCCGATCAGCCACTTCCGCTTCGAGGTGCGCGGCGAGATCGCCGACAAGGACGTGTCCGTCCTCCAGCTGTCCGCCCTCAAGGGCCTGTTCCGCGACTACGTGTCGCGCCCGGTGTCCTACGTCAACGCCCCGGTGCTCGCCGAGGAGCGGGGGATGACCCTCGAGCTCGTCACCGACCCCTACGCCGAGTCGTTCCGGAACGTCACGACGATCGTGGCGACGACCGCCTCGGGCCGCCAGGTGTCGGTGTCCGGCACCGTCACCGGCCCCAAGCTCGTGCAGAAGCTCACCGGGGTCGACGGCTACGAGCTCGAGATCTCGCTCACCGACCACCTGCTGATCTTCAAGTACGAGGACCGCCCCGGGGTTATCGGCCAGCTCGGCCAGGCGCTCGGGCGCAATGAGGTCAACATCGCCGGCATGCAGGTGTCCCCGGCCGAGGACGACGGCGAGGCGCTGTCGGTGATGTCGGTGGATTCCGCAGTCACGCCCGAGGTCGTCTCCGCCCTCGCCGGCGCCGTCGGCGCCTCGCAGTTCACCGCGGTGACCCTGACCGAGGACTGAGCCCCCGGGTACCCGGCGCTGCCCCTGCGGTGTCGGTCGTTCACCTGCGGCAGATGTCCCCTGGGCCGTTCACTTGCGGAAGATGTCCCGGATCCACGCTGGATCCGGGACATCTTCCGCACGTGAAGCCGTGGACCGGGCGTCCACCGAGGGTGAGAGGCCCGGCTCAGGTGGCGGACGCCGTCGCGAGATGCACGCGCAGCCGCTCGAGGAAGCGCGGCATCGAGGTGCGGGCGGTCACGCGGAGTACGATCCAGCCGAGCTGCTGCAGGATCTCGTAGCGCTCGATGTCCTGCGCCCACCGTTGGGGATCGGTCCGGTGCTCGTCGCCCTCGTACTCGATCGCGATGCGCAGGTCCGGATATCCGAGGTCCGGATGCACCGCGTACCCGCCGACCGGGATCGTCGGGTGCACTTCGGGTTCCGGAAGGCCCGCGGCGACGATGCTCAGGCGCAGCCGCGTCTCCCGGGGTGAGTCGACGTCCTCCCGCGCCGCGGTGAGGGCCGCCCGCATCCGAGGCGCGCCGACGAAGCGACCGACCGCGCCCATCACCGTCCGCAGGGTATCGAGGTCGGTCTCGGGAGGACCGTGCCAGGTTCCCACGATGGTATCGACGACGGCGGTGAGCTCGGCGACACCGAGGTCGCGTGCGAGTTCGGCGAGGATCCAGTGCCGTGAGTTCACCGTCACGCCGTAGTACTGCCGTGTGGTACATCGTTCGGAGACGCGCGTCCGGACGCCGGGGCGCTCGACCCGGGCGGTGGCGGGCTCGGTCGTGACGGTGAGAACCTCATTTCCGCGGTCCCGCGGAACCGGCCAGCCGAGGAGGCGGGCTGCACTTGTCCCGGAGATCACCGCATCGGGTCGGATCAGCTGCAGTGCTCGAGCCCGGGTGTAGAGGTCGATCCACGCTTCATCTGCCCAGCCGGGGGCCCACAGCGTCTCCCCGTCACCGGTGGGCCCATAGACCCCGTGGTGGATTCTGGAGACGCGCTTCTGCTCGTCGAGGGTACGGTGACTCACTCCGGTGCCGCGGAGTGCACGGGTCGAACCGAGGTGAGGGACGCGGATGAGCCGGTCCGGTACCGGATGGTGCCGTCGGTCATTCCTCTTGAGCCTGGAACTCGTGGTGTCCTCGGATGCCGTGGAGACGTCACCGTTCCCAGCTGTCGTGGAGATCCCGTTCGGCCCGATGGTTGTGGCACTCCCCGTGGTTCCGGTCGTCATGGTGGCCACACTTCTCGAGGTGCTCCTGGGAATCCCTCCGCTGTTCGCACTCCTGGCAGTCATGGACTCATCCCTCCTGCGGGGCGGTCGTCGGTCGTGTGCGTCCCATGTGGGCCGGATCGGCCCATCGGAACCGGCCGACAGCTCGCGAACGGTGGGACGACCGGTGACGGTGGGCTGACACGGGACGGTGGTATGACAGGGGACAGCAAGCCCGTGGGGTGCGCCGTTCGAGGAGACGGGCTGCTGAGTTCTCGATGATTCGTGTCACCTGTGGCGGACGGCGGCAGCGCGCTCGAAGGGGAGGGGCGGCAGCCCCGCGCTCGAACAGTTCGGGTCCCTCGGCGGGTTGTGAGAGCACTCGCGAAGAGATGCGCGTGAGCGGTTCGAGGAGCGTGAGGCAGATGGGACGACAGCGGTGACGACACGTGCTGCGGCTGGATGGTTGCCGACGATGCGGGGGAGCGTGGGGAGCCGTCGAGGCCGGGGCGCGGTGCGGGGCGTCAGGGACATGAGACCAGTCGACCGTCTCCGAGGGACGATGAGTACGAGCTCGAGGCGGCATGGGGAGGATCCGCCGACGATCCACAGAGTGGGACCGCAGGGGACGGGACGCTCGTCCACGGAGCGGGATCGCGGAGGAAGGCGCCGTTACTCAGCGAGCGGGACAGCGGAGGACGGAGCGCGCATCCACCGGGCGGGCAGTGGGAGATGGTGCGCTCATCCACCCAGCGGGAAGCGGGGGATGGTGCGGTCGCCCGCCGAACGGGATAGCGAAAGACGATGCGGTCAGTCGGCCAGCGGACCGCGGAGGACGGGCGGCGATCCGGCGAGAGGTGCACGCTGGCGCAGCGTGCGAGCCGCCAGGAACCGGATGGGCGGTCGGAGACATGCATGCACACTGTTCACCTGCGACAGATGTCCCGGAATCACGCGGAAACCGGGACCTTGTCGCAGGTGAGCAAGTGGGGTGGGACGTTTCTCGCTGGTGATCAGGACCTGGACCGCGGAGTGATCGCCGGTTCGGGGTCGGGTTCGGGTGCGAGAGGGAGTGCCAGCTCTGGCGGTGGGAGCGTCCGCCCTGGCGGGAGGCGGGTGGGGAGCGCCCGCCCGGACGAACGATGGGTGGGAGTGCCCGGCCCGGTGGAAAGCGGGTGGGTACTCCCGCCGAGGTGACGGTGACTCAGGCGTTCCAGAGGCCGTACGAGTCGGAGAGCTGCGCGATCTTCTTCGCCCGAGCGAGCCGCGGCAGGTACGAGCCATCGGTCATCGACGCGCCGTCCTCGGCCTTGTCGAGCATGTCGCGGGCCCAGCGGCGGTCGTCCTCGCTCGGGGAGAGCTCGGTGTTGAGGATGTCGATCTGCTCGGTGTCGAGCACGAGCTTGCCTGCCATGCCCATCTTCATCGTCCAGCTGCAGTCCTCGATGACCCGCTCCGGCGGCGCCCCGGCCGCCGACGGCCCGTCGATCGCTCCCGGCAGCCCGCCCACGCGGGTGGCCACGACGAGGCGCGACCGCGCGTAGGCAAGCGCCACCGGGTCATCGGCCACCCCGGTGTCCTTGCGGAAGTCGTTGGTGCCGAGCGCCAGGCGGAAGGTGCCGGGGGCCTCGGCGATCCGGGTGGCGTTCTCGATGCCGCGGGCGGTCTCGAGGAGTGCGAGCACCGGCAGACCGGCACCGGCGCGCATCGAGGTGTAGGTGACCTGTTCGGGGTGCTCGGTGTTCGGCAGCATGATGCCGCGCAGCCCCGGCAGCGCCTTGACGGCGTCGAGGTCGTCGGCCCAGTGATCGGTGGTGATGCCGTTGACGCGCACCCACGCCGACATCCCGGCCTCGAGCGCTCGGACGACGTTGTCCCGCGCCGCACCCTTGCCGTCCTCGGGCACCGGGGCCTCGAGGTCGAAGATCACGGAGTCGGCCTCGGAGGCCTGGCCGTCCTCGAAGGTCTCCGGCCGGTCGGCGTTGACGAGCAGCCACGAGCGCGAGAGCTTCGCCGGCAGTGCGGCGGCGCGCTCGTTGCGGATTGATCGGGCGTGCGATTCCGCGGAGCGGGAGGGGTCGGCAGGGTGTCCGGAGTCGGCGGAGGGTGTGGGCTGCATGATCTCCAGTCTACGGTCGGTCCGGGACCTCCGGACGACTCCTGCCGCGCCGCCCCGGTGTCGCTCGGCGGCCGCCGGTACCGGGCCCGACCGAACCGCGCGGGCCCGACCGAACCGCACGCGGCCGCATCTGCCCCTTCTCCCTCCGCACCGACCGGGACCCGCCCGTGCCGCCGCATGCCATTCGGCGAAGGGCAGTCCGCGAGCCGGCCGGGCGCACCTCCCGCTTCGGCATTCCAGAATCCAAGACGATCCCCCGAATGGTGAGACGACTCGTAGACTGCTCCCATGACCACTTTCAAGATCGCCGTGATGCCCGGCGACGGCATCGGAACCGAAGTCATCCCCGAGGGCCTCAAGGTCCTCCAGCGCGCGATCGACGCGAGCGGGGATCCGGTCGAGCTTGACACCACGACCTTCGAGGCCTCCGCGCAGCGCTGGCACGCGACCGGGGAGACCCTCACCGACGCCGAGCTCGAGGATCTCCGGACCCATGACGCGATCTACTTCGGCGCGTGCGGCGATCCGAGCGTGCCCTCGGGCGTGCTCGAGCGCGGGATCATCCTCAAGATGCGCTTCGGCCTCGAGCATGCGGTGAACATGCGCCCCTCGAAGTTCTTCGCCGGCGCCACCTCGCCGCTGGCGAACCCCGGAGAGATCGACTTCGTCGTCGTCCGTGAGGGCACCGAGGGCTCCTACACCGGGCAGGGCGGCAGCCTGCGGACGGACACCCCGTACGAGGTCGCCACCGAGGTCTCGGTGAACACGTGGCACGGCATCGAGCGCACCGTGCGATTCGCTTTCGAGAAGGCGCAGAGCCGGCGGCAGAAGCTCACCTACGTCCACAAGCACAACGTCATGGTCCACGCCGGCCACCTGTGGCGTCGCGTTGTCGAGCACGTCGCGGCGGACTACCCCGATGTCGCGGTGAACTACGAGCACACCGACGCCTGCACGATCTACATGGTCACGGACCCGAGCCGGTACGACGTCATCGTCACCGACAACCTGTTCGGCGACATCCTCACCGACCTCGCCGCGGCGGTCACCGGCGGTATCGGGCTCGCCGCCTCGGCGAACCTCAACGTCGACGGCACCGCGCCCAGCCTGTTCGAGCCGATCCACGGCTCCGCCCCCGACATCGCAGGCCAGGGCATCGCTGACCCGACGGCCACCATCCTCTCCGCGGCGCTCATGGCCGACTCGCTCGGCCTCGACGTCGTCGCGAAGACCATCCAGGCCGCGGTCGAGGCGGACCTCGCCGAGCGCGGGCACGCGAAGCGCACGACTGCCGAGGTGGGCGACGCCATCGCTGCCCGCATCGGCTGACCCGACGTCGCCGATCGATCCGCCGAGCGCGAGGGGTGCGAGTCGCTCGCCCGCCGAGGTCGGCGGCGCGATCGGCACCGGGCCCGTCGGAACCTCGGCGCCGGCGGGCCGGTCTGCTCGACCGCGCGGTGCAGCTCCGGCGGTCCGCCTCGCACCGAGGGATCGATCGCATGCTGATGTTCCGATCGTCCGCTGATGTCCCGAACGAGTGCGGATCGCGATCCGAAACCGCACCGCATCGAAACGTCAGCACCGAATCGGAACGTCGGCTCCGGTTCGGAATGGCGGCTCCGGTTCGGAACGGCGGCATCGAACCGGATTGCGGGTGGTGCACCGCTACAGCGGGGCCGTGCCTGACGAGGTCGCTGTCCGCCCGAGAGGTGTCCCGACCGGCACCCGATGCTCGAGGATGCCACCGGCAGCTCGACCTCGGCGGACCCGCCACGAGCTCGACCCACGGCCGTCGCCACCTCGAGCTCGACCCCGACCCGAGGGCACCGCTAGCCCGGCCGTCGCCACCTCGAGCTCGACCCGAGGCCGTCGCGAACCCGCCTCCCGCAGAGGTGACCCCGCGGCAGACTGTCCGTATCGTGGGCAGTCGACTAACGTGTGGCACACGACACGCTGCCGGGCGCTCACCGTACTGCCGGTGCTCGAGCGCGCGGCACCCGAACACCGATCCGACCCAGAGAAGAGAAGCCTGTTCCCATGACCGATTTCCAGCTCCTCAAGAATGCGCAGCCCACCGCTGAGAGCGTCCGCGAGGCGATCAAGGCCGATCCCGGATTCGGCAACCACTTCACCGATCACATGGCGCATGTGCGCTTCACCCGTGAGCAGGGCTGGCACGCCCGCAGCGTCAAGCCCTACGGCCCGCTCGTCCTCGACCCGGCGGCGGCGGTCTTCCACTACGGGCAGGAGATCTTCGAGGGGCTCAAGGCCTACCGGCACGCCGACGGCTCGATCTGGACCTTCCGTCCGGAGAAGAACGCCGCCCGCATCAACATCTCCGCCGAGCGCCTCGCACTGCCGCAGATCGACGAGGAGGCCTTCGTCGGCTCCATCAAGGCTCTCGTCGAGCAGGACGCCGCGTGGGTCCCGACCCCGAAGAACGAGCTCGATGAGTGCAGCCTCTACCTGCGCCCGTTCATGATCGCCTCGGAGACCTTCCTCGGGGTCCGCTCGAGCCACGAGGTCGACTACTACGTCATCGCCAGCCCCGCCGGCGCCTACTTCCCAGGCGGCGTGAAGCCGGTGTCGATCTGGCTCTCCCCGAACCTCAAGCGCGCCAGCCACGGCGGCACCGGCTTCGCCAAGTGCGGCGGCAACTACGCCGCCTCGCTCGCCGCCGGCGACCAGGCCGCGGAGAACGGCTGCGCGCAGGTGCTGTTCACCGACGCGGCCGAGGGGAAGTACCTCGAGGAGCTCGGCGGCATGAACCTCATGCTCGTGACGAAGGATGGGAAGCTCCTCACCCCGAACCTCGGCGACTCGATCCTCGACGGTGTCACCCGCCGTTCGCTCATCGAGCTCGCTCCGCAGGTCGGGCTCACCCCCGAGGAGCGACCGATCACCGTCGACGAATGGCGCGAGGGCGCGGCGTCCGGAGAGATCGTCGAGGCGTTCGCGTGCGGCACCGCGGCCGTCATCACCCCCATCGGCCGGCTCAAGAGCGAGGGCTTCACGATCGAGCAGAGCGAGGAGCCCGGCGAGAAGTCGATGCAGCTCCGCGAGACGCTCCTCGGCATCCAGTACGGCCGGGTCGAGGACACCAACAACTGGATGGTCCGGCTCGCCTGAGCGGTTCCCCGGCCCGCGCGTGACGCGCGTCCGATCCCCCGGATCCCGCACCTGCGGGGCCGGGGGATCGGCGCGTCCGTGGCTGTCGCCCGCGCTGCGGAGCGGGCGATCCCGCACGTCCCGCGCCCGACCCGCGAGCCTATTGCGCATTTCTGCTAAAAAGGGAGTACGCTACCCCCATGCCTCAGACCAATGCACCCGCGCGCCAGGCCGCGCTGCGCGCCGACGAAGTCGTCGCCGTCCTGCCCTGGAAGTGGAACACCCAGGGCGCGATCTTCCTCATCGGCGGCCTCGGCTTCATGTTCGATGCCTGGGACGTCGCCCTCAACGGCTTCCTCATCCCGCTGCTGAGCGACCACTGGGACCTCACGCTCGGCCAGGCCGCCTGGATCGCCACCGCGAACCTCATCGGTATGGCCACCGGCGCCGTCGTATGGGGCGGGATGTCGGACCGGGTCGGCCGCAAGACCGCCTTCACCCTCACCCTCCTCGTGTTCTCCCTGTTCACCGTGCTCGGCGCCTTCGCCCCGAACATCCTGCTGTTCTGCATCTTCCGGTTCTTCGCCGGCTTCGGCCTCGGCGGCTGCATCCCCGTCGACTACGCCCTCGTCGGCGAGTTCACCCCCGCCAAGCACCGCGGCCGCGTGCTCACCGCGATGGACGGGTGGTGGCCGATCGGCGTCACCCTGTGCGCCTTCGTCTCCGCCTGGCTGCTCGACTTCGGCGACTGGCGACTCATCATGCTCGTCATGGTGCTGCCCGCCCTGCTCATCGTGTTCGTGCGGATCTTCATCCCCGAATCGCCGATGTACCTCATCTCAGCGGGGCAGTACGACAAGGCCGATGCGATCCTCCGCCGCCTCGTCGCCCGCACCGGCGCCGACATCACCGAATGGCACTACGAGGGCCTCGGACCGGCGGCCGCCGCTGCGGGGTCCGGCGCGAGTGCGACGTCCTCCGGAACCCCCGGCACCACCGCGGTCGAGGCGGGGGTCGGTGTCCGCCGGCGAGGATTCCTCGGCCGCGTGTCCGCCCTGACCGGGCAGATCGCTGAGCTGTGGCGCTACTCCGTCCGCATCACCTTCACCGCCTGGCTGCTCTTCGTCGCGGTGCTCGTCCTCTACTACGCCGCGCTCACCTGGCTGCCGAAGATCCTCCGCGAGCAGGGCCTCGGCGACCAGGCGGCGTTCATCGTCACCGGGCAGATGACGGCGATCGGGATCGCGGGCGTCGTGCTGTGCGCGCTCCTCGTCGAGCTCACCGGCCGCAAGTGGATGCTCGGCACGACCTCGGCCATCGCGGCGGTCGCCCTCGTCGGCTTCGCAATCGCGCTCGACTCCTCCGGCGCCGAGCTCAACGCTGCGGCGAAGTTCTCCATCCTCGCCTTCGGATTCTTCATCCAGATGGCGATCCCGGCGCTCTACACCTACGTCTCCGAGCTCTACCCCACCCGTCTGCGCGGCTCCGGGTTCGGCTGGGCCTCGGCCGCCTCGCGTGTGGCGACCGGCGTGGCGCCGGTGGTCTTCGGCAGCCTCATGTGGCCCTACCTGGGCCTCACGTGGACCTTCGTCATCACCGGTGCGTTCGTGGTCCTCGCCGCCCTCGTCATGGCGTTCGCGACGCACGAGACCACCGGCCAGGAGCTCGAGTGACGTCCCGCACACCCGCGTCGGCGGTGCGCCGCAGGGAGTAGCGTGGAGGCATGACAGTCGAGCACCTCCATGCGGAGCACAAGGTCACCGGCGGCAAGCTCGTCGTCGCTGATGTCGAGACGGACGGGAGCACGATCACCGGGGTGACGATCTCCGGGGACTTCTTCCTCGAGCCCGAGGAGGCGTACTTCGACCTCGCCCCCTCCCTCGTCGGCGCCTCGGTGCGGGACGACTCCGCGAGCCTCGTCCGGCGCCTCGACGCCGCCCTCGAGCGCTACGGCAGCGGTCTCCACATGCACGGGTTCTCCACCGCCGACATCGCGACGGTCGTGCGGCGCGCGGTGACGAAGGCCACGAACTTCTCCGACTTCGACTGGGAGGTCGTCCACGGCCCGGTGCTGCCGAGCCGGATGAATGTCGCGCTCGACGAGGTCCTCCTCACCGAGGTCGACGCCGGCCGCCGGCGGCCCACGCTCCGGTTCTGGGAGTGGGAGGACCGGGCGACCGTCATCGGCTCGTTCCAGTCCTACGTCAACGAGCTGCGACCCGAGGGCGTGGCGGAGCACGCGGTCGACGTCATCCGCCGGATCTCCGGCGGCGGCGCGATGTTCATGGAGGGCGGCAACTGCGTCACCTACTCGATGTACGTCCCCGACTCGATCATCGCCGGTCTCGACTACGCCAAGTCCTACGCGTTCCTCGACCGCTGGGTCATCGCCGCGCTCGGCGACCTCGGGGTGAACGCGTGGTACGTCCCGATCAACGACATCACCTCGACCGACGGCAAGATCGGCGGGGCCGCTCAGCGCCGCCTCACCTCCGGCACCCTGCTCCATCACGCGACTCTGAGCTACGACATCGATGCGGACACGATGGTCGAGGTGCTCCGGATCGGCGAGGCGAAGATCTCCGACAAGGGCGTGCGGAGCGCCAAGAAGCGCGTCGATCCGCTGCGCCGGCAGACCGGGGCGAGCCGCCAGGAGATCATCAGCACGATGATCGACACGTTCACCGCCCGCTACGGGGCGGCGACCGGGGCGCTCACCGAGGAGGAGCTCGCACGGGCCGAGGAACTCGTCGCGACGAAGTTCGGCACCGAGGCCTGGACCCACCGCGTCCCCTGAGACCGCAATTTCCGAAGGTTCCTGAGAACGAAACCGCAGGAAATCGCAATCCGAACACCGTCCGAACCGCACCCGAACACCCTCCTGCACTTCGCCGGTCGACCGACTAGGCTGGATCCGATGCGGTGCCGCCGAGCGCCGTGCCGTCGAGGCGGCCCGCCGCCCTGGGACCCGTTCACCGGGCACCACACCTGAGAAAGAGGACCACCGTGCGCCACGTAGAACCGACCGTCGAACTTCTGGCCCGCCCGTCGATCGACTGGGACGCGATGAAGAAGTACCTCGGCGACGTCGGCGGCCTGTCCTGGGCCGAGCGCGTCGAGGCCGCCGACAGCCCCGACGGGGAGGACCTCCTCGAGTTCGCCGGTCGCATGTGCTACCGCTCGTGGGAGCCGGGACTCAACCCCAACGTGTCCCGGGTGCGCACCGATTCCGCGGCCTACCTCGGCAACGTCGTGTCCTCGCAGCACGGCTCCGTGCTCGAGCACGCGAACTACACCTTCGTCCTCCACAACGTGTCGCGCGTGCTCACCCACGAGCTCATCCGTCACCGCGCCGGCTGCGCCTACTCGCAGGAGTCCCTCCGCTACGTCCGCCTCACCGAGATCCCGTTCTGGTTCCCCGAGTGGGCGCGCGAGGACGAGGAGCTCATGGAGCGCAGCCTCGCGGTCCTCGACACCCTCGAGGAGCACCAGAAGTGGATGACCGAGCACTTCGGCCTCGACGAGGCGGGCACGGACTTCACCCACAAGAAGCACATGACGTCGTTCATGCGGCGCTTCGCCCCCGAGGGACTGGGCACCGGCATCGTCTACACCGCCAACCTCCGCTCACTGCGCCACGTCGTCGAGATGCGCACCGCGCCCGGTGCCGAGGAGGAGATCCGGCTCGTGTTCGGGAAGGTCGCCGAGATCATGAAGGCCGAGACGCCGGCGATCTTCGCCGACTACTCCGTCGATGACGGCGCCTGGCAGCCGGGCACCCGCAAGGCCTGAATCACCCGCCGGTCGCGGCCATGGCCGATCCGTTCGGCCCGAACACGGACGGCGGGCACAGCTGATCCGCAATCGAAAGGGATGACATGGCACACCTGTACGATGCAGAGCTCTCACCCGGCAAGCTCGAGGCGATCGCCGCCTGGCTGCCCGGCCAGGCCTGGTCCGGCGTGGCCACCGGGGCCGAGGTCGAGCGCGTGACGAGCTACCGGTTCGACGCCCCCGCCGGCGAGGTGGGGATCGAGATCCACCTCGTCCGTGTGCCCGGCACGGAGGAGATCCTCCAGGTTCCGGTGACCTATCGCGGGGAGCCGCTCGAGAACGCCGGCCCCCACCTCATCACCGAGATGGATCATTCCGTGCTCGGCACCCGCTGGGTGTACGACGGCGCCGCCGACCCGGTGTTCCTCGGTGAGCTCGAGCGCGCGATCCGCGCCGGAGGGACGAACGCCCGCGAGTTCATGTCCACCGACGACGGCGAGGTCGAGCGGACGGACATCGCCTCCGTGCGCGGGATCAACGACCGCGACGAATCCGACGATCTCAGCGCCGAGGCCGCACATCCGCTCGCCGAGACCCTGAGCTTCGACCCCAACCCGAGCCCGACGACCCTGGCCGGCACGACGATGGTGCGCGCCGGCGACGCCGATCTCGAGATCCTCCGCTTCCCGTCGGCGATGGATGCCGATGCGCCGAGCGGCACCGTGCTCGGACGGCTCGTCGGGACCTGGGAGGGGCAGGACGCGCCGGTGCTGCTCGCCCGCCTCGTCGATCACTGAGGATCCGGCGGAGGTCGATCCTCGACCACCACCGCACGACGAAGCCCCGGGGGAGCCGATCCCCCGGGGCTTCGTCGTGGTCGCCGTCAGAGATCAGCGGCGCGGGTCGACCCCTCCGTCGTGGCGGGGGTCGATCGGTCGGCCGTGCTCGTCGAAGGCCTGCTGCTGATCGAAGCCCTGCTGCTGGCGGGGATCGACCTGCTGGTCGTAGTCCTGCTGGTCATAGCCCTGACCCTGTCGGCCGTCGTCGTGGCGGCGCTCATCGAACTGCCCGCCATCGCGGCCGCGCTCGTCGTAGCCGCGTCGGTCATGGTCGGCGTGGTGCGGATCCGCACCGGTGCCGCGGCCCTGATCGACGAGATCCTGCTGCTGCGGACCACCGGCGTCGAAGCGCGGATCGTTGTCGCGCACCGGTCCGCGATCATGGGATCCGGCGGCCGTCGCACCTGCGCCCGCCGCACCGGCACCGGCAGCGGTTCCGGCACCGCGGTCGTCGTACTGACCGCCGATCCGGTCGTCCCGGTGTCCGTCGTGGTCCCTGTCGCGGTGGTCGCCGTCGCGATAGCCGTCCCGGTCATCGCGCACGCCGTCGCGGTCGTGATCGCGGTGCCCGTCATGGTGCCGATCACGATGTCCGTCGTGGTCGCGGTCACGGAAGCCGTCCCGATCGTCGCGCACGCCGTCGTGGTCGCGATCGTCATGGCGGCGATCCCCGCCGTGCGCTGCGGCGGCACCTGCTGCTCCGGCCGCACCTGCGCCCGCAGCCGCTCCGGCACCTCGGCCGTGGTTCCGGCCGTCGGTGTCGACGTCGGGATCGAGGCGGTCGGCCTCGGCCTGACGCTCACGCAGCTGGTCGCGCTCGGCCTGGATCTTCTGCTGCTCGCGGGCGATCTCCTGATCCTTGCGCTCGGCGTCGACGCGGGCGCGCTCGGCCTCGAGCTTGCGGTTCTCCGCCTCGAGCTCGCGCTGCCGGACGTCGAGGTCGGCCTGCTTGTTCTCCTGCCGGAGCTCGGCCGCGCGCTGACGGTTCTCCTCGTCGCGCCGCTGCTGCTCGATCCGCTCGCGCTCCTTCTTCTTCTTCGAGGAATTCACCGCGAACAGGATGATGCCGATGATCGCCAGGAGCACGACGATGGCCACGACGATCCAGATGATCGCTTGAGAGTTCATGGTCCTTCTCCTTGTAGTCAGGGAACCGTTGCGTTCCCTCTCACAAGGCACGTTACCGTCATACCGGACGCGGGTGAAGGATTCTGGGCCATCGGACCTACCCGCGGGTCGGAATCCGGCGGGACACGGCCGGCACCGGACCGATCGAGGATCCCGGACACGGATGAGCGGCGACCGTGCGGCACGACCCACCCGGGACCCCCCGGCGCAGGTCAGGGGCGGATGATCGTCATCCCGGGCCGGGTCCCGCGATCCATCTCGAGGAGCGCGGCCGGAGTCTCCTCGAGACCGATCGTCCGGGTGACGAGATCCTGCGGACGGAGAGCACCGCTGCGAACGAGTTTGAGGAGCTCCGGATAGTCCGCCGCCGCCATCCCGTGGCTCCCGAGGAGGCTGAGCTCGTGCGAGATGACGCGGCCGATCACCGAAGCCGGCGGCTCGGCGAACAGGCCGATCTGGACATGGCGGCCGAGCGGCGCGAGCGAGAGCAGCGCCGCGTTCATCGTCTCCGCCCGGCCCAGTGCCTCGAGGGTGACCTGCGGCGGTGCGCCGGCGGCCCGGACCACCTCGGCGGCGACCTCTGCGGGCGACATCCCGCGGGAGTCCACGCGCACCTCGGCCCCGTGCTCGGCTGCGAGATCGAGGGCTGTGGGGCTGATGTCGACGGCGATGACCCGCGCTCCGAGCGCCCGGGCGATCATCACGGCCGAGAGGCCGACACCGCCGCACCCGAACACCGCGAGGGTCTCGCCGGCGACGAGCCGGGCCCGGGCACGGAGGCCCCGGAATGAGGTCGCGAAGCGGCATCCGAGGCTGCAGGCGGCCTCGGCCGGGATCGCGTCGTCGACGGCGACGAGATTGAGGTCGGCGTGCCGGATGACGACCTGCTCGGCCCACGAGCCGAAGTGCGTGAAGCCCGGCTGGGTCTGGTCCGGGCACACCTGGGCGTTCCCGCCCGTACACCACTCGCACGTCCCGCAGCCGCCCACGAACGGCGTGGTCACCCGCTGGCCGACCCGCCAGCTGCGCACTGCGGAGCCGACGGCTGCGATCCGTCCGACGAGCTCGTGCCCGGGGACGTGGGGGAGGGAGACGGTGTCGTCGTGACCCGCCCAGGCGTGCCAGTCGCTGCGGCACAGGCCGGTGGCCTCGACGGTGCCGAAGGCCTCGAAGTGGACTGCGCGCATGGATTCATCGTAGGGCGGCGGCCCGGGGGAGGGGACGTCGTCTCAGACGGTGATCCCCGCAGCGGCGAGGTCGTCGAGGAGCGTGCGGCGGATCGCCTGGGCGCGGAGGCTGAACTCCTCCTGCCTGCGCATGTACTCCGCCTTGCCCGCCGCCGTCTCGATGCGCACCGGTGAGTATCCCCAGGCGCCGAGGTCGTAGGGCGAGGCCTCCATGTCGAGGCGGCGGATCCCGCAGGCGAGGTCGAAGGCGGTGAGCACGGTCTCCGAGGGGACGATCGGCTCGAGTTTCATCGCCCACTTGTAGAGGTCCATGCCGGCGTGGAGGCACCCCGGCTGCTCGTTCGCGCGCATGCCCGCCCGGGTGGGCTGCAGGGTGTTGAGCGGTGCGGCGGCCGGGGTGAAGAACCGGAACGCGTCGAAGTGGCTGCATCGGATGCGGTGGGATTCGACGACCGCGTTCGTGTCGGCCTGCGACAGGCGGAGCGGCACCTGCCGGTGGCGGTGGTCCTCTGCGGACTGGCGGTACACCATCGCCCATTCGTGGAGGCCGAAGCAGCCGAGCGTCGCTTCGCGCTCGAGGGTCGAGGCGAGGAGGCCGGCGATGAAGCGGGCGCCGTCCCCGCGCTCGGCGCGCCAGGCCGGGAGGTCGACCCGCGCGCAGGTCCCGGTGTGCGCGTCGTCTGCGGAGCGGGTGCCGGGGCCGGAGGGCGCGCCGGACGAAGCCGCGCCCGAGGCTCCCGGTGCCGGCGTCTCGAACCGGAACCAGCGCCGGTCGAAGGAGGCGCGGTCGTCCGCGGTCGCGATCTCGACCGCACGCCGGGCGCCCGGCTGCCAGCGCGCGAGCTTACCGGGCTTGAAGGGGTAGTAGGTGAAGAGGAAGTCCTCGACCGGGTGGGTCTCCCCGCGGGAGCGCCGGGCGAGGTGCGCCGCGGTGCGCTCGCCGACCGTCGCCTCGTGCGCGGCGCGCAGTGCCTGCCAGTCCGCCGCAGCGAGCACCGGGATGCCATCGGCGGTCTCCGCGGTGCGGACTGCCGGTGCGGGTGCGGTGGGCGCGGTCATGGCCACCATTGTCCCGCGCGGGGCCGGTCCCGGGCCAATCCGGTGCCCGCCGGCCGGAGCAGGGCCGATCCGAGGTGCCCCGGCGCCCTGCCTCCTGCTCTTCTTCGTCCCCCGCGCCGCCGGGCGATCATCGTCGTCGCACGTACTCGGCGATGATCACACCGGAGTCGAACGCCGTGGACTCCTCGAGCTCGAAGAGCGCAGGGAGGTAGGAGGAGTCCTCGAGGATCGGGACCCCGGCGCCGAGCACGAGGGGGTTGATCTTGAGGACGATGCGGTCGATCCGGTCGAGGAGCTGCGCCGCGAGCGAGCCGCCGCCGCACAGCCAGATCCCGGTGCCCTGCTCTCCGCGGAAGCGGTCGACCACGGCTCGAGGATCGTCGTCCGTGACGGTGAGGTTCTCCGCACCGGGATGCGCGCGATGGGAGAACACGATCTGCTCGAGATGCCGGTACGGACTCACCTCGTCCGGCAGGCCGACGGCATAGGTGTTCCACCCCATGAGGACGGTGCTGAAACGGGTGCGCGCCTGCTCGATGCCGAGATGCGCGGCCGCCGAGGTCGGGAGCGCGTCGGCGTAGCGTCCGAGAACGTGCTCCATGTGGTCCCCTTCGAGGGGGAAGGCGTCGAACTCCCCCTGCGGTCCGGCGATCCTGCCGTCGAGCGACGTGGCGATGTAGTAGACGAGTTCACGCATGCGGGTCTCCTATCACTGCAGGTGTAGTGGATTCATGGTACAACATGTGTAGTGGAAGCGATAGAGTCGTCGACATGACGCGGAACGAGGAACGGCGACGAGCGCTCGCCGACGCGGGTGTGCGGATCCTGGCGCGCGAGGGCGCGCGCGGTCTCACCCACCGCGCGGTCGACAGGGACGCCGCGGTGCCGGTCGGCACCGCATCGAACTACTTCCGCACCCGTGCAGAGCTCATCCGCGCACTGGTGCTGCGCATCGGGGAGCGTCTGCAGCCGAGTGCCGACGACCTCCGCCTGCGAGCCGAGCAGCCGGCGGGTCCTGCGCTGTTCGCCGACTACATGCGCGACCTCGTTCGTCGGCTCACGCAGGATCGCGATGTGGCGATGGCGCTGTTCGAGCTGCGCCTGGAGAGCGCGCGCAGGCCCGAGGTGGCGGGACTGATCGCCGAATGGCGGAGCGAGTCGTTCGAGCAGGACGTCGCCTTCAACGAGGCGGCGGGTCTGCCCGGCGGATCCCGACACATCGCACTCTTCCACTACGCGATCGAGGGTCTTGTCCTCGACCGACTGACGACTCCGCTCATGCCTGCGACGTCGACGGACGACATCATCGATGATCTCGTCGCCGGACTGCTGCCCTGAACGTCGTCGTCTCCTACCTCCCGCTCTTCTTCGTCCCCCGCGCCGGCAGGGCGTTCCACGGGTCCTCCGGCCACGGGTGCTTGGCGTAGCGGTTCCGGTTCTCCGCCCGGACCTGCGCGTACGCGCCGTCCCAGAACGAGGCGAGGTCGCTCGTCACCGCGAGCGGCCGCCCGGCCGGCGACAGCAGGTGGAGGACGACGGGCACGCCGGCCACCTCCGGGCCGGTCGCCCAGCCGAAGCACTCCTGAAGCTTGACCGCGAGCACCGGGGGCACGACCCCGGTCCCGTCACCGGTGTCCCCATCGCGGTCGTGCGCCTCCGGCTCCGGGTAGTCGAGGAGCACGGCGCGTCCGCTCGGCACCGTCAGCCGCTCGGGTGCGAGCGCGTCGAGCCGGGCCGCCTCCGGCCAGGGGAGGACCTCCTGCAGCCATCCCACCGGCGCACGCTCGCGCAGCCGCCCCGCGAACCGGACGAGCAGAGCCTCCCACCGCACGTCCGGCCACGGATCGCCGAGAGTTGCGTGGAGGAGCCCGAGGCGCCGGCGCAGTGTCTCGAACGCCGCTCCCGGAGCGAGCAGGGCGGGCCCCTCTTCGGCGACCGCTGCGGCGAGGGCGAGCTCTTCGGATTCTGCGGTGGCGGCGACGGGGGTCGACGACAGCACGATCGCCCCGAGCCGGTCGATCCGGCGCGCGCGGACGCGACCGCCCTCGAAACGCGCGTCTTCGGACGTGCTCCGTAGTCCGGAGGCGGCGAACTCCGCGATCTCCCGGGTGATCGGTGCGGCCGCCCGGATGAGGGCACGATCCCCGGCGAGCCCGACGTCGGCGACGGCGAGCCACGAGCTTCCGGCCAGCTGCGAATCGCGGGGTAGCACCGCTCCCGTGCCCGAGGTGAACAGGTACTCGCCGGGGGCGTCGGACCGTTCCCGGGCGATCCGGTCGGGACGGGCGAGAGCCGCGACGAGGCCCACGGCTGCGTCCGCCGTCGCCGCCGCCGATCCCAGCGGGGACGCGGCCCCCTCGTACAGATCGCGCAGTGCCATCCGCTCGAACCGGTCGACCTCGGCGGACCAGGCGCGGTCGCGGTCGCGGCGCAGGGAGCGGAGGAGGGCCGGCAGATCGCCCCCGGGCGCCCGCAGCTCGAGGCCGAGGGCGGCGACGACCTCGGCGGCCCGTCGCGCACCGACGACTGCGGCCCCGGCGAGCAGCCCGCGCGCGAGCCGGGGATCGGCCGGGATCCGCGCGAGTCGCCGTCCGAGATCCGTCGCCCGCCCGGCGCTGTCGAGGGCGCCGAGACCGCGCAGCGTGGCCTCCGCGCTCTCCCGCGCTCGCTCCGGCAGCGGGTCGGGCAGCCGCAGGCCGTCCCCGCCCGGTGCGCCCCAGCACGCGAGGTCGAGGACGGCGGAGGTGAGGTCGGCGGTTCGGACCTCCGGCGGGGTGTCCGCGGGCAGGCCCGCCCAATCGGATTCCGCCATACAGCGGATGACGCGGCCGGGGCCTTCGCGGGCGGCGCGGCCGGCCCGCTGCGTGCCCGCCGCCTTCGACTCCCGCACCGTGACGAGTCCGCTCATCCCGCGCACGGTGTCGAAGCGCGGCTGCCGGGAAAGTCCGGCGTCGACGACGGTGCGCACCCCGGGGACGGTGAGGGACGATTCCGCAACCGCGGTCGCGACGACGACGCGCGTGCCGGATCCGGTCCCCGCGGATCCGGGTCCGCCGACCCCGCCCGCCGCAGCAGGGGACAGGATGCGATCCTGCTCGGCCGGCGGGGTCCCGCCGGTGAGCGCGAGCACCTCGGAGCCGGCGGGCAGCGCGCTCCGGAGGAGCCCGCTCACGCGGTCGATCTCGCGCATCCCCGGGAGGAACACGAGGACGTCCCCGGAATCGGGCTCCGCCGCGGCCGCGGCGGTCTGCCGGGCGACATGGGCGAGGAAATCCGGGTGGACGCCGCGCGCATCGAGCGGTCGGCGGGGCGCCGGCGCCCACCGCACCTCGAGCGGGTGGATGTCGGCACGGGCGGTGAGCACCGGGGCCGGCGCGGCGTCCTCCCCGTGGGTGCCGCCGTCCTCGTCGAGGAGCGCCGCCCAGTGCGCCGCTTCGAGCGTCGCGGACATGACGACGAGGGAGAGGTCGTCGCGGAGCTCGATGAGCTCGCGGAGCATCCCGAAGGCGAGGTCGGCATCGAGATGCCGCTCGTGGATCTCGTCGAGCACGACCGCCGCGGTGCCGGCGAGCTCGGGATCGCCGAGGAGCCGGCGGACGAGGACGCCGTAGGTGACGAACTCCACCGATGTCCGCCGGCAGACCTTCCGGTCCCCGCGGACGGTGAAGCCGATGTCCTCGCCGAGGCGCGTGCCGGTGAGCGATGCGAGGCGCCGGGCGGCGGAGCGGGCGGCCATCCGCCGCGGCTGGGCGACGACGACGCGGCCGGCGCCCTGCGCGCCCCCGGTCCCGGACCCGGCGCGCTGCTCGGACCCGAACCCGGCGGTGTCAGCGAGCGCTGCGGCGAGGGCCGGCGGCACGAGCGTGGTCTTGCCGGTGCCCGGGGGCGCCTCGATCACCGCGCGCACCGGACCGGTCCGGGCGAGCGCGGCGAGCCCGGGCAGCACAGCGGCGGCCGGCAGTCCGGCGGACAGCGAATCGAGGTCGAAGAGCGGCACGGGACCAGTCTCCCACCCGGCGCGGACACGGCTGACCCGGCCCGCGTCCGTCCCCCTGCGTAGACTGGTCCCCATGCGCATCGCACGTTTCATCCATGAGGACGCACCCGCCTACGGCGTCGTCGAGGGCGACCTGCCCGGGGTCGCCGACGACGGGACGCTCGACACCTCGGGCCTGCAGATCGCGGTCCTCGACTCCGACCCGTTCTTCAGCCCCGCCCAGTCGACCGGCACCCGGCTCGCCTACGACGACGTCCGGCTGCTCGCCCCGATCATCCCGCGCTCCAAGGTCATCGGCGTCGGCCGCAACTTCGCCGACCACGCCAAGGAGCTCGGCAACGAGGTGCCCGTCTCCCCGCTGACGTTCTTCAAGCCCAACACCGCGGTCGTCGGCCCCGGCGATCCCATCCGGCTGCCGGCGATCAGCGAGCACGTGTCCTATGAGGCCGAACTCGCCGTCGTCATCAGCCGCGTCGCCAAGCAGGTCCCGGCGGAGAAGGCCTACGACCACGTGCTCGGCTACACCGCCGGCAACGACGTCACCCTGCGCGACATCCAGAAGACCGACAAGCAGTGGTCGCGGGCCAAGGGCTTCGACACCTCGGCCCCGCTCGGGCCATGGATCGAGACCGAGTTCGACCCCGAGGGCGTCCGCATCCGCTCGTGGGTCGACGGCGAGCTCAAGCAGGACGGGAACACCGACGACTTCATCTTCGACATCCCCACCCTCATCGAGCACCTGAGCGAGACGATCACCCTGCTGCCCGGCGACGTCATCCTCACCGGCACCCCGGCCGGTGTCGGACAGATCGTCAGCGGCAACCGGGTCGACATCGCGATCGACGGCCTCGGCCTGCTCACCAACCCCGTCATGGACGCCTGACCCGGACGTCCGCCACCCGGGCCGCGCCCGCCTCACCGGCGGCGCCCGACCCGTCTCAGCACGCCACCGCACCGAGGAGACCCCGTGAACGTCAGAGTTCGCTTCTGCCCATCGCCCACCGGCACCCCGCACGTCGGAATGGTGCGCACCGCCCTCTTCAACTGGGCGTACGCCCGGCACACCGGCGGCACCTTCGTCTTCCGCATCGAGGACACCGACGCCGCCCGCGACTCCGAGGAGAGCTACGGCCAGGTCGTCGAGGCGATGCGCTGGCTCGGTCTCGACTGGGACGAGGGCATCGACGTCGGCGGTCCGCACGGACCGTACCGCCAGTCGCAGCGCGGGGACATCTACACCGAGGTCATCGAGAAGCTCGTGGCCGGCGGCCACCTCTACGAGTCGTTCTCGACGAACGAGGAGGTCGAGGAGCGCCACCGGGCCGCCGGGCGCGACCCCAAGCTCGGCTACGACGGCTTCGACCGCGACCTCACCGAGGAGCAGAAGGCGGCCTTCCGCGCCGAGGGCCGGGAACCCGTGCTCCGCGTGCGGATGCCGGACGAGGACATCACGTGGACCGACCTCGTGCGCGGCGAGATCACCTTCAAGGCCGGCACGGTGCCGGACTTCGTCGTCGTGCGCGCCAACGGGCAGCCGCTGTACACCCTCGTCAACCCCGTCGACGATGCCCTCATGGGCATCACCCACGTGCTCCGCGGCGAGGACCTTCTCTCCTCGACCCCGCGCCAGATCGTCCTCTTCGAGGCGCTCAAGGCGGTCGGCGTGGCCGAGCGGACGCCGGAGTACGGCCACCTGCCCTACGTCATGGGCCAGGGGAACAAGAAGCTCTCGAAGCGCGACCCGGAGTCGAACCTCTTCCTCCACCGCGACAACGGCTTCATCCGCGAGGGGCTCATCAACTACCTCGCGCTGCTCGGCTGGTCGATCGGCCCGGACCGCGACGTCTTCTCCGTCGAGGAGTTCGTGTCCGCGTTCGACGTCCACGACGTCAACCCCAACCCGGCCCGCTTCGACGTCAAGAAGGCCACCGCGATTAACGCCGACCACATCCGGGCCCTCGACGAGGCGGACTTCACCGCCCGCCTCGTGCCCTACCTCAACTCCGCCGGCGTCATCGACGGCGAGCCGAACGCGCGCGAGCAGGAGATCCTCGAAGCCGCGGCGCCGCTCGTCCAGACCCGGATGAACCTCCTCGGCGAGGCCCCGGACCTGCTCGGCTTCCTCTTCACCGCCGACTCCGAGCTCGAACTCACCGAGGACGGGCTCAAGACGCTCAAGGACACCGCGCCGCAGGTGCTCGCCGCCTCCCTCGAGGTGCTCGAGCCGCTCGACTCCTGGACGACCCCGGCGATCCAGGACGCGCTCACCGCGAAGCTCGTCGACGAGCTGGGGATCAAGCCCCGCCTCGCGTTCGGACCGCTGCGCGTCGCGGTGTCGGGACGCCGGGTGTCCCCGCCGCTCTTCGAGTCGATGGAGATCCTCGGCAAGGGCTCCTCGCTCACCCGTCTGCGGGCGCTCGCCGCGCACCTCGGACAGTGACCGGCCCCGGGGACCACCGCACCCGCACCTACCGCCAGCCCGGTCTGCGCATCGAGGAGCACACGATCAGCGTGCGCCTCGACCGCACCGGGGTGATCCCGGGAAGGCTCGAGGTGTTCGCCCGGATCGTCGGTCGGCCGGATGCCTGGGAGCAGGGCTCGGCCAAGCCCTACCTCCTCTACCTCCAGGGCGGCCCCGGAGCCGAGGCATTCCGCCCCACCCGCTCCGACCCCGCCTGGCTGCCCCGGGCACTCGAGGACTACCGCGTCGTCCTCCTCGACCAGCGCGGAACCGGGCGGTCGACCCCGATCGGGATCGTCGACGGGCGGGTCACCGGTGTGCCCGAACCGCTCACGGCTCCGCCGCGGACGGATCGCGAGGCCGAGGCGCTCGCCGACCATCTCGCCCACTACCGCGCCGACGCGATCGTCGAGGACGCCGAGGCGCTGCGGGAGGTGCTCGGAGTCGATACGTGGAGCGTGCTCGGCCAGTCCTTCGGCGGCTTCTGCACCCTGCGCTACCTCGCGGCGCACCCGGGATCCGTGGCGCAGGCGCTCTTCACCGGAGGCCTGCCCGCCGTCGGCGCACCGGGGGAGCCGCAGCCCGCTCCCGCCGACGTCTACGCCCGGACCTGGGAGACCATGACGGCGCGGTCCCGGGCCTTCACCGACCGGTACCCGCACGCCGGGCCGCGTCTGCAGGAGCTCGCCGCGCGGGCCGCCGACACCGGCATCGCGCTGTCCGACGGCACGCTCGCCGGGCCCGCTCACGTGCGCTCGATCGGGCACCTGCTCGGCGCCTCGGGCGGGGCCGAACGACTGCTGGCCCTGCTCGACAACGACATCGACTCCGCGGCGTTCCGTGCCGATCTCCTCTCCGCGCTCCCGTTCGGTGCCCGCAACCCGCTCTACGCTGTCCTCCACGAGAGCTGCTGGGCGAACGGCCACCGGACCGACTGGGCCGCGCGGCGCACCATGCCGGGCGCGGTCGCCGAGGATCCCGCACTCCTGTCCGCAGAGCATGTCCTGCCGGAGATGTTCACGACCGGACCGCTGCGGGAGTGGGCGGCGGCCACCCACGCGCTCGCGGCCCGCGACTGGCCGGAGCTGTGGGACCCCGCAGCGCTCGCCCGCGCGCAGGTTCCTGCCGCGGCGGCGGTGTACTTCGACGACGTCTTCGTGCCCCGCGATCTCTCGCTCGCCACCGCCGGCCTCGTGCCGGGACTGCGCACCTGGGTGACGAACGAGTACGAGCACAACGGGCTGCGCGCCTCGGGCCCGGTGGTCCTCGACCGGCTCCTCGGGCTCGTCCGCGACGAGGAGTGAGACGGGGAGCGGGCGGCCATGAGATCTTCACGCCGCTCCCATGTGCTCTTCAGCCGTGAATCGTACGGTGGAATCGGTACCGCACGCGGCGGATGATCCGCCGCACACGCCGAACGGGGCAGCTCCCGCCTTCGGGAGGTCGCCCCACAGAAGGGGAGAGTGACATGAGCACCGGTTACCGCGTAGAGAATCCAGCCACCGGCGACGTCGTCGAGACGTTCGACACCGCCACCGACGCCCAGCTCGAGGACGTGCTGAGCGCTGCGGTCGAGGCACAGAGGGAATGGGCGAAGCGCCCGATCGGCGAGCGCGCCGAGATCGTCGGCAAGGTCGCCGCACTGTTCGACGAGCGCAAGGACGAGCTCGGCCGGATCATCGGTGAGGAGATGGGCAAACGTCTCACGGAGGGCGTCGAGGAGGCCGAGTACTGCAACGAGATCTTCCAGTACTTCGCGGACAACGGCGAGAAGTTCTCGCAGGAGACCGCACTCGACGTCGACGGGGCCTCCGCCGTCCTCGAGCGGCTCCCGGTGGGCGTGCTGCTCGGCATCATGCCGTGGAACTTCCCGTACTACCAGGTGGCGCGCTTCGCCGCGCCGAACCTCATGCTCGGCAACGGCGTCATCCTCAAGCATGCTGAGATCTGCCCGCGCTCCGCAGGAGCGATCCAGCAGATCATGGACGACGCGGGAGTGCCCGCAGGGGTGTACACCAATGTGTACGCCGACCATGACCAGATCGCCACGCTCATCGGCGACCCGCGCGTGGCCGGCGTCTCGCTCACCGGATCGGAGCGGGCCGGCGCCGTCGTCGGGGCTCTCGCCGGCCAGCACCTCAAGAAGGCCGTCCTCGAGCTCGGCGGCTCCGACCCGTACATCGTGCTCGACACCGACGACGTCAAGGCCGCGGCCGAGACGGCCTGGGGTCTGCGGATGTACAACACCGGCCAGGCCTGCGACTCGAACAAGCGGATGATCGTCATGGACGACATCTACGACGAGTTCGTCGCGGAGCTCGAGACGCTCGCGAAGGCCGCGAGCCCCGGTGAGTTCACGGCTGAGGACGCGACCGTCTACCAGCCGCTGTCTTCGCGCGGTGCCGCCGAGCGGCTCGCCGACCAGCTGGCGCGTGCGAAGGACGCGGGCGCCTCGATCCGGGTGGGCGGAGAGCTGTCGGACTCCGGCGCCTACGTCTCGCCCGCCGTGGTCACCGACATCCCGCGCGGCTCCGACGTCTTCTACGAGGAGTTCTTCGGTCCCGTCGCGACGGTCTACAAGGTGTCGAGCGACGAAGAGGCGCTCGAGCTCGCGAACGACTCGCAGTTCGGACTCGGCGGCACGGTCTTCAGCCGTGATCCGGAGCGGGCCAAGAAGGTCGGTGCGGGCCTCGAGGTCGGCATGGCGAAGGTCAACACCACTGCTGCGGAGGGCGCGAACGTGCCCTTCGGCGGGGTCAAGCGCTCGGGCTTCGGCCGTGAGCTCGGACCCGTCGGCATGGACGAGTTCGTCAACAAGCGCCTGTACTGGGTCGGCGACGAGTGAGATCCGTCCCATCCGAGCGGTGATCCGCTCCGTCCTCTCGGTGACGAAGCGATCGCACAGCAGCACGCCAGCGGCGGTGCCGGGTCAACCGGCACCGCCGCCGTGCGTTCCCCGCGAGAGTGCAATTTCCGAAGGTTCCTGTGAGCCGATCCGCCGTTCTCTGCAATCTCAAACCCTGCAATCTCAGAATCTGCGATTTCAGAGCGCCCGGATCATCCCGCCGTCGACGGGGATCACGCTGCCGCTGACGTAGCCGGCCGCCGGGGAGAGGAGGAACGCGGCGACGCGACCGAACTCCTCCGGGGTGCCGAGCCGGCGCAGCGGGATGTGGTCGGTGGGCACTTCGGCGTTGCCCACCCGCGGGGTGCGGATGATGCCGGGGGCGATGCCGACGACCCGGATATCGCGCGGGCCGAGCTCGTCGGACAGCGTCTTGACCATCATGCCGAGCCCGGGGCGCAGCCCGTTGGAGATCGCGATGTCCGGCACCGGCGTCCACACCGAGGACGACAGCACCATGCCGATCGCCGACCCGGGCCCGAGGTGCTCGCCGGCATAGCGCGCCAAGCGCAGGGTGCCGAGGAGCACGGAGTCGATGGCGTCGCGCCAGTCGTCCTCCGTCGTCTCGTAGAAGCGGCCCTTCTTCGGTCCGCCGACGGAGATCAGCACGCCGCCCACGGGCGAGTCGGGGAAGACCTCGGCGACGGTCCGGAACAGCTCCGCGGGCGCCTCGGGGGAGGCATTGTCGAGCACGATCCCGTGACTTCCATCACCGAGTTCGGCGACCGCCGCATCGACCCGGGAGCGGTCGCGGGAGGACACGAGGACCCGCGCGCCCTCGGAATTCAAGGCCCGGGCGCTCGCCAGACCCAGTCCGGAGGTGCCGCCGGTGACGATGAATGCCGTGTTGTGCAGGGAGAGATCCATGCGCTCAGTTTTGCACGCGGGTGGCGACGTGTGTAGAGTAATCTCTCGTTGCCGATGAGATCGCAAGGCGGTCGAATCGCAGTGGGATATGGTGTAATTGGCAGCACGAGTGATTCTGGTTCACTTAGTCTAGGTTCGAGTCCTGGTATCCCAGCGCTCCGAACTCGGAGTATCAGGCCCCCGTCGTCTAGTGGCCTAGGACGCCGCCCTCTCAAGGCGGAAACGGCAGTTCGAACCTGCTCGGGGGTACAGCGGAAGGCCCGGAGGATCGCGAGATCCTCCGGGCCTTCGTCGTTCCCGTAGAGAGTGCAATTTCCGAAGGTTCCTGAGAGCCGGGACGCAGATTTTCGCAATGTCGACTTCGGAAAGCCCCCGCGGGCTCCGGAGGGCGAGGTCGGGCTCTCGCGGTCGAGCTCGAACGGCCGCCCGGATTCCGGCGAGCCACGTCGGACGGCCGCCTCAGACCCCGGCAGGTGAGCTCGGAGCTGCGGTCGCGGCACCTGTCAGCGTGACCGGCACCTCGGCTGTCAACCTGGCTGGCACCTCACCTCACGGCGCAACCGGCACGTCGCCTGTCAGTGTGGTGGCCACTCAGTGCGACCGACACCCCGCCACTCAGCGCGACCGGTACGTCGATTCACAGCGCCACCAGCACCTCGCCCCTCGGCGTGGCCGTCCCCTCGGCGTCCGCTCCGCTCATCCGCGACGAGAGAGCTGCGTCGCGCGAGCCGCGTCGTATCCTGCGCCCCCGCGAACCGACGGGCGACACCTTGCGCAGACCGGTAAGAGCCTCGTGAAACAGCAATTTCCGGCGGTTCCGTTCACAGAAACCGCCGGAAATTGAGGTCTCAGGAGCGGTTGAGGGCGTCGGTGAGGGACTTCGCGGCCTCGAGCACGGCCTGCGCATGGAGGCGGCCGGGCTGCCGGGTGAGGCGGTCGACGGGACCCGAGATCGACACCGCGGCGACGACGAGATTGCTCGGCCCGCGCACGGGCGCCGACACCGAGGCCACCCCGCGCTCGCGCTCGGCGATGCTCTGCGCCCAGCCGCGGCGGCGGACCCCGGAGAGGATCGTCGCGGAGAAGCGCGCCCCGCGCAGTCCGGTGTGGAGCCGGTCGGGCTCCTCCCACGCGAGCAGCACCTGGGCGGCGGAGCCCGCGCGCATGCTCAGCGTGGCACCGATCGGCACCGAGTCGCGCAGTCCCACGGGACGCTCGGCAGCGGCCACGCACAGGCGCAGGTCGCCCTGCCGGCGGAACAGCTGTGCGCTCTCCCCGGTACGGTCCCGGAGCTGGTTGAGCACGGGCCCGGCGGCGGCGAGGAGGCGGTCCTCCCCGGCGGCCGAGGAGAGCTCGGACAGCCGCGGGCCGAGCGTGAAGCGACCCTGGAGGTCGCGGCCGACGAAGCGGTGGAACTCGAGCGCCACGGCGAGCCGGTGGGCGGTCGGCCGGGCGAGTCCGGTGAGCGTGACGAGCTCGGCGAGCGAAGCCGGCCCGGCTTCCAGGGCGGAGAGGACGAGGGCGGTCTTGTCGATGACACCGACGCCGCTGCCGTTCTGAGTGGTCATGCGTGTCATTCTGTCGTCTCACTCATCGAGATGCAAGTCCGCCATGCAGAACGCAGGTCTACGCTTTCGAGGAAGCATTCACAAGGAGGCAGTCATGGGCAGGACTCTGGCCGAGAAGGTCTGGGGCGACCACGTGGTCAAGGCCGGCGAGAACGGCGCACCCGACCTCATCTACATCGATCTGCACCTCGTCCACGAGGTCACGAGCCCGCAGGCGTTCGAAGGCCTGCGCCTGGCCGGACGCCCGGTGCGCCGTCCGGATCTCACGATCGCGACCGAGGACCACAACACCCCGACCATCGACATCGACAAGCCGATCGCCGACCTCACCTCGCGCACCCAGATCGAGACCCTGCGGAGGAACGCCGAGGAGTTCGGCATCCGGCTCCACCCGCTCGGCGACGCCGAGCAGGGCATCGTCCACGTCGTCGGCCCGCAGCTCGGCCTCACCCAGCCGGGCATGACCGTGGTGTGCGGCGACTCCCACACCTCGACCCACGGCGCCTTCGGCTCGATCGCGATGGGCATCGGCACCTCCGAGGTCGAGCACGTGCTCGCCACCCAGACGCTCAGCCTCAAGCCCTTCAAGACGATGTCGATCACGGTGAACGGCGAGCTGCCCGAGGGCTCGACCTCGAAGGACATCATCCTCGCGATCATCGCGAAGATCGGCACCGGCGGCGGACAGGGCTACGTCCTCGAATACCGCGGCGAGGCCATCGAGAAGCTCTCGATGGAGGCCCGCATGACGATCTGCAACATGTCGATCGAGGCGGGCGCCCGAGCCGGTCTCATCGCCCCGGACCAGACGACCTTCGACTATCTCGAGGGCCGCCCGCACGCCCCGCAGGGGGCGGACTGGGACGCCGCCGTCGAGTACTGGAAGACGCTGCACACCGACGAGGACGCCGAGTTCGACGCCGAGGTCGTCCTCGAGGCCGCCGACATCGAGCCCTACGTCACGTGGGGGACGAACCCGGGCCAGGGACTGCCGCTCAGCGCCTCAGTGCCGGACCCCGAGGCGATGGGCGACGAGAACGAGAAGGCCGCGGCGCAGAACGCGCTCGCCTACATGGGGCTCACCCCCGGGACCCCGCTGCGGGACATCGCGGTCGACACCGTGTTCCTCGGCTCGTGCACGAACAGCCGCATCGAAGACCTCCGCGGCGCGGCCGAGGTGATCCGGGGTCGGCAGAAGAACCCGAACATCCGGATGATGGTCGTCCCCGGCTCCGCGCGGGTCCGCCTCCAGGCCGAGGCCGAGGGGCTCGACCGGGTGTTCACCGACTTCGGCGCCGAATGGCGCTTCGCCGGGTGCTCGATGTGCCTGGGCATGAACCCCGATCAGCTGTCGGAGGGGGAGCGCTGCGCCTCGACCTCCAACCGCAACTTCGAGGGTCGCCAAGGCAAGGGCGGGCGCACGCACCTCGTCAGCCCGCTCGTCGCCGCGGCGACCGCCGTGCGCGGCACCCTGTCCTCGCCCGCCGACCTCGACTGACGCACCCGCACGATCCGAAAGGGGCCACCCATGGAGAAGTTCTCCACCCACACCGGCGTCGGCGTGCCGCTGCGCCGCTCGAACGTCGACACCGACCAGATCATCCCCGCCGTCTACCTCAAGCGGGTCACCCGCACCGGCTTCGAGGACGCGCTCTTCGCGCAGTGGCGCAAGCAGGACGACTTCGTCCTCAACCACGACGTGTACCGCAACGGCTCCGTGCTCGTCGCCGGACCGGACTTCGGCACCGGCTCGTCGCGCGAGCACGCGGTGTGGGCGCTCCAGGACTACGGCTTCGCCGCAGTGCTGTCCGCCCGCTTCGCCGACATCTTCCGCGGCAACGCCGGGAAGGGCGGGCTCGTCGCCGCGCAGCTCGAGCAGTCCGACATCGAGCTCATCTGGAAGATCCTCGAGAACCAGCCCGGCGCTGAGGTCACCGTCGACCTCGAGGCGCGGACGGTCAGCTGCGACACGCTCACCGTGCCGTTCCAGATCGACGACTACACCCGGTGGCGCCTGCTCGAGGGCCTCGACGACATCGGCCTCACCCTGCAGAACGAGGCCGACATCACCGCCTTCGAGTCCGGGCGGCCCGCCTTCAAGCCCACGACGCTGCCCGCGCGCACTTGAGCCGCGCACACCGGGGGCCGGCCCCGGGTCGGCTAGCATGCGTAGGTGCACCCCACCGCACGCGCTAGGAGGAACATGCTCGAGGTCCACGGAGGACAGCCGCTGACCGGACGCGTCCGGGTCCGCGGGGCCAAGAACCTCGTGTCCAAGGCGATGGTCGCCGCGCTGCTCGGCGACACCCCCTCGGTGCTCCGCGGGGTGCCGCGGATCCGCGACGTCGAGGTCGTCACCGGCCTTCTCGACGTCCATGGCGTGTCGGTGGCGAGTGGGCCGGACGCCGGCTTCCCCGACGGCGAGCTCACCCTCGACCCGGCCCAGGTGTCGCAGGGCTCGATCGTCGACATCGACGCCCACGCCGGGGCCTCGCGGATCCCGATCCTGTTCTGCGGCCCGCTTCTCCACCGCCTCGGCCAGGCGTTCATCCCCGATCTCGGCGGCTGCCGGATCGGCGACCGGCCGATCGACTTCCACCTCGAGGTGCTCCGGCAGTTCGGCGCGACCGTCGACAAGACCCCCGGCGGCATCCGGCTCACCGCCCCCGAGCGCCTGCGCGGCACGAAGCTCGAGCTGCCCTACCCGTCCGTCGGCGCCACCGAGCAGGTGCTCCTCACCGCGGTGCGCGCCGAGGGCATCACCGAGCTCAAGAACGCCGCGATCGAATCGGAGATCATGGATCTCGTCGCCGTCCTCCAGAAGATGGGCGCGATCATCTCCGTCGACACCGACCGGGTCCTCCGGATCGAGGGCGTCGACTCCATGCGCGGGTACGTCCACCGCGCCCTGCCCGACCGCATCGAGGCCGGTTCGTGGGCCGCGGCCGCGCTCGCCACCGGCGGCGACATCGTCGTGGAGGGCGCGCACCAGCCGGACATGATCACTTTCCTCAACGTGTTCCGGAAGATCGGCGGGGCGTTCGAGGTCGCCGAGGACGGCATCCGCTTCAGCCACCCCGGCGGCGCGCTCCACTCGATCGTCCTCGAGACCGGCGTCCACCCCGGATTCATGACCGACTGGCAGCAGCCGCTCGTCGTCGCGCTCACCCAGGCTGGCGGCCTGTCGATCATCCACGAGACGGTGTACGAGAACCGTTTCGGGTTCACCGACGCGCTCGGCAGGATGGGGGCGACGATCCAGCTCTACCGGGAGTGCCTGGGCGGCACTCCGTGCCGGTTCGGCCGCCGGAACTTCCGCCACTCCGCGGTGATCTCCGGCCCGACCCCGCTCACCGGCGCCGACATCGAGGTGCCGGACCTGCGCGGCGGGTTCTCCCACCTCATCGCCGCCCTCGCCGCCGAAGGGACCTCGCGGGTGCGCGGCATCGAGCTCATCAACCGCGGCTATGAGGACTTCCTCGACAAGCTCGCCGGCCTCGGAGCCCGGGTGAGCGCCGCATGAGCGCCCCGGAGAAGGACCCCGCGCAGACCCCGGAGCGCCCGACGCCCGCCCACGTCTCGAAGTACCACGTCGAGTTCGACACCGAGGCGCTGCGGAGCCAGTACCGCACTGCTCCCTGGGTCGCGGGACCGGTGGGCGCGGTGTTCCCGCTGTTCGGCCGCGTGCGCACGATCGACATGGACAAGATCCCGGAGGGTCCGGCGATCATCGTCGCCTACCACGCGAGCTACCTCGACCCCGTGCTCATCGGCCTGGCGCTGTGGCGCCACGGGAACCTGCCGCACTACCTCGCGAAGTCGGGCCTGTTCTCCGGTGCCATCGGCACCGTCCTCAAGCGGATCGGCCAGATCCCGGTGCTGCGCGGCTCCGCCCAGGCCGGGGACTCCCTCCAGTACGCGCGCGCCGCGCTCGACGCCGGGGAGAAGGTCGTCATCTACCCGCAGGGGACCCTGACGAAGGACCCGGATCTGTGGCCCGAGCCCTCGAAGAACGGCGCGGCCCGGCTCGCGCTGCAGACCCGCGCGCCGGTGATCCCGCTCGCCCACTGGGGCCTCGACCGCCCCATGCCGGTCAGGCGGAAGATCCCGCGACCGACCCCGCGCAACGTCACCACGCTGCTCATCGGCGATCCGATCCCGTACGACGACCTCGCCTACGACCACGAGGGCATCCGCGCCCTCACCGACCGGATCACCTCCCACATCGCCGCCGGGGTCGCCCGCCTGCGCGAGGAGGAGCTCCCCGAGAGGTTCCGCGCCGCGCTCCACCCGGGGGAGGAGCGATGACCCGCGTGGCCGTCCTCGGTGCCGGGTCCTGGGGCACGACCTTCGCCGCGGTCATCGCCGACGCCGGCACCGACGTCGTGCTGTGGGCCCGCCGCGAGGAGGTCGCCCGGGAGATCCGCACCGCGCACACCAACCGCGCCTACCTCGGGGACCTCGAGCTCAATCCGCGCATCACCGCGACCGCGGATCCCGCCGAGGCGCTCGCCGGGGCCGAGGTCGTCGTCGTCGCCGTGCCCGCGCAGTCCCTGCGGGCCAACCTCGGCGCGTGGATGCCGCTCATCGCCGACGACGCGATCCTCGTCAGCCTGATGAAGGGCATCGAGGTCGACACCGGTCTGCGGATGAGCGAGGTCATCGCCGAGGTGTCCGGCCGCGGGCGCGAGCACATCGCGATCGTCTCCGGGCCGAACCTCGCCAAGGAGATCGCCGCCCGCCAGCCCACCGCCACCGTCGTCGCCTCGGCGTGCGCCGGCACCGCGGAGCGGATCGCGGCCCTCACCGCGAACTCCTACTTCCGGCCGTACACGAACACCGATGTCGTCGGCGTCGAGCTCGGCGGGGCGATCAAGAACGTCATCGCGCTCGCCGTCGGGATGTGCGACGGGCAGGGCCTGGGCGACAACTCGAAGGCCTCGGTCATCACCCGCGGGCTCGCCGAGACCTCGCGCCTCGCGGTCGACATGGGCGCCGAGCTCCACACGCTGTCCGGGCTCGCCGGCCTCGGCGATCTCGTCGCCACGTGCGCCTCGCCGCTGTCGCGCAACCGCTCCTTCGGCCGGCTGCTCGGCGAGGGCCTCACCCTCGAGGAGGCCGCCGCCCGGACGAAGCAGACCGCCGAAGGCGTGAAGTCCGCGTCCGCGGTGCTCGAGCTCGGCCGTTCGCGCGGCGTCGATCTGCCGATCACCCAGGCCGTCGTCGCCGTCCTCGCCGGGCACCTGCGTGTTGACGAACTCGCCGGTTTGCTATTGGCTCGGAAGAGGAAGACCGAAGGACCCGCCCAGTAGTCGATCGACCTACGAGGAGTCGCCATGACCGAATTCCAGAACTCGCCGTTCGCCAACCTCAAGGACGTCCCCCGGTTCGAGCTCACCAGCACGGACATCTCCGAGGGAACCGAGCTCGCCGAGGCCCAGCGCTCGGGGATCATGGGCGTGCCCGGCGGCCAGGACGTGTCCCCGCAGCTCTCGTGGTCCGGCTTCCCGGCCGAGACCCAGGCCTTCGCCGTGACGTGCTACGACCCGGAGGCCCCCACCGGATCCGGCTTCTGGCACTGGGCCGTGACCGACCTCCCCGGCGACGTCACCTCGCTGCAGACCGACGCCGGCAACCCCGAGGCCGGCCTGCTGCCGGATTCGGCCGTGACGATGCGCAACGACGCCGGCGAGCCCCGCTTCGTCGGAGCCGCCCCGCCGGAGGGCCACGGACCGCACCGCTACTTCTTCATCGTGCACGCGCTCTCGGAGCCGCTCGGCCTCGACGACTCCGCCTCGCCGGCCTTCGTCGGCTTCAACCTGTTCTTCAAGTCCATCGGGCGCGCCTGGATCGAAACCACTTTCGAGGCGAAGTAATCTGAGGGGATGACTCCCGCAGACACCCGCCCCCTCGTCGCCGTGCTCTTCGGCGGCAGGACCCCCGAGCACTCCGTCAGCTGCGTCACGGCTGCCGGGGTGCTCGCGGCCGTCGACCCGCAGAAGTACCGGGTGCTGCCCATCGGTATCACCCGGCAGGGGACGTGGCGGCTCGTCGAGGACTGGCAGGACATGCGCTTCGACCCCGATGCGATGCCCGAGGTGGTCGACGACGGCACGGAGATCCTCCCGCCCGTCGCCGCGACCGGCTCCCCGCTGCTCCAGCGCGGTGCCGACGGCGCGTTCACCGAGCTCGGGACGGTCGACGTCTACTTCCCGATGCTCCACGGCCCGTTCGGCGAGGACGGGACCATCCAGGGCTTCTTCGAGATCTCGGACACCCCCTACGTGGGCTCCGGGGTGTTCGCCTCGGCGGCGAGCATGGACAAGCACTTCATGAAGATCGTGCTCCGCGCAGCGGGCCTCCCCGTGTGCCCGTGGGAAAAGGTGACCGATCGCGAGTGGCGGGAGGACGCGGCGGTCGCGACCGAGCGGATCTCCGCCCTCGGGTACCCGGTCTTCGTCAAGCCCGCGCGGGCGGGATCGAGCGTGGGCGTGTCCAAGGTCGCGGATCCCGCCGGCCTCGATGCGGCCTTCGCGGAGGCGTTCGCGCACGATCACAAGGTCATCGTCGAACCCATGGTCACCGGCCGCGAGATCGAGTGCGGCGTGCTCGGCTCGCTCCACCGGGACGCCCCGCGGGCGAGCGAGCTCGGGGAGATCACCGTGGTCGGCGATCACGAGTTCTACGACTTCGAGGCGAAGTACCTCGACGGCGACTCCGTCGTCCTCACCTGCCCCGCCGAGCTCGACGCCGCGGTCGGGGACAGGGTCCGCGAGGCCGCCGTGCGGGCCTTCGAGGCCTTCGACTGCACGGGGCTGGCCCGCGTCGACACCTTCGTCACGCCCGACGGCG
Organism: Brevibacterium ihuae; assembly: GCF_900184225.1. Lineage (NCBI taxonomy): Bacteria > Bacillati > Actinomycetota > Actinomycetes > Micrococcales > Brevibacteriaceae > Brevibacterium > Brevibacterium ihuae. The sequence goes on along the minus strand of NZ_FXWZ01000003.1, from coordinate 165,730 downwards.
AGGTCGTCATCAACGAGATCAACACGCTGCCCGGCATGACCCCGAGCTCGATGTTCCCCCGCATGTGGCGCGCGAGCGGCATGGAGTACCCGGCAGTCGTCGACGAGCTCATCCGGACCGCCCTCGAGGACGTTCCGGCGGCACCGGCCGGCTGAGCCCCGTCCTGCGGTCGCGCCCCGGACCCGCGCTCACTCCTCGGGGAGCTCGGGCACCTGCTCGGCATCGTGGGCGCCCACGCACGCGCTCGTCTCCTCGAGCAGCGCCACGGCCGGGGACACCGACGACAGCACCGTCGCCCCCGACACCTTCTGCGGGTCGAGGATGACCTCGACCGCCGGGGTCCGCCCGTAGGTGACGAAGGTCCACGAGTCCGCGGCCTCCTCCGTCGAGATCCAGTCCACGCCGTCGACGGTGACGCACCGGTCGGTGGTCGGGGCGGGCGGCTCCATCCCGCAGCGCGCTATCGCGATCGCCGGATCGCCCCACGCCTCGGTCCCCTGCGAGGAGGTGTCCCGGTCCGGGGTCCCGTCGATCTCATCGGGCATCCGGAGCATGACGTCGGCGCACGCGGGATCGTGGGCGTTCGGCGCCGGATCGACGATGAGCGCCGGGGTGCATGCGGCGAGCACGGGCGCGAGCAGGGCGAGCGGGACGACGCGCCGGAGCGCGCGGCGGGAAGGACGATCACGGAGCATGCCTCCCAGGGTAGTCCGCTTGGCATACTGGAGGACTATGAGCCCGTCCGCCGACCCCGTGCCCACCCTCGCCGATCTCGGCGAGGACGGCGTGCTCGCACGCCTCCTCGCCCGGCTCCCCGCTCCGGACGCGCAGCCTGCCGGCGTCGAGGTCCTCGTCGGCCCGGGGGACGATGCCGCGGTCTCGCAGCCGGACGGCCGGCTCGTCACCACCACCGACATGCTCGTCGAGGGGGAGGACTTCCTCGCCGACTGGTGCGATCCGGTGAGCCTGGGGATCAAGGCCGCCGCGCAGAACCTCGCCGACGTCCATGCGATGGGGGCCGCCCCCCATGGCCTCGTCATCGCCCTCGCCGCCCCCGGCACCACCGCGGTCGACGTGCTCGAGGGGATCATGGAGGGCTTCGCCGCCGAGGCCGCCCGGGCGGGAGCCGCAGTGCTCGGCGGCGACCTGTCGGGCGGGCCGTGCCTCGTCGTCTCCGTCACCGCGCTCGGTGCGCTCACCGGCGCCCCCGTGCTGCGCTCCGGCGCCCGACCCGGGGACGCGATCGTCCTCGGCGGCACCATGGGCCGGGCGGCCGCCGGCCTCGATCTGCTCCTCGCCGGGTTCCGACCCGGAGCGCCCGGACCCGAGGCCGCGGTGCGCGACGCGCTCATCGCAGCGGCCGCCCGCGCCCTCGCCCCGGTGGCGCACGCGCTCATCGACGCCTCGGACGGCCCGGCCGGCGACCTCGGCCGGATCTCCCGCGCCTCGGGCACGGCGATCGCGCTCGACGGCGCCGCGCTCACCGCCCTCGCCCGCCCCCTCGAACCGGCCGCCGCCGCGCTCGGCGATCCCGACCCCGCCGCCCGTGCGCTCCACTGGGTGCTCACCGGGGGAGAGGACCACGGGTTCCTCGCCGCCGTGCCGCCTGAGAGCGTTCCGGTAGGCTTGACCCGCATCGGCACGTGCCGGTCGGGCGACAGCGGACTCACCCTCGACGGGGAGCCGGTCACCGACCCGGCGTTCACACACTTCACGGGGGACAGGTGAGCACGGAGGAGGATCCGGTCCGGCTCAACGGCCGACTCGCCGCCCGCTGGGCGCGCCGCACGGTCGAGCGGCTGCGGCGCGAGCGCAACGACATCAACGCCCTCAACGTCTTCCCGGTGCCCGACGGCGACACCGGCTCGAACCTCTACCACACCGTGCGCAGCGCCTACCGCGCGGTGGAGAACCTCTCCGGGTCCGTCACCCTGCCCGAGGTCGTCGGCGCGATGGCCACCGGCGCGCTGCGCGGCGCCCGCGGGAACTCCGGACTCATCCTCTCCGTCGCACTGCGCGGGGTGGCCGATGCGCTCGAGGGCGTCACCGTGCTCGACGCCCCGACCTTCGCCGGCGCCCTCGAACTCGCCTCCGCGCGCGCCCGGGACGCGGTCGCCGACCCCGTCGACGGCACCATGCTCACCGTGCTCGAATCGATGGCCGCCGAGGCGCGCCGGAGCGCCGAGGCCGGGGACTCGCTCATCGAGCTCATCGAGGCCGTGCGCTCCCGATCCCGGGAGGCCCTCTGTGAGACGACGGGCCAGCTCGACGTGCTGTTCGAGGCGAACATCGTCGATGCCGGCTCGACAGGGATCGTCGAGCTCTTCGACCTCCTCTACCTCACCGTCACCGGCCGCGCGCCCACCTCGGACCGGAGCATCGCCCGCGACGCCGCCGCCGGCGCGGAGCTGCCGACGCTCCGCGGCTCCGGGCACGGCGCAGGCGAGGATGCGCTCGAGCTCGTGTTCCACCTCGCCGAGGAGAAGGACCGGACCCGTCCGGTCAAGCGCCTCCTCGCGAAGGCCCGCGGCAGCTCGGTCGTCGTGTCCTGGCCGATGGTCCACGTCCACGTCCCCGACGAGGAGCACGCGCTCGCCGTGCTCAGCGGGTGCGCCCGCTACGGGATCGCCGACCTGCGCGTGGAGGACCTCTCGGTGACCGGCGGACGCGACGCCCGCACCTCGGTCATCGCCCTCGTCAGCGGGATCGGCCTGCTGTTCGCCTGCGGGCTCCAGGACGCCGTCGCGCTCGACTCCGACAGCCCGTTCGTCCACTCCCGGCTCGCGGAGGTCGTCGCCGACGCCACCTCCCCGGTGATCGTCGTGCCCGACAGCGCCGCGGCGCTGCGGACGGTGCAGGAGACCTATGCGGAGACCGACGGCGTCGAGGTCGTCCGCTCCCGCTCGGTCGCCGCCGTGCTGTCCGCGCTCGCCGTCCACGACGCCGGCGAGGACCCGCGGATCATCTTCGCCGACATGTCCGAGGCGGCCTCGGCCACGCGCGTCGGGGCGGTCGTCGAGGCGCACACCGGTTCGGCCGGGCCGCTGATGTTCGAGCGCGGGGACCTGCTCACCGTCATCGACGGCCGCATCCGCGCCGTCGAGACCGACCCCGTCGAGGCCGTCGTCGCGCTCGCCGAGCGCCTGCTCGGCGCCGGCGGGGAGCTGCTCACCGTCGTCACCGGGGCGCGCCTGCCGGACACCGTCGGAGAGGCACTGTCGACGCATCTCGCCGCCGCCCATCCGGAGGTGTCGGTCGAGACGCTCCACAGCCTCCACCCGACCGGCTACGCCGTGCTCGGCGTCGAATAGGGGCCGCGGATGCGAGGACCGCGGTGACCGCCGACATCCCGCTGTCGCGGCTGATCTCCCGCAAGCGCGACCTCACCGATCTCGCGACGGTCGGCATCACGACGATCGAGGAGGCGCTGCGCCACTTCCCGCGGACCTACGTCGTGCCGGGAGAGGTCACCCCGCTCGACGCGCTCGTCCCCGACACCGTCGCGGTGGTGAGCGCCCGGGTGGTGCGGGTGACCGCCAAGCAGCTCTCCGGCCGCAAGTCGCTCACCGCCGTCGTGCTCTCCGACGGCCGGTCCGAGGTCGAGGCGCCGTTCTTCAACCAGCCGTGGATCGCGAACACGCTCACCACCGGCCGTCACGTGGCGCTCACCGGCAAGGTCACCCTCTACCGCGGAACCGTGCAGATCGCCTCGCCCCGCTGGCTCAACCCCACCGGCACCGAATCCCTCGACGAGGAGGACCTCGCGGTGCCGATCCCGATCTACCGGGCGACGGGCACGATCGCCACCACGCGGATCCAGCGCCTCATCCGCGTGCTCCTCGACACCGCCCCGCCCGAGGTGTTCGCGGATCCGGTCGCCGGCGACATCCGCGCCGCGCACGGCCTGCCCGATTACCGCACCGCCCTCGAATGGGTGCACCGGCCGACCGACGCGGCGCAGCCGCGCGCCGCGCTGCAGCGGTGGAGGTTCGAGGAGGCCTACGCGCTCCAGGCCGAGCTGCTCTCGCGCAAGGCGCTCGCCGCCGACGACCGCGCGGTCGCCCTGCCCGGGGCGGAGGGCGAGGCGGGTCTGCTCGCGGCGTTCGACCGGGGCCTGCCGTTCGCGCTCACCGGCTCCCAGGCCGCGGTGGGCGCGGACATCGCGCGCGACCTCGCCGCCGAGGAGCCGATGAACCGCCTGCTCCACGGCGACGTCGGGTCCGGCAAGACCCTCGTCGCGCTGCGCGCGATGCTCCAGGCCGTCGACTCCGGCGCGCAGGCCGCGCTGCTCGCCCCCACCGAGGTGCTCGCCACGCAGCACCACCGCTCGCTCGTGCGCTACCTCGGCGGTCTCGCCGAGGTCGACGGCCTGTTCGACGCCGAGCGCACCACCGAGGGCGGTCCCGCCGTGTGGGCAGGCGGCGCCGACCGCGCCGGCGGCCGGCAGGTGCGCGTCGCGCTGCTCACCGGCTCGCTGCCGGCCGCCGAGCGCAAGCGGCTGCTCCTCGACCTCGTCTCCGGCCGGATCGACATCCTCGTCGGCACCCATGCGCTGCTGTCGGACACGACGATGTTCCACCGCCTCGGCCTCGTCGTCGTCGACGAGCAGCACCGGTTCGGGGTGCGGCAGCGCGAGAGCCTCCGGGCGAAGGGCGGGGACCGGATCCCGCACACCCTCGTCATGACCGCCACCCCGATCCCGCGGACGGTCGCGATGACGGTGTTCGGGGACCTCGACGTGTCCGTCCTCGCCGACATGCCCGGCGGGTCGCGCTCGATCACCACCCACGCGGTGTCCCTCGACGCCCACCCGCGCTGGCTCGGGCGGATCCTCGAGCTCGTGGGGGAGAGCGGGACGCGCGGCGAGCAGACCTTCATCGTCGCCTCCCGCATCGAGACCGAGCCGCCGTCGGTGGACGAGGCGGGCGCACCCGTGCCCGAGCTCCTCGGCGTCGAGGACCTCACCGCGCGCATCGAGGCGCACCCGGCGCTCGCCGGGCTGCGGATCGCGAGCCTCCACGGGCGCATGGAACCCGGGCGCAAGGACACGGTGATGCGGCTGTTCGCGGCGGCGGAGATCGACGTCCTCGTCGCCACCACGGTGATCGAGGTGGGGATCGACGTGCCCAACGCCCGCACCATGGTCGTCTACGACGCCGACCGCTTCGGCGTCGCCCAGCTCCATCAGCTCCGCGGCCGCGTGGGGCGCGACGGGTCGGCGGCGACGTGCTTCCTCGTCAGTCGGCAGCCGGCCGGCTCGGATGCGATGGAGCGGCTCGAGACCGTCGCCGCCACCCTCGACGGGTTCGCGCTCGCCGAGTACGACGTCGAGCAGCGGCGGGAGGGGGACGTGCTCGGCCGCGCCCAGTCCGGCCGGGGCACCTCGCTGCGCTACCTGTCGGTGATCCGGGACGTCGGGATCATCGAGGCGGCGCGCGAGGCCGCGGCGCAGACCGTGCTCGCCGACCCCGGGCTCACCGGCAGCCCGGTGCTGCGGGCGTACGTCGACCGGCTGCTCGGGGACCCCGACGAGGACTGGATCGAGGCGGGTTGATGCGGATCATCTCCGGCGCCCACCGCGGCCACCCGCTGCGGACCCCGGCGGGCGACGCCACCCGGCCCACCTCGGACCGGGTGCGCGAATCGCTGTTCTCGAGCCTCGCGTCCCTCGGCGTGCTCGACGGGGCGGCGGTCCTCGACGTGTTCGCCGGCTCCGGGGCCCTCGGACTCGAGGCGCTGAGCCGGGGAGCGGCGAGTGCGGTGTTCATCGAGCGCGCCCAGCCGGTGAGCCGGATCATCACCGCCAACGTCCGCGCCCTCGGGGTCGGGGACCGCGCGGAGGTCATCACCCGCGCAGCGGCCGCCGCGCTCGCCGAGCGGCCGCCCGCCTCCGCCGACCTCGTCCTCGTCGATCCGCCCTATCCGCTCGGCGAGGCCGAGGTCACCGGGATCCTCGCGCTGCTCGTCCCCGTGCTCCGCGACGCCGAGGCCGTCGTCGTCCTCGAGCGCTCGTCCCGCTCCCCGGAGCCGACCCTGCCCGAAGGCCTCGAGATCTTCCGCGACCGGACGATGGGGGAGACCCGGCTGTGGTTCCTCCAGCTCACCGCCGACTAGGATGGCGGGATGAAGGTCGTACTCCCCGGCTCCTATGATCCCGTCACCGTCGGCCACATCGATGTCGCCGCCCGGGCGGCGAAGCTGTTCGACGAGGTCGTCATCGCCGTCGTCCACAATCCGTCGAAGACCGGCAACTTCCCGCTCGCCCAGCGCATCGAACTCATCACCGCGGGGCTCGACGAGGACCCGCGCACCGCGGGCGCGGAGAACATCGCCATCGACGACGTGCCGGGCGGGCTGCTCGTCGACTACTGCCGGGACATCGGGGCCGGTGCGGTGATCAAGGGCCTGCGCTCGGGCACCGATTTCGCCTACGAGCTGCCGATGGCGCTGATGAACCGGCACCTCACCGAGCTCGAGACGATCTTCGTCCCCGGCGACCCGCGCTACGAGCACGTGTCCTCCTCCCTCATCCGCGAGGTCCACGCGCTCGGCGGCGACGTCTCCGGCCTCGTGCCCGATGCCGTGCTCCGGGCGATGGACGCGAAGCGGGGATGACGGCGGGCTCCGGACCCGCACCCGCCCGGGAGCGCGGTCCCGGCTGGTTCACCGCGCTCATCCTCTTCACGCTCGTCGTCCACGCAGCCTACAACGGGATCCGCGTCCTCATCTCCTACCGCACGCTCGAGCTCGGCGGGGGCGCGGCCGTGCTCGGCCTCGTCACCGCGACCTTCTCGCTCGCGCCGCTGCTCGCCGCGATCCCGATCGGCCGCTGGGTCGACCGCGGGTACGCGATGCCGGTGATGTGGCTCGGCACCGCGCTGACGATCCTCCCCGCGGCCGGCGCGGCCTGGGCGCCGAGCATCCCGCTGCTCATCGCGGCGAACATGGCGCTCGGCATGGGGCAGGTCCTCACCACGGTGTCGGGACAGGCGCTCATCCCGCAGAGCTTCCCGGTGTCCGACCTCAACCGGCGGTTCGGCACGCTCACCATCGGGGTGTCGACCGGGCAGGCGATCGGCGTCCCGCTCGCCGGGCTCATCGCCGGCACCGGTGCGGATGCGCACATCCAGCCGGCGATGTGGGCGATGGCCGGGGTGGCGGCGCTCGCGGTGCCGGCGATGATCGGCGTCGCGCGCCGGCCCGCCGTCCGGCACGTCCCGCGGGCCGAGGCGCGCGCGAGCGTGCAGTCCCCGCTCACCATCCTCCGCACGCAGGGCATGAAGCCGGCGATCTTCGCCTCGATGGCGACCCTCGCCGCCGTCGACATCATGACCGCCTATCTGCCGCTCATCGGTCAGCGCCACGGGCTCGGGGTGCAGACGGTGACCCTGCTCCTCACCGTGCGCACCCTCGCCTCGATCGTGTCGCGGATGTTCATCGGCCGGCTCACCCCCCGCGTACCCTTCGTCGCGCTGCTCGCGCTCGCGAGCCTGACCGGCGGCATCGCGCTCCTCCTCGTGCCGGTGGTGCCCGGCTTCTGGGGGCTCGCGGTCCTCATGGCCTGCGCCGGCTTCGCGTTCGGCCTCACCCAGCCGCTGACGATGACCTGGGTGTCCACGCTCGCCGACCCCGCCAACCGCGCCGCGGTGCTCTCCATCCGGCTCGCCGGCAACCGGCTGAGCCAGGTCGCGATCCCCAGCCTCGCGGCCGGCGTCGCGGTCCTCGGGACCACCGGATCGGTGTTCGGCCTGTCCGGCGCGATCCTCGTCACGGCCGCGGCGTCGACCGCGCTGCGCGGCTCCCCGCCGACTGGAACTTCCCGGCGCAAGCACCTAGACTAGTGTCTCGCGTGTCATCCGCGGGGTCCGTCCCCGTCGTGTGCAGCGTCGACCGGGAGGTGTGCAGATGCGGAACAGATCCGAGCTCGTGCTCGACCTCCGGAAACTGGGTCTCATCGACAGACCCGGCGAATGGTCGCGGCTGGACACCACGGTTCCGGCCCCCGAGGACCTGCGAATCGAAATGATCGGCGTGCCCGAGGGCGCACCGATGGAGCTCGCGCTCCAGCTCGAGAGCGTTGTCGAGGGGATCTATGTCTCCGGCAGCGTCCGTGCTGTGGCGCACGGGCAGGATGCCCGGACGCTCGAGGACCTGGAGCTGCCGCTCGATGTGGCGATCACGGAACTCTTCGTCTACGAGCTCGAGCCCGGGGACGAGGAGTCGTACACGGTCGATCGCGACCGGCTCGACCTCGAACCGGCGATTCGGGACGCAGTCGTGATGGCTTTGCCGTTCCGTCCTGTGAAGGACGACGACGGGGAGGACTTCCGGTACACGCTGGGCGAGGATCTGCCCGAGAGCGTGCCGGAGACGGACCCCCGCTGGGCGGCTCTAAAGACCGTGTTGGACGAGAAGAAAGAGAGCTAGACGTGGCTGTTCCGAAGCGCAAGATGTCGCGCAGCAACACCCGCCACCGTCGTTCGCAGTGGAAGGCCCAGGTTCCGACCCTGGTCAAGACTGTGGAGAACGGTCGCGTTGTGTACTCGCGCCCCCACCAGGCCAAGGTCGTCGAGGATTCGGCCGGCACCCCGCTGTTCCTTGAGTACAAGGGACGCAAGGTCGCCGACATCTGATCACGCCGCACGGCTGATCAGGAACCGATCCGTGGAGTCCCGACCGGACTTCGGTGATCTCACCGAGCGTCTCGGGGTCGATATCGACCCCGAGACGCTTCGCTGTGCTCTCACGCATCGGAGCTACGCGTTCGAGAACGGCGGCATCCCGACGAACGAGCGGCTCGAGTTCCTCGGCGACGCGGTGCTCCAGCTCGTCGCCACCGAATCGCTGTTCTTCGACAACCCCGACCTCCCCGAAGGGAGGCTGGCGAAGATGCGCTCGGCCGTCGTCAACACCCGCGCGCTCGCCGCGATCGGCCGCCGCCTGGGGATCGGGGAGTTCGTGCTCCTCGGCAAGGGCGAGGAGCTCACCGGGGGACGCGACAAGGACTCGATCCTCGCCGACACCGTCGAATCGCTCATCGGTGCGGCCTATGTGGGCTGCGGCCCGGACGACGCCTTCGCGCTCGTCCACCGCCTCATCGACACCATGCTCCACGACGCGGTCCGCCTGGGTGCCGGGATGGACTACAAGACCACGCTCCAGGAGGCCGCGGCGGACCTCAAGCTCGGCCCGGTGACCTACACGATCACCTCCGAGGGGCCCGACCACGCGCGCGTGTTCACCGCGGTCGCCGTGCTCGGCGAGGCCGCGTGGGGCAGCGGCGAAGGGAGCTCGAAGAAGGCGGCCGAGGCCCGGGCCGCCGAGGCCGCGGTCCGCACCATCGTCGAGCAGCACCCGGGCGCCCGCCGCTGATGGCGGCGTCCGCCCGGATCCGGACGGTCGCAGGCCTGCGGGAGACCGGACGTGCCTGAGCTCCCCGAGGTCGAGAGCGTCCGCCGAGGACTTGAGACGTGGGCGCGGGGCCGCCGCGTTGCCCGAGTGCGGGTCCTCGAACCGCGGATCCTCGGCACGACCTCGCAGCGGGTCATCGCCCCCGGTGCCGCAGCCGACTTCGCCGAACTGCTCGCCGGGCACGTCCTCGCCTCCGTCGAGCGCCGCGGCAAGTTCCTCTGGCTGCCGCTCGACACGCACGCCGCGACTCCCTGGCAGCCCTGGGCGAGGACTGCCGATGACCGCGATCTGCGCACTCCACCGCTCGCGCTGTCCGTCCATCTGGGGATGAGCGGCCAATTCCGCGTCCACACGGCTGCGGACCCGCTCCACCGCCACACCCGGGCGATCCTCGACCTCGACCCGGCGGACGTCGACTCCGACCCGGCGGACGTCGACGGTCGGCCCGCGGCATCCGAGCTCCGGTTCGTCGACCAGCGCATCTTCGGGCACCTCGGCGTCGAGCCGCTCGTCCCCGACCGGTGGACCGCGGGGGACCGGTACGTGCCCGCCTCGGCCGCGCACATCGCCGCCGACCCCCTCGAACCGGGGTTCGACGCCGAGGCTGTCGCCCGGCGGATCCAGCGGAAGCGGACCGTGCTCAAGGCCGCTCTCCTCGACCAGACGACGGTGAGCGGGATCGGGAACATCTATGCCGACGAGGCGCTCTTCGCCGCCGGCGTCCATCCGCTCGCGCCCACCCGCACGACGCGGATCTCGCGCATCCGGGCGGTGCTGGCCGAATCCGCGGCGGTCATGCGCGCCGCCCTCGCCCAGGGCGGCACGAGCTTCGACTCCCTCTACGTCCACGTCAACGGGGAGTCGGGGTACTTCGCGCGGAGCCTCCAGGTCTACGGCCGCACCGGGGAGCCCTGCCGGCGCTGCGGCACCCCGATCACCCGGCTCGTCGTCGGCGGCCGGTCCTCGCACGTGTGCCCCGCATGCCAGCGGACGCCGCGGCCGTCCCGGATAAGCTGAGCCCACCATGTACCTCAAGTCCCTGTCCCTGCGCGGCTTCAAGTCGTTCGCGTCCGCCACGCGCATCGACCTCGAGCCGGGGATCACCTGCGTCGTCGGACCGAACGGGTCGGGGAAGTCCAATGTCGTCGACGCGCTCGCGTGGGTCATGGGGGAGCAGGGGGCGAAGAACCTGCGCGGCGGCAAGATGGACGACGTGATCTTCGCCGGCACCGCCCAGCGACAGGCGCTCGGCCGCGCCGAGGTCAGCCTGACGATCGACAACACCGACGGCGCGATCCCCATCGAGTACACGGAGGTGACGATCTCCCGCACGCTCTTCCGCACCGGCGGCAGCGAGTACGCGGTCAACGGCGCACCGGCGCGCCTCCTCGACATCCAGGAGCTCCTCAACGACTCGGGGCTCGGCAAGGAGATGCACGTCATCGTCGGCCAGGGCAGGCTCGACCAGATCCTCCACGCCGACCCGCTCGAGCGGCGCGGCTTCATCGAGGAGGCGGCGGGGGTCCTCAAGCACCGCCGCCGCAAGGACAAGGCGCTGCGGAAGCTCACCGGGCTGCAGACCAACCTCGACCGGCTCTCCGACCTCCGCGCCGAGCTCGCCCGCCAGCTCGGGCCGCTCGGCCGACAGGCGAAGGCCGCCAAGCGCGCCGCCGTCGTCCAGGCGACCCTCCGCGACACCGCCGCCCGCCTGCTCGCCGACGATATCGTCCAGGCGCAGGCCCGCCTCGCCTCCGCGGCCGGCCCCGCGGACGCCGCGGCGCGCACCGCCGAGCTCGAAGCCGAGGTCGCCGCGCTCGACGCCCGGATCGGCGAGCTCGAGGCGGAGCTCACCGGCCACGAGGCCGGGACGGAGGAGATCCGCCGCCGGCTCCGCACCGCCGGCACCCAGGCGGCCCGCGCCACCGCGCTCGCCCAGCGCGCCGGCGACCGCGTCCACTACCTGCAGCAGGCCCCGCCCGAGCGCACCGGCGAGACCCCGGCCGCGCTGCGCGAGCGCGCCGAGCGCTACGCCTCCGACCTCAGCAAGGTCCGCAGCGAGGTCACGGACGCCGCCGAGACCCTCACCGCGCTCACCGAGCGCCGCGAGGAGAGCCAGGCCCGTCTCACCGCGGCCGAAGCCGCCCTCACGGCCGAGCGCGCCCGCATCTCCGCCCAGCTGCGCTCGCGGGCCGACCTGCAGAGCGCGCGCGAGGTCGCCCACAAGACGCTCACCGACGCGCAGACCGGTCTCACCGCACTCGACACGACGGAGGCCGATCTCACCGAAAGGCTCACCGCGGCCCGCACCCGGCTCACCGAGGCGCAGTCCGCGGCGGAGGCTTCGGAGTCGGGGGAGACCGAGCTCGACGCCGCCCACGAAGCCGCGCTCGCCGAGCAGACGGCGCTCACCCAGCGCACGGACGCGCTCCGCGCCGAGCTGCGGGAGGTCGACACCGACATCGGACAGGCCGAGGCGCGCGCGGAGGCGCTGCGGATCGGCACCCGGCTCGCCGCCGCGACCGCGGAGATCCTCGAGGCGGACATCCCCGGCGTCCGCGCAGCCGTCGGCGACCTGCTCACCATCGAGGCCGGGTACGAGACCGCGGTCACCGCCGTCCTCGACCACGCCGCGGAGGCCATCCTCGTCGACGCCCCGGACGCGGCGCTCGCCGTTCTCGAGCACGTCGGACCCGACACCCTCGTCGACGTCGTCATCGCCGATCCCGCCGCAGCGTCAGCCCCCGCGGGCGAGGGAGCGGACGCACCGGTGCCGACCGGCGCCTCGGCGTCGGGTCCACGCCCATTACGCGCACTCGTCACCACCCCGGACGCCGGCCTCGCGTCCCTCCTCGACAGCCTGCTCGCCGGCGTCATGACCGCCCCCGACCTCGCGCACGCCCTCGCCGCCCTCCGCGCGGACCCGCGGGCCGTGTCCGTGACCCCGACCGGCGAGGTCGTCAGTGCCCGCGGCATCCGCCGCGCCGGTTCCGCAGAGGCCGCGCGGATCGCCACCCGGGCGGCGCTCGCGGAGACCGAGGAGGTCCTGGACGGGCTCCGCATCCGCCGCACCGAGCTCGCCGCCGCCGCGGCCGAGCTCGCCCCCGAGCAGGAGCGGGTCCGCGCCGCCGTCGACGCGGCGCTCACTGCCCTCCACGAATCCGATGCCCGGATCGTCACCGCCGGCGAGGAGCTGTCTCGCGCCGCCGCCGCGGTCGACGCGCTCGACTCCCGGCTGCGCGAGCTCGCGGCCTCCCGCGAGCGCCTCACCGCCGACGCCGGGGCCGCCCGCACCGCACTCGCCGACGCCGACACCGCGCTCGCGGAGAACTCCGAGACCGTCGACGCGGAACCGGACACCGGGGAGCGCGACGCCCTCGCAGCCGCCGTCCGACAGCTCGGCGAGGAGGCCATGGAGGCCCGGATCGCACTGCGCTCGGTCGAGGACCGCGCCGGCTTCCTCACCGACCGGGTCGCGGCACTGCGCCGCCAGGCCGAGGCCGAGGAGGCCGCCCGCGAACAGGCCGCCCGCGCCGCCGCCCGGCGCCGCGCCCAGGCCGCGAGCGCCGGGGAGCTCGCCCGCATCGCGGCGTCGCTCGCCGCTCACCTCACGGACCTCGAATCCGGTGCCGAGGAGGAGCTCGCCGCCTCGCGGGAGCGCCGGGCCGGGCTCGAGTCCGCGCTCGCCGAAGCGCGCACCCGGCGCCGGGAGCGGGCCGACGGCCTCGCCGAGCTCACCCGGGTCGAGCACGAGGCGCAGCTCGCCCGGGAGCGCCACGTCATCCACCTCGACGAGCTCACCCGCCGCGCGCAGGCGGAGATCGGGCTCTCCGTCGACCACCTCGTCGAGCAGTTCGGGCCCCACCTGCCGGTGCCCGGTGCCGCGGCGGACGACCCGGAGACCCCGTTCGTCCGCGCCGCGGTGGAAAAGGCGCACGCGGCGGCCGAGCGGAGCCTCAGGTCGATCGGCGCGGTCAACCCGCTCGCGCTCGAGGAGTACGCCGCGCTCACCGAGCGGCACGACTTCCTCGAGAAGCAGATCACCGACATCGAGGTGAGCCGGCGCGACCTCATGGGACTCGTGCGCGAGGTCGACGACCACGTCAAGGAGGTCTTCGCCGCAGCCTTCGCCGACACCCAGCGCGAGTTCGCCGACATCTTCACCCGGCTGTTCCCCGGCGGCGAGGGCGCGCTCACCCTCACCGAGCCCGACGACATGCTCACCACCGGCGTCGAGGTCCACGCGCGCCCGGCCGGCAAGAAGGTCAAGCGGCTCTCGCTGCTGTCCGGCGGGGAGCGCTCGCTCGTCGCCGTCGCGATGCTCGTCGCGATCTTCAAGGCCCGGCCGAGCCCTTTCTACGTCATGGACGAGGTCGAGGCCGCGCTCGACGACGTCAACCTCTCGCGCCTACTCACCGTGTTCCGCGAGCTTCGGGAGTCCTCGCAGCTCATCGTCATCACCCACCAGAAGCGCACGATGGAGATCGCCGACGCGCTCTACGGCGTGACGATGGCCGGCAGCGGCATCTCCGAGGTCATCTCTCAGCGAATTCACCCGCCGGCCTGACGCGCGGCGGACCGGCTGCGTCCGTCGGTGCGGATACACTGGCCGGTGACCCCTCATCCCCCTGCACGACGAACCTCAGAAGGAGCGACCGGCCGATGTCCTCACCTACCGCCACGCGGGGCACCCGATGGATGTAGGCGCCGGCATCGTCATCCTCATCGGTCTCGGCATCTCGTTCGGGATCGGCCTCGTCATCGTCCTCCTCGTCGCCCTGCCCGGTCTGCGGGCCGAGGGCAGGATCAAGCCCGGCGGCCGCCAGCGGTTCCGCCTGCCGACGGAATGGACCGGCTTCGACGACGACGTCCACGGGTTCTTCGGCCACGACGGGGACACCTCGCACCTCGCGACCCGTGAACAGGCCGCCGTCACCGCGATGCAGGAGCATTCCTACGCCCTGCGCCCGCAGCCCCGTCGTCACGCCTCGCCGCCGCTGCTGACCTTCCGGCCCCGCACCCGTCACTGGAAGGTGCCGGAGACCGGCACCGGCTTCCGCACCGCCGTCGTCCTGCTCTTCGGCTGAGCGGCGCCGCGGCCCCATCCGCCTCACACCGTCCCGGACCCGCTGCAACCCCACTTAGGAGCTGATCGTGGATCCCATCAGTCTCATCGCCCTCCTCGGCGCCCTCGTCCTCGTGCTCGTCGTGTCGGGCATCGCGCTCTACGGACCGCCGCGCACCAAGCGTCCGCCGCGCGACCTGCCGGCCACGACCCCCGACCTCACGTCCCCGCCGGACACCGCAGAGGCGCCGCCGGAGGTCGAGGAGGTGCCCGAGGACGTCGTCGTCGAGCCGCTCCCGGAGGAGCCCGCGCGCGAGCTCGAGACCCCCACCGAGCCGCGCACCCGCCTCGCCCGGCTCCGCGCGCGCCTCGCGAAGTCGAACTCCTCCCTGGGCCGCGGGTTGCTCTCGCTGCTCTCCCGCGACACCCTCGACGAGTCGACGTGGGAGGAGATCGAGGACACGCTCATCATGGCCGACCTCGGGGTGGACCCCGCCACCGAGCTCGTCGACCGGCTCCGCGAGCGGGTGCGGGTGCTCGGCACCCGCGATCCGCAGACCGTCCGCGACCTCCTGCGTGAGGAGCTCATCGCAGTCGTCGACCCGACGATGGACCGCGGCCTCAACGTCCGCCGCGACGATTCCGACCCCGCCGTCGTCCTCGTCGTCGGCGTCAACGGCGCCGGCAAGACGACGACCGTCGGCAAGATCGCCCGCGTCCTCGTCGCCGAGGACCGCTCGGTGCTGCTCGGCGCCGCCGACACCTTCCGCGCCGCCGCCGCCGAACAGCTCACCACGTGGGGCGAGCGCGTGGGCGTCGAGACCGTGCGCGGCCTCGAGGGCGCCGACCCGGCCTCGGTCGCGTACACCGCGGTCGAGCGGGGGATGCAGGAGGGCACCGACGTCGTCCTCATCGATACCGCCGGCCGCCTGCAGAACAAGAAGGGCCTCATGGACGAGCTCGGCAAGGTCAAGCGCGTCGCCGCGCGGCCGCTGTCGGACGGACACGATTCCGTCGACGAGGTCCTCCTCGTGCTCGACGCGACCACCGGTCAGAACGGAATGCAGCAGGCCAAGGTCTTCTCCGAGGCCGTGGACATCACCGGCATCGTGCTCACCAAGCTCGACGGCACCGCGAAGGGCGGCATCGTCGTCGCGGTGCAGCGCGCGCTCGGCGTGCCGGTCAAGCTCATCGGGCTCGGCGAGGGGGCCGACGACCTCGCGCCCTTCGACGCCGCCGGCTTCGTCGACGCGCTGCTCGCCGAGCAGTGATGCGAGCCGCGCGGTGATCCCGTCGCCGGGCTCCCCGGTGCGATGATCGTCGATCTGCCGGGCGGCGGCCGGGTCGAGGCGCGGTCCTGGAGACGCGCCCGCGCGGATTGGGTCCCGCCGGATCTCGGCGTCTACCTCGGCGGCGGGATCCGACCGCCCTGGCCGCATGTCGCACTCGCCTGGCCGGACTTCGGCCTGCCTGAGGATCGGCGCGCATGCCTCGCGACGCTGCGCGACGCCCATCGGCGGATCCTGCGCGGTGAGCGGATGGAGATCGCCTGCCGGGGTGGACTCGGTCGGACCGGCACCGCGCTCGCGGTCCTCGCAGGCCTCGGGGGAGAGCCGAGCACGAGTGCGGTGGACTGGGTGCGCGCCCACTACCACCGGCGAGCGGTGGAGACGCCGTGGCAGCGGGCCTGGGCGGCGCGGGCCGTGCGGCTGCTCCGCGAGACCGACCCTGATCCCCGCATCGGGATGTGACCCGAAACACCGAGGAAACACGAGCGGCGCACCTGTAACACAGCCGAAACTCGGGACGATCCGTCTCGAAACACCGAGATTCGAGAATGTTCATCAGCGGAGCCACGGATCTCCGCGGACCGGGATCGCCGACCTCGCGGCCCGATCACCGGTCCTGAATATCTCACGGCTGGAACACAGACATGGAAATCACTGCAGTAGATGTATGGGTGATGGTGAGCGCCGCACTCGTGCTGCTCATGACCCCGGGCGTCGCCTTCCTGTACGGCGGCATGACCCGCGCGAAGTCCGTCCTCAACATGCTCATGATGAGCTTCTCCTCGATGGCTCTCGTCGGCGTCGTGTGGGTCCTCTGGGGCTACTCGATGAGCGGTTCGACCGGAGTCGCGCAGCTGTTCGGCAATCCGTTCGAGGCCTTCGGCCTCAGCGGGCTCGTCGGCACCTCCGACCTCATCGGCGCCGGATTCGGCGCGACCTTCGCGATCATCACCGTCGCCCTGATCTCCGGCGGCATCGCCGACCGGACGAAGTTCTCCGCCTGGATGGTCTTCGTGCCCGTCTGGGTCACCCTCGTCTACTGCCCGATGGCCTTCATGGTGTGGGGCGGCGGCCTGCTGTCGGCCGACGGCGTCATCGGCCAGACCTTCGGCGAGGCCATCGACTACGCCGGTGGCACCGTCGTCCACATCAACGCCGGCGTGGCCGCCCTCGTCCTCGCCCTCATCATCGGCAAGCGCAACGGCTTCGGTACCGACCCGGCGCAGCGCCCGCACAACATCCCGTTCGTCATGCTCGGCGCCACCCTCCTGTGGTTCGGCTGGTTCGGGTTCAACGGCGGCGCCGCGACGGATCCCGCCGAGGCCGGCCTCATCTGGGTCAACACCATGGCCGCTCCGGCCGCGGCGTTCATCGCCTGGATCCTCGTCGAGTGGATGCGCGACGGCAAGCCCACGAGCCTCGGCGGAGCCTCGGGCATCGTCGCCGGCCTCGTCGCCATCACCCCCGCCTGCGCGAGCGTCTCGCCGCTCGGTGCGATCGCCATCGGCATCCTCGCCGGCGTGTGCTCGGCGCTGGCCGTCGGCCTCAAGTACCGCCTCGGCTACGACGACTCGCTCGACGTCGTCGGACTCCACCTCGTGTCCGGCCTCATCGGCACCCTGGCGCTCGGCTTCTTCGCGATCCCGGTCGACGGCGAGGGCGGCGGACTGTTCTACGGCGGCGGCATCGGCCAGCTCGTCGCGCAGACGGTGGCCGCGATCTTCGCGATCGTCTTCACCGCGATCGTCACCTTCGTCATCGGCATCGTGATCCACAAGACCATCGGCATGCGGGCCAGCGAAGAGGACGAGGTCACCGGCATCGATCTCACCGAGCACGCCGAGACCGCCTACGAGTACGGTGGACTGGGAACCGGCGGCGCGTTCCGCCCGCACCCCTCGTCGCCGGCCGCGCACCGCAGGATGACCACTGAGACCGACACCGAAAGCGTGAACGCATGAAGCTCATCACCGCCATCGTCCGACCCGACAAGCTCGCGGACGTCCGCGACGGCCTGGAGGAGTTCGGAGTCCAGGGTCTGACCGTCTCCGAAGCCAGCGGCTACGGACGGCAGAAGGGCCACAAGCAGTTCTACCGAGGTGCCGCGTACACGCAGGACCTCGTCCCCAAGCTGCGGATCGAGGTGCTCGCCACCTCGGAGGCCGCACCGCTGATCTGCGACGTGCTCCTCGCGCGGGCCGCCACCGGGCAGCCCGGTGACGGCAAGATCTGGATCACCGCCGTCGAGCAGGTCATCCGGGTCTCCGACAAGAGCGAGGGAGAGGCTGCCCTGTAGACCCAGCCGGCTGCAGCGCAGGAAAGTCCCGGGGCGGGTGCCGATCACGGCGCCCGCCCCGGGATCATTCATGCACCCGGACTTGGTACCCTGGGAGGTCGAACTGCTCGGCATCCCTGACGAAAGCTGCGAAACCTCGTGTTCAATTCTCTCTCCGATCGGCTGACTTCGACCTTCAAGAACCTGCGCGGCAAGGGCAGGCTGTCCGAGGCCGACGTCGACGCCACGATCCGGGAGATCCGGCGCGCCCTGCTCGACGCCGACGTCGCGCTCCCGGTGGTCCGCACGTTCACCGGGAAGGTCCGTGAGCGCGCGCTGTCGGCCGAGGTGTCCCAGGCGCTCAACCCGGGTCAGCAGGTCGTCAAGATCGTCAACGACGAACTCGTCGGGATCCTCGGCGGCCAGACCCGGCGCCTGCGCTTCGCCAAGCGCCCGCCGACGGTGATCATGCTCGCCGGCCTCCAGGGCGCGGGCAAGACGACGCTCGCCGGCAAGCTCGCCCACTGGCTCAAGTCCGAAGGCCACCGCCCGATGCTCGTCGCCGCCGACCTCCAGCGGCCCAACGCGGTGAACCAGCTCGAGATCGTCGGCGAGCGCGCCGGCGCCTTCGTCTACGCCCCCGAGCCCGGGAACGGGGTGGGAGACCCGGTGCGGGTCGCCACCGATGCGATGGACGTCGCCCGCGCCAAGCTCTACGACGTCGTCATCGTCGACACCGCCGGTCGCCTCGGCATCGACGAGGTGCTCATGCAGCAGGCCGCGGACATCCGCGTCGCGGTCGACCCCGACGAGGTCCTCTTCGTCATCGACGCGATGATCGGTCAGGACGCCGTCACCACCGCCGAGGCGTTCCTCGCCGGCGTCGACTTCACCGGCGTGGTGCTGTCCAAGCTCGACGGCGACTCCCGCGGCGGCGCCGCGCTGTCCGTCGCGCAGGTCACCGGCCGGCCGATCATGTTCGCCTCCACCGGTGAGGGCCTCACCGACTTCGAGCAGTTCCACCCCGACCGGATGGCCGACCGCATCCTCGACATGGGCGACATCCTCACGCTCATCGAGCAGGCGGAGAAGACCTTCGACGAGAAGGAGACCGAGAAGCTCGCGAAGAAGGTCGAGTCCGGCGAGGACTTCGACCTCGACGACTTCCTCACCCAGATGGCCGCCATCAAGAAGATGGGGTCGCTCAAGAAGATGCTCGGCATGATGCCCGGCATGTCCCAGTACAAGGAGCAGCTCGAGGCGTTCGACGAGCGCGAGATCGACCGCGTCGAGGCGATCGTGCGCTCCATGACCCCCTACGAGCGGGCGAACCCGCGGATCCTCAACGGATCGCGCCGGCAGCGCATCGCCAAGGGCTCCGGCACCACGGTCACCGCGGTCAACCAGCTCATGGAGCGCTTCGTCCAGGCGCAGAAGATGATGCGCCAGATGAGCCGGGGCGGCGGGCGCGGCGCCGGCGGCGGGATGCCCGGGATGCCGCAGATGCCGGGGATGCCCCAGATGCCCGGCGGCGGTGCCGGGGGAGGCGGGAACCGGAAGAAGAAGGGGAAGAAGAAGGCCGCCGGGAAGTCCGGCAACCCGGCCAAGCGCGCCGAGCAGGCGAAGCAGGCCGAGCTCCGCAGGCAGGGCAAGGCGCCCGAGCCCACCGGTTCCGCGTTCGGCGGCATCGACCTCGGCGGGGACGAGGAGTTCGACCTCAGCAAGCTGCCCAAGGGCTTCGGCGGGATGTTCGGCTCGGGTGGCAGCAAGTAGCGGTTTCTGGCACAATTGACCCTTGTACTCGACCCGCGGCGGACCCTCTCAACCGCCGCGTCGGTTGTGTCCACGCGATGACGCCCGCCCGCTCCAGCCCCACGGAACGGCGAGCGGCAAGCGCACCCTATCTTCCAAAGGAGACACCACTACAGTGGCAGTCAAGATTCGCCTCACCCGCATGGGCAAGGTCCATGCACCCTTCTACCGCGTCGTCGTCGCCGACTCGCGGACCCGCCGCGATGGCAAGACCATCGAGGACATCGGCAAGTACCACCCGCTCGAGGAGCCCTCGCTCGTCGAGATCGACTCCGAGCGCGCGCTCTACTGGCTGTCCGTCGGCGCCCAGCCGACCGACCAGGTCAAGGCCCTCCTCAAGCTCACCGGCGACTGGCAGAAGCACACCGGCGAGGGCGAGGCCGTGAACTCCGTCAAGCCGCAGCAGGAGAAGGCCGCCTTCGAGGCGCCCGCCACCGGCTCCGTCATCAAGGAGGCCACGACGCCCAAGGGCGGCAAGGCCGAGTCCGCTGACGAGTCGGCCGAGGAGGCTCCCGCCGAGGACGCCGCGACCGACGAGTCGGCCGACGGTGCCGAGGAGAAGGCGGAAGCCTGATCATGCTCGCCAACGCTCTCGAACACCTCGTCCGCGGCATCGTCGACAACCCGGAGGACGTCTCGGTGCGCAGCCGCAGCGGCCACCGCGGGACCTCGCTCGAGGTGCGCGTGCACCCCGACGACCTCGGCCGTGTGATCGGCCGGTCCGGGCGCACCGCGAAGGCCCTGCGGGCCGTGATCGGAGCGCTGGCCGGACGGCAGAGCGTCCGTATCGACCTCGTCGAGGCCTGACACCCCCTCTCCTGACAATGCAATTTCCCAAGGTTTCTGTGAACAGAACCTTGGGAAATTGCATTGTCGGCCCGGATTCGCCGCCGCTGATCGCGGTCCGGCGGGGACCGACATCCTGCGCACCGGTGTGCGCGTCCCGAGCAGTACCCCGATCAAGGAGTGAAGCGTGAGCACAGTGGTCGCCCGCCTCGGCAAGCCGCACGGCATCCGCGGGGAGTTCACCGTGGAGGTGCGCACCGACGTGCCCGATGACCGCTTCGTCCCCGGTGCGGTGTTCACCACCGAGCCCGACATCGGCACCCTCACCCTGACCCGTGCCCGCTGGCACCGCGACCGCCTGCTGCTGACCTTCGGCGAGGTCGCCGACCGGACCCGGGCCGAGGAGATCCGCAACACCCTGATCTCCGTCGAGGAGACCCTCGACGACGACGATGCCTGGTACATCGACGATCTCGTCGGCGCCGCCGCGTTCGTCGGGGAGTTGCGCATCGGCACCGTGAGCGCCGTGACCCCGGGTGCGGCGCAGGACCTCCTCCACATCACGCTCGGGTCCGGCGCCGAGGTGCTCGTCCCGTTCGTCGAGCAGATCGTGCCCGAGGTCGACCTCGAGGCCGGACGGATCGTCCTCGACCCGCCGCCCGGACTCATCGAGGACGCCTGATGCGCCTCGACGTCGTCTCTATCTTCCCCGAGTACCTCTCGCCCCTGCGGCTCTCGCTCATCGGGCGCGCGGTGGAGAAGGGGATCATCGACCTCGGCGTCCACGATCTGCGCGACTGGACGCACGACCGCCATCGCACCGTCGACGACACCCCGTACGGCGGGGGAGCGGGCATGGTGATGAAGCCCGAGCCCTGGGCCGAGGCGCTCACCGCGATCCTCGGCGTCGGGTCCGAGGTGCCCGACGGCCCCGAGGGCTCGCCGACCGCAGCCCCCGCCTCCGCGGAATCCGGGCCCGTCGGCCCCGAGCCGGCCGCTCCCGCCGGCCGCCAGGACCGCCCCGCGGGCGACCGTCCGCTCCTCATCGTCCCGAGCCCCGCGGGCACCCCGTTCACCCAGGCCCACGCCGCCGAGCTCGCCGGCCGCGAGCACCTCGTGTTCGCGTGCGGCCGCTACGAGGGCATCGACCAGCGCGTCGTCGAGTGGGCCCGCGACCACGCCGAGGTGCGGCTCCACTCGATCGGGGACTACGTGCTCAACGGCGGCGAGGTCGCCGCGCTCGTCATGACCGAGGCGATCGCCCGCCTCGTCCCCGGCATCATCGGCAATCCCGAATCGCTCACCGAGGAGTCCCTCGAGGACGGGCTCCTCGAGTACCCCGTCTACACGAAGCCGGCCGCCTGGCGCGGCCGCGCGGTGCCGGACATCCTGCTCAGCGGCAACCACGCCGCGATCGCACGGTGGCGCCGAGACGAGCGCCTGCGCCGCACCGCCGAGGTCCGGCCCGACCTCATCGCCGCGCTCGACCCGGCCGCGCTCGACCGGCGCGATCGCGCGGTGCTCGACGAGATCGCGAACGCCGACCCGTCCGGATTGGCGTGGGGGGACCGGCCCGACTAGACTGGGCTCTTGCGTTTGCTGGCATCGTCCTGCCTCGGGGGGATCGATGCCGCCAGGACCACCCGCCGGCCCACCGCCGCGGGAGCGTTCCGGCAGACGACCCCACCTCATCCGGCTCCGGCCGGTCCGAGCAATGTCGTGCCGACCCGAGGCGCGCACACAGGAGAATGACGAATCATGCAGAAGCTTGATGCACTCGACGCACAGTCGCTCAAGTCCGATGTCCCGGAGTTCCGCTCCGGCGACACCCTCAACGTCCACGTCCGCGTGGTCGAGGGCAACCGCACGCGTACCCAGGTGTTCAAGGGCATCGTCATCCGTCGCCACGGCGGCGGCATCGGCGAGACCTTCACCGTCCGCAAGATCAGCTTCGGCGTCGGTGTGGAGCGCACCTTCCCGGTCCACTCCCCGGTGATCGAGAAGATCGAGGTCCTCACCCGCGGCGACGTCCGCCGGGCGAAGCTCTACTACCTCCGCAAGCTGCGCGGCAAGGCTGCTCGTATCCGCGAGAAGCGCTGAGCACAGTCGTGCGTCGGTCACCCCGGTGCCCGGACCACGACGTGCGGACGACGCGCACCCGGTCATGACCGACGGATCGAGGACAGGCGCGGCCCCCGGCGGGCCGCGCTTTCTTCGTGCCCGGAGGTTCGTGCGTCCGCTCGCGCTCGTGCTCGTCGGCGCGCTCCTCGCCGCCGGCCTCATCCGTGCGGTCGGCGTGCAGACCTTCGGCATCCCGTCCGCCTCGATGGAGCCCACGCTCGCCGTCGACGACACCGTCACAGTGTGGCGGCCCGACGCGCTGGCGGATTCCGTGCACCGCGGCGACGTCGTCGTGTTCGACGGCCGCGGGTCCTTCATCGCCACCGCGCCTCCGAGCGGCGCCGCCCAGGTGGGCTCG
This sequence comes from Brevibacterium ihuae, assembly GCF_900184225.1. Taxonomy (NCBI): domain Bacteria; kingdom Bacillati; phylum Actinomycetota; class Actinomycetes; order Micrococcales; family Brevibacteriaceae; genus Brevibacterium; species Brevibacterium ihuae. Next base: position 142,616 of record NZ_FXWZ01000003.1, on the reverse strand, counting down.
TGGTTCGGGATCGGCCCGCGCACCGTCTTCTACGTCAAGCGCGTCGTCGCGCTCGGCGGGGACACCCTCGAATGCTGCGACGACGAGGGCCGGCTGCTCCTCAACGGCGAACCGCTCGAGGAGTCCTACGTCCCGGAGGGCATGCCGGCCTCGGACACCGATTTCGTCGTCGAGGTCCCGGCCGGCCGGATGTGGGTCATGGGTGACAACCGCGCCGACTCCACGGACTCGCGCGCGCTGCTCGGCAGGCCCGGCGGCGGCATGATCCCGGTCGAGCGGGTCCTCGGGACGGTCATCGGCCACGGGTCCGCCGTCGACGAGGTGCTTCGCCGCTGAGGCGCGGGCGATAGACTGCCGGACGTGACGACGAACAGCCCAGAGACCCGGCGACCCGGCCGTATCCCGGCGTTCCTCAAAGAGGTCGCGATCATCATCGTCGTGGCCCTCGTGATCTCCACCGTCGTCCGCACCTGGGTGGTCCGCTCGTTCTACATCCCTTCGGCCTCGATGGAGCAGACGCTCCAGGTGGGCGACCGGATCCTCGTCAACCAGCTGCCGTGGCCGGCGGTCGAGCGCGGCGACATCATCGTGTTCGACGATCCCGGCGGCTGGCTCGACTCCTCCGTCACCCAGCAGTACTCGCCCAATCCGGTGCTCGAGTTCCTCGGCCTCGTGCCCGCCGATGCCGGCACCCAGCTCATCAAGCGCGTGATCGGTGTGGGCGGGGACACGATCGAGTGCTGCGATGCGGAGGGGCGCCTGCTCGTCAACGGCGAGCCCATCGACGAGACCTACCTCGATCCCGGGATCACCCCGTCGGACATCCCGTTCGAGGTCACCGTGCCGGACGGCCACTACTGGGTGATGGGCGACAATCGCTCGAACTCGCTCGACTCCCGGTTCAACACCGACTCCGCCGGCGGCGCCTTCGTCCCGGAGGACGCCGTGGTCGGCTCGGTGTTCCTCATCAATTGGCCGCTCGACCGGATCCGCGGGATCGGCACCCCGGACGAGGTCTTCGCCGCCGTCCCCGCCCCATGAGCCCGCGCCGGGCGACCACGGGGCTCACCGACCTCACCCTCGAGCGCGAGCTCCTCGCCGCCGGGGTGCGGTCGATCATCGGGATGGACGAGGTGGGCCGCGGCTGCCTCGCCGGTCCGGTGGCGGTGGGAGCGGTGCGCTTCGACCTCGCCTCCCTCCTCGCGGCCGAGGTGCCCGCCGGCATCCGCGACTCCAAGCAGCTCTCGATCGCCTCGCGCCGCCGCATCGCCGAGGTCATCGGCGCCTGGCAGGAGCACCGCGCCGTCGCGTACGCGAGCCCCGCGGAGATCGACGCGCTCGGCATGAGCTCGGCGCTGTGCCTCGCCGGTAGGCGAGCGCTCTCCGCGCTGCCCGCGGCCGACCTCGTGCTCCTCGACGGGTCCTTCGACTGGCTCTCGCGTCCGCTGACCTTCGACGCGCTCGAGCACTACGGGGAGGCAGCCGACGTCGTCGTCCCGGAGGTCCGCACCGTCGTCAAGGGGGACGGTACCCACGTCACCATCGCCGCCCCGAGCGTGCTCGCCAAGGTCGACCGGGACGCGCTCATGCGGGACCTCGCCGCCGAGTTCCCGGTCTACGGCTGGGAGCGCAACGCCGGCTATCCCGCGCCGCTGCACCGGGCCGCGATCGCCGAGCACGGGATCTCCGTGCACCACCGCCGGTCGTTCCGCCTGGCCTGAGTCCGGACTGCTCTAGGATGGATCTATGAGTGCCGAGGACCTCGAAGACTACGAAGCAGACCTGGAACTCCAGCTCTATCGGGAATACCGCGACGTGGTCGGACTCTTCACCTACGTTGTGGAGACCGAGCGCCGCTTCTATCTCGCCAACGCGGTCGACCTCAAGGCGCACCACGATTCCGGCGACGTGTACTTCGAGCTCACCCTGCGCGACGCCTGGGTGTGGGACACGTACCGCACAGCGCGCTTCGTCAAGCAGGTCCACGTGCTCACCTTCAAGGACGTCAACGTCGAGGAGATCGCGAAGTCCGATCTCGAACCGCCGTCCTCCCTCCCGCGCTGACGCACGCGGTGCGCAGCCCCGGGTTCGCGGCCGGGGTTCGCAGCCCCCGGTTCGCCTCGGGTCACCGGTGAGGTGTTCTCCGGTCCACCGCCCGCCCGAATCCGGTGCGCTCCGTGCGATGGGGACCTGTGGACCGCGGAGGCGCCGTCCACAGGCCATGACGGGCAGCTGACCGACCCCAGGGACCGCTGATCGACTGGGGCCATGGACACGATGACGCTGGGACGCCGCGGCGAGATGTGCGCCCGCCGGCACCTCGAGCACCGCGGGTGGGAGATCCTCGCGACGAACTGGCGCTGCAGCCGCGGGGAGATCGACATCGTCGCCCGCGACGGGGAGGCGGTCGTCTTCGTCGAGGTCAAGACCCGTGCGACCGCCCGTGCCGGACACCCGCTCGAAGCCGTCACGCCGCGCAAGCTCGCGGTCCTGCGCGGGCTCGCACTGCGGTGGCTGGCAGCGCAGGAGGAATGGTTCCCCGTCTTCCGCGTCGACGTCATCGGGATCCTGTGGAACCGGGGCGCACCCGAGCTCACCCATGTCCGGGACGCCCGATGAGCCCGACACCTGCGCGCAGTCTCGGCCGGGCGCTCGCCATCGCGCTCCACGGGATCTCCGGGGCGCCCGTGGCGATCGAGGCGAGCGTCAACGACGGCCTGCCCGGGATCGACATCGTCGGCCTGCCCGACGCCTCGGTGAGCGAATCGCGCAAGCGGATCCGGGCGGCGATCTCCAACCTCGGATTCACGCTCAGCGCCCGCCGGATCACCGTGAATCTGTCTCCGGGCGGTCTGAAGAAGGTCGGCACGGTGTTCGACCTCGGCATCGCGATCGCGATCCTCGAGGCGGAGGGAGCGGTTCCGGCGGATGCGGGCCGCGGGGTCGTGCACCTCGGGGAACTCGGTCTCGACGGGCGTCTCCACCCGGTCCGCGGCGTCCTGCCGAGCGTGCTCACCGGGCTCGCGGCGGGCCACACCCGGTTCGTCGTCCCCGAGGCGAACCTCGCCGAGGCCCGGCTCGTCGACGGCGCCGAGGTCCGCGGGGCGGCCAACCTCGCCGGCGTCGTGGCCCTGCTCGGCGGGACGATCAGCGACCCGGGCCTGCCGCCGATCCCGCTGCCGGAAACAGCCGCGCTGCCCGTGCCCGACACCCATGACCTCGCCGAGGTGCACGGACAGGACGACGCCCGGTACGCGCTCGAGGTCGCCGCCGCCGGCGGTCACCACCTGCTCATGACCGGCACGCCGGGGGCGGGGAAGACCCTGCTCGCCGGGTGCCTGCCCGGTCTCCTGCCGCGGCTGCCGATCGACGAGGCGTGCGAGGTCGTGGCGCTGCGCTCCCTCGACGGCACCCTCGACCCGGCCCACGGCCTCGACACCACGCCCCCGTTCGAGGCACCGCACCACCGGACGAGCGCCGCCGCGATGGTCGGCGGGTCCCGACCGGGGTCGATCGGCGTGTTCTCGCGGGCCCACCGCGGGGTGCTCTTCATGGACGAGGCCCCCGAGTTCCGGAGGGACGTCCTCGAGGCCCTGCGCCAGCCGCTGGAGAACGGGCGCTGCGACATCCACCGGGCCTGGGGATCGGTGGTGCTGCCGTCGCGGTTCCAGCTCGTCCTCGCATCGAACCCCTGCCCGTGCGGCGCCGGGGTCGGACAGGCGACGCAGTGCCGGTGCAGTCCGCTCGATCGGAGGCGCTACCGCGCCCGGCTGTCGGGCCCGCTGCTCGATCGGATCGACATCCAGCTCGAGATGATGCCGCTCGTCGCCGCCGACGTCCACGGACTCGAGCCGCGCGAGGACTCCGCGACGGTCGCCGCGCGCGTCGCCCGTGCCCGCGAGCTCCAGGCCGTCCGGTACGCAGACATGCCCTGGGCGCTCAACGCCCAGGCGCCCGGCGGATGGCTGCGGGAGACCTTCGCCTTCCGCCGGACGGAGACCGCGCCGCTCGACACCGCGCTCGAACGCGGGGCGATCACCATGCGCGGCTACGACCGGGTCGTGCGGATCGCCACCACGCTCGCCGACCTCGCCGGACGTTCGCGGCCCACCGGCGACGACCTCCTGTCCGCCCTCGTCCTCCGCATCCGGGAGACCGCATGACCACCATCGACCCCGGTCCCGACATGGCCGACCGCGGAACTGCTACGGCCGACCTCGATCCCTCCATGGCCGACCCGCGCGCGGTCGCCGACCTCCTGCGGATCTCCGAACCCGGCGACCGGCTGCTCCGAGCAGCCGTGGCCACGAGCGGGGCGGAACCGCTGCGCGGCCTGCTCGACGGTCCGCGTACCGGTCTCGCCGACGCCCTGCACGCGGCTGCGAGGGCGGTGGGCCTCGCCGTCCGTAGCGAGGACATCGACCGGGCGATCGACCGCTGGACGCTCCGGCTCCCGGACCTCGACGGCGCCCGCGACCTCCGGATCATGCGTACCCTCGGCGCCCGCGTGATCCAGCCCGGTGATCCGGACTGGCCGGCGGGCCTCCGCGACCTCGGCCTCGACGAACCGGCGGGTCTGTGGGTCCGCGGGCACGGCGACCTCACCGCTCTCACCGCCGGATCGATCGCGCTCGTCGGCTCGCGCGCCGCCGACTCCTACGGCCTCCACCTCGCGCGATCCTTCGCGTGGGATCTCGTCGCCGCCGGTCACAGCGTGGTCTCCGGGGGCGCCTACGGGATCGACGCCGCCGCGCACGCCGGCGCCCTCGCCGCCTCCGACCGGCCCGGGGTGGGGACGATCGCGTTCATGGCCGGGGGAGTGGACCGGTTCTACCCGCGCGGCAACGCCGACCTGCTCACGGCAGTGGCGCGCACCGGAGTCGTGATCTCCGAAGCCGCCCCGGGCAGCACGGCGATGCGGCATCGATTCCTCATGCGCAACCGGCTCATCGCCGCGACCGCGGCGGCGACCGTGGTCGTCCAGGCCGGGTGGAGATCGGGGGCGCTCAACACCGCCAACCGTGCGGCAGAACTCCTCCGGCCGGTCGGTGCCGTGCCGGGTCCGGTCACCGCGCACGATTCCGCCGGCTGCCACCGCCTCATCCGGGAGGGGGCGGCGGTCTGCGTCACCACGGCGGACGAGGTGCGCGAACTCGTCGAATCGCTCACCGAGCTGAGCGCGGAGGCCGCGGGAACGAGCGCAGGCGACCAGCAGGGCCGGCTGCGGATCACCGACGATCTCACCGACGAGCAGGCGCGGATCTACAGCGCGCTGCCCCCGCGGCGCGGTACCGAGGTCGCCGCTCTCGCCTCCCGGGCCGGTCTCGAGGTCCCGGCGGCGATGGGAGCCCTCGCGGTGCTCGAACTCGCCGGCCTCGCCGAACGCCGGGACCACGGGTGGGTCAAGCTGCGCAGGGGCTGAAGGTCCCGGGTGCGCCGCCTGCGGTGCTCTACAGTGGGAGCATGTCGGCTTCCCACCCGCACGCCGCGCCGTTGACGGCGGACCAGCTGTTGCCGGAGTATGCGGACGCGCTCGACGCCTTCGCCGAGGACCTCCGCATCCAGCGCAACGCCTCGGTGCACACCGTGCGCAACTACACCGCGGACGTCCGATCCCTCATGACCTTCCTCACCGAGGACGACGGCCAGGCCCTCGCGCTCGCCGACATCGAGCTCGGGAATCTCCGGCAGTGGCTCATGGACCAGTCGCGGCGCGGTGCCGCTCCCGGTACGCTCGCCCGCCGGATCGCCGCGATCCGCGCGTTCTCCCTCTTCTGCACCCGCACCGGTCGGATGGAGCGCAACCCCGCCGCCCGACTCGCGAGCCCGCGGCGCGGCTCCCGCCTCCCGGCCGTGCTCCAGCAGTCGCAGGCCGGCGCCGTCCTCGATCGCACGCGCACCGCCGAGCGGCCGACCGCCGGCACCATCGGCGATGACGAGCTGCCGCACACCGACGCCGGCGGCACGGACGAGCGGGGCGTGGACGACAGCGTGGACGAGCGAGGTACTGCCGGCAACGAGGATGAGCGGATTACGGACACCGGCACCGAGGACATCGATCCGCGCGCTCGTGCGGTCGCGCTCCGGGACGCGGCGATCGTCGAGGTCCTCTACGCCACCGGGGTCCGGGTCTCCGAGCTCGCCGCCCTCGACCTCGACGACATCGACCGCGAGCGGCGTCTCCTCACCGTGCTCGGCAAGGGGAACAAGGAGCGCCGGGTGCCCTACGGGGTGCCTGCGGCCGAGGCGCTCGCGCGCTGGATCTCCGACGGACGGCCCGTCCTCTCCGGCGCTGCGCCGCAGCCGTCGACCGATGCCCGGTCGGCGATATTCCTCGGGGTGCGCGGCGGTCGCATCAACGTCCGCCAGGTGCGTGACGTCGTGCACCGGGCCACCTCTGCCGTCGACGGCGTCGCCGACCTCTCCCCGCACGGGCTCCGGCATTCCGCAGCGACCCACATGGTCGAGAACGGCGCCGATCTCCGCCAGGTGCAGGAGTTCCTCGGCCACGCGACCCTGAGCTCCACGCAGATCTACACCCACGTCTCCCTCGGCAGGCTCTCCGAGAGCTACTTCCGGGCCCACCCCCGCGCCTGACCACAGCGCGCCTGAGCCGACCGCTCCTGACCGCACCGCACCGCGCCAGAGCACGCTGCGCCTGGCCGCACCGCCGGCTCAGCCCGCACGGAACTCCCAGTGCCAGGGTTCGGGCAGCGAGCCGCCGCTGCGCGCCCAGGACGGGTGGATCCAGCCGAACCGCGGACCGTTCGAGCGCATCCACTCGTGCTGCACCGTGCCGAAGGAGTTGATGCCGCCGCCGAGGTCCACCGCCAACCCCCAGCCGTGGTTGGACGTGCCCGGCGTCGCCGCCATCCGGCCCTTCCGCCGCTTGAGGACGACCTGGGTCTCGTAGTCCCGGTAGGAGTCGGTCACCGAGACCGGCCGGCCGAACTCGTCGGCGTACGCCGACGCGAGGGCGTCGAACGCCCGGGCCGCATCGCACCGCAGTCGGTGCCCCGGGGCAACCGCGAGCGGGCACATTGCGACCGCCGGGATGCGCCCGTTCTCGTGCCCGCCCCATCGCCCCGCACCGCTGCTCCCGTCGTCCCCGGCCGGTACGGCAGGCAGCTCCTCGGGCGCCTGCGCCTCGGGCAGCAGGATCGTCGCATCGGCGGCGAAGAACGATGCCGGGTTGAGGTAGTCCTTCTCCCGGCCCGTCTGCCACACCCCGACGTGGATGCAGCCGTCCTCGCAGTGCGAGGGGTCGGCGACCGTTCCCACCGGCTGCCCCGCGAACACCGGGTCGCCGGCCCGCAGTTCGCTCTCCACCGGCTCGAACGAGACGACGTGGCCCTCGATCTCGAGGCTGAGGACCGGGCGGCCGGCAACGGAGCCCGAGAATCGCACGGTGCCCGCCTGCGGCGCTCGGACCTCCTCGCCGGGGAGTGCTCCGACGTCGATGCCGCGATGCCCGGACTCCCAGTTCCGGTCCGGCTTGTCGAAGGGGCGGACGACGGTGAAGCCGGGCACCGGAGTGAACCAGTCGTCCGGGGCCGGGGCCGCGTGCGCACCGGGTGCGAGCGTCCCGAGGAACATGACCACCGCGAGGAGGACCCCGAACACCCGTGCGCCCGGCAGGGTCCGCGTCTCCGGGTTCCACATGCGGAGAGGCACCGGACGTCGAAGATCGGGGATCGTGCCGGGGGAGAGAGCGCGGGTTCGGGTCGACATGGATCCACCGTCGGGGCCGGGCGCGTTCCCCGCCGGATCCTGAACGGCCCTGGGGAGAGTGGAACGCTCATCCCCAATCCGGGACCGCAGGCGACCCGGAAACGTGCACAGCGGATCCTACCGAGGACGGGAGGCCTGCCTCGGCACCCGCACACCCTTCCCGCGCCGACACCGGCACGCGCCGCCCGGTTCGCTCCCGGCGCCCCGTGCTCACCCGCTTGCGCGGCCATGCCCGCAGTTTGGCGGCGTTGGGCCCGCGTCGTAGAATGTCACCAGCAGGAGTGTGACCACCCCTGACTACGCGTATCCGATGAACCGATCGAGTGCCACCGGTGCGAATCCACAGCAGCCAGCGCGCAGGAGCGTGCACGGCAGAGCGTGCGGTTCGTGGGCATTCGGCCGCGGATACCAGGAATCAACCGAATCGTCGCCCCGGACCAGGGATGCGCTGCCCGGCAGCCGCGCCCGCGTGCGGACCAGCGACCTGAAAGAGCGCGCGCCCGCGGGTGCGCGCCATGAAAGGAGGGCGTCGGCATGGCCGTCGTCACCATCCGCCAGCTGCTCGACAGCGGCGTCCACTTCGGACACCAGACCCGTCGCTGGAACCCGAAGATGAAGCGCTTCATCTTCACCGAGCGCAACGGCATCTACATCATCGACCTCCAGCAGACCCTGGGCTACATCGACTCGGCCTTCGAGTTCGTCAAGGAGACCGTGGCCCACGGCGGCTCGATCCTCTTCGTCGGCACGAAGAAGCAGGCCCAGGAGGCCATCCAGGAGCAGTCCAAGCGCGTCGGGCAGCCCTTCGTCAACCAGCGCTGGCTGGGCGGCATGCTCACGAACTTCCAGACGATCTCCGGTCGTCTGCGCCGCCTCAAGGAGCTCGAGGAGATCGACTTCGACGATGTCGCCGGTTCCGGCCACACGAAGAAGGAGCTCCTCATCCTCCGTCGTGAGAAGGACAAGCTCGAGCGCACCCTCGGCGGTATCCGCGACATGCAGCGGACCCCGTCCGCCGTGTGGATCGTCGACACCAAGAAGGAGCACCTCGCCGTCGACGAGGCGAAGAAGCTCGGGATCCCGATCATCGGCATCCTCGACACCAACTGCGACCCGGACGAGGTCGACTTCCCGATCCCGGGCAACGACGACTCGATCCGCTCGGTCGGACTTCTCACCCGCGTCATCGCCGATGCCGTGGCCGAGGGCCTGATCAAGCGCCACTCGTCCGGCGACGAGTCCGGTGAGAAGAACGTCTCGGCCGTCGACGTCGAGCCGATGCCGGAGTGGGAGCGCGAGCTCCTCGAGGGCAAGTCCGGCGACTCCGCGCAGGAGACCCCGGCAGCTGAGACCCCCGCCGTCGAGGCCCAGTCCGTAGAGGCACCGGCCGCCGAGGCCACCGAGGGCGAGTCCGCCGAGGCCGCTCCCGCCGAGTCCACCGAGGCCTGATCAGACCCCTCCCGGCCCGCACCACCGTGCGGGCCGGGACACCCCACGTCGCGTGATCTGAAGGAGATCCCATGGCAAACTACACCGCTGCTGACATCAAGGCGCTCCGCGAGAAGACCGGCGCCGGCATGATGGACGTCAAGAAGGCTCTCGAGGAGGCGCAGGGCGATCAGGCCAAGGCCATCGAGATCCTCCGCGTCAAGGGCCTCAAGGGCGCCACCAAGCGCGAGGGCCGCTCGACCTCCGACGGCCTCGTCGCCACCCGCGTCGAGAACGGCGTCGGCACGATGATCGAGTTCAACTCGGAGACCGACTTCGTCGCCAAGTCCGACAAGTTCGTCGCGCTCGCCGACGAGGTCCTCGCCCTCGCGGCGAAGAACGAGGCCGAGTCCGCCGAGGCGCTGCTCGAGGCCGAGGTCGACGGCAAGTCGGTCTCGCAGTTCATCACCGAGGGCGGAGCCGCGCTCGGCGAGAAGGTGGCCCTGCGCCGCGTCGGTCGCATCACCGGTGCGAACGTCGAGTCCTACCTCCACCGCACGAACAAGGACCTGCCCCCGCAGGTCGGCGTCCTCCTCGCCTACGAGGGCGACAACGCCGAGGTCGCCCACGACGTCGCCGTCCACATCGCCGCGATGTCGCCGAAGTACTTCTCGCGCGAGGACGTGCCGGCGGATCTCGTCGAGAAGGAGCGCGAGATCGCGCTCGAGACCGCGAAGAACGAGGGCAAGCCGGAGCAGGCCCTGCCGAAGATCGTCGAGGGCCGCGTGGGCGGGTTCTTCAAGGAGAACTGCCTGCTCGACCAGGGCTTCGCCAAGGAGCCCAAGAAGTCGGTGTCCTCGGTCCTCGAGGAGGCCGGCGTGAAGGCGACCGGATTCCTGCGCTTCCGCGTGGGCAGCTGATCACCGATCGACGCCGACCGCACCGGTCGGCGCGTCGCTGATCAGCGCAGACTGCTGATCCGCAGACGAAGGGCGGGGCCGTGTGCCCCGCCCTTCGCGCGTCCCCGGGGAGGACCCGGTGGCGCTAGACTGGTCGACGGCTCGTACGCCCACCTGCGCGTCGGCACCCCGACGGGCAGCAGTCGTTCACGCACCAGCAGGAAGGCAGCCATGTCGGACACCACCGCGCGCACCTCGCCCCTCCAGGACAACCCGCTGCGCACGCATCGCCGGCGCGTGCTCCTCAAGCTCTCCGGCGAGGTCTTCGGCGGCGGCGACGTGGGAGTCAACCCGGATGTCGTATCCGCCGTGGCGCGGCAGATCGCGCAGGCGGTCCCCGAGGTCGAGGTGAGCATCGTCGTCGGCGGCGGCAACTTCTTCCGCGGCGCCGAGCTCTCGCAGCGCGGCATGGACCGCACCCGCGCCGACTACATGGGCATGCTCGGCACGATGATGAACTGCCTCGCGCTCCAGGACTTCCTCGAGCAGGCCGGCGTCGACACCCGCGTGCAGTCGGCGATCCCCATGACCCAGGTCGCCGAGACCTACATCCCGCGCCGCGCCATCCGCCACATGGAGAAGGACCGGGTCGTGATCTTCGGCGCCGGGGCCGGGCTGCCGTTCTTCTCCACCGACACCGTCGCCGCCCAGCGCGCGCTCGAGATCCGCGCCGACGCGGTGCTCATCGCCAAGAACGGCGTCGACGGCGTGTACTCCGCGGACCCCAAGGTCGACCCGACGGCGACGAAGATCGACCGCATCACCTACCGCGACGCCCTGGCCCGCGGGCTCAAGGTCGTCGACGCCACCGCCTTCTCGCTCTGCATGGACAATCGGCTCCCCATGGTCGTGTTCGGCATGGAGGGCGACGAGACCCTCCGCCGGGCGATCGCCGGCGAGCGCATCGGCACCATCGTCACCGGGGACTGAGCTCCCGCACCGGGGATCGCGCGCCCGCCGCGGGTGCGCGCCCGCGCCCCGTCGCGCCTAGAATGGACAGCAGAGACCACAACCCCCAGACCCACCGAAAGGGTAAGCAGTGATCAAGGACACCCTGACCGAGGCCCGGCAGAAGATGGACAAGGCCATCGAGGTCACCAAGGACGACTTCGGCAATGTGCGCACCGGTCGGGCGAACCCCGCCCTGTTCGCCAACATCCTCGTCGACTACTACGGCGCCCCGACCCCCATGCAGCAGCTCGCCTCGTTCCAGGTGCCCGAGGCCCGCACCCTGCTCATCACCCCGTACGACCGGAGCGCCCTCGGTGAGATCGAGACCGCTCTGCGCAACTCCGACGTCGGCGCCAACCCGGCCAACGACGGCAACATCATCCGGGTCGTGCTCCCGGAGCTCACCGAGGAGCGCCGCCGCGAGTACGTCAAGATCGTCAAGGGCAATGCGGAGGAGGGCAAGGTCTCGATCCGCAACGTCCGCCGCCGGGCCAAGGAGACCCTCGAGAAGATCCAGAAGGACGGCGAGGCCGGCGAGGACGAGGTGCGCAGCGCCATCCACGAGCTCGAGGATCTGACGAAGAAGAAGGTCGACGAGATCGACGTGCTCCTCCATGCGAAGGAAGCCGAACTCCTCGAGGTCTGAGTCGATGGCCGAGGATCAGAGCAGCTGCCGGCCGGCGGGGGAGACCTCCCCCGCCGACTCCGGCGACTCTGCGGGCGCCTCGGACCCGGCTCCCTTCCCGCGGCGCCGCGACCTGCGACGCGGTCGGAGCGCCCCGCCGCCGGCAGCCGGACCGTCCGCGGACCGACCGGACGCCGAGGCGGCCGACACCGCTCCTGCGGACCGCCGCCGGTCGCGCGCGGACTCCCCGCGCCGACAGGCCGCCGCCGCCCGCCGGGAGGCGGCCGAGGCCGAGCGCGTGTCCGGCCCGATCCCGGTCGTCACCGCGAGCATGCTCGCAGCCGACTCCGCGGCCTCCGCCCCTCCCTCCACGAAGTCCGGCGAACCCGACGGGTCCTCCTGGCCGGACGCCGGCGGCGGCGTGGCGACGATCGAGGATGCGCAGGACGATCCGAACGGCTCTGCCTACGGGCACGGCTTCGTCACCCCCATCGCCCACCCGGAGGCTCCGCAGGACGCCCCGGACGGCGCCAAGGACTACGGCCGCGCCGGCCGCAACCTGCCCGCCGCGATCGGCGTCGGCGTGCTGCTCGGCGGGGGAGTGCTCGCCTCGCTCCTCTTCTATCCGCCGTCGTTCCTCGGCGTCGCGCTCGTCGGCATCGTCGCCGCGATGTGGGAGCTCGCCAACGCCCTCTCGCGCTCCGGCGCAGTCGTCGCGCGCGTTCCCACCATGGTCACCGCGGGCCTCATGCTGCTCGCGACGTACTTCGGCGGCCGCGAGGCGCTGTGGGTGACCTTCACCGCCGGCGCCGGCGCGATCCTCCTCTTCACGCTCTTCGAACGGCGTGCCAATGCGGTCAAGGACGTCTGCCTGAGCATCTTCGCTCTGACCTACGTGGGCCTCATGGCGTCGTTCATCGTCCACATGCTCACCTTCGAGCAGGGCAACCTCCTCGTCGTGTGCTTCCTCTCCCTCGTCGTCGCCTCCGACGTCGGCGGCTACGCGTTCGGCGTGCTCTGGGGCAAGCACCCCATCGCCCCGCGGATCTCACCCAAGAAGTCCTGGGAGGGCTATGCGGGCTCCGCGATCGTCGCCACCCTCGTCGGCACCGCGATGGCACTCTGGGTGTTCGACGCCCCGCTGTGGACCGGGATCGCGCTCGGCGTCGTCATCCCCGCCTTCGCCACCCTCGGCGACTTCTCCGAGTCGATGATCAAGCGCGACCTCGACCTCAAGGACATGGGCACCCTGCTGCCCGGCCACGGGGGCGTCATGGACCGGCTCGACTCGATCCTGCCGACCGCCCCGATCGCCCTCATCCTCTTCAGCTTCCTGCCCGGCTACATCACCTGATCGGAGTCCGCAGCACCGTGACCACCCTCGAATCGCTCGCCCGTGCCGTGCCCGCCGACATCATCATCAGCGACCCCGACGTCATGGACCGCTATCTCCACGACGACGCGGAGTGGGCGCCCTACGGCACCGCGCTCGCCGTCATCCGCCCGCGGGAGACCGCCGAGGTCGTCGCCGCCGTGAGCTGGTGCATCGAGAACCGCGTCGCCGTGGTGCCGCGCGGTTCGGGCACCGGGCTGTCCGGCGGGGCGAACGCGCTCGCCGGCTGCCTCGTCGTCTCGCTCGATGCGATGGACCAGGTGCTCGCGGTCGACCCCGTCGAGCGCACCGCCCGCGTCCAGCCTGGGGTCATCAACGACGACCTGCGGAAGCGCGTCGCCGAGAACGGTCTGTGGTACCCGCCCGACCCCGCCTCGGCCCCGTGGTCGTCGATCGGCGGCAACGTCGCCACCAACGCCGGCGGACTCTGCTGCGTCAAGTACGGGGTGACGAGCGAGTACGTGCTCGACCTCGAGGTCGTCACCGGGACCGGGAAGCTGGTGCGCATCGGCAAGCGCACCGCGAAGGACGTCGCCGGCTACGACCTCCGCGCGCTCCTCGTCGGCTCCGAGGGCACGCTCGGCATCATCACCGAGATCACCGTCCGGCTGCTCCCGCTGCCGCCCGCCGCCACGGCGATCGTCGGGTACTTCGACAGCCTCGTCGAAGCCGGCCAGGGGGTCGCGAACGTCACCGTGGCCGGCGTCATCCCGTCCGCTCTCGAACTCGTCGACTCGTACTGCCTGCGGGCGGTGGACGAGTGGAAGAACATGGGCCTGTCCGCCGAGGCCGAGGTCATCCTCCTCGCCGCCACCGACGTCCCCGGGGCCGCCGGGGAGGAGGAGGCCCGGACCATCGTGCACGCCTTCGAGGAGGCGGGCGCCACCTTCGCCGCGGTGAGCGAGAACGCCGAGGAGGCCGACGCCTTCTTCGCCGCCCGTCGCCTTGCCTACCCGGCCCTGGAGCGCCTCGGCCCGGTGCTCACCGAGGACATCTGCGTCGCCCGCTCGAAGGTCCCCGAGGTGCTCGCCGCGATCCAGGAGATCGGGGAGAGGCACGATACCGTGCTCGCGCAGATCGCCCACGCCGGCGACGGCAACCTCCACCCGCTGCTCGTCACCCCGGTGGGGGACGAGGACGCGCGCCGCCGGGCGCAGGCCGCGTTCGAGGACATCATCGCCGTCGCACTCGCCGCCGGCGGCACGGTGAGCGGGGAGCACGGCATCGGTCTGCTCAAGCGCGAGGGCCTGGCCGCCGAGCTGTCGACGGACGTCATCGACATGCACGTCGCGATCAAGCGGGCGCTCGACCCCCACGGGATCATGAATCCGGGCAAGGTCTTCGAGATGCCCGCAGCGGGATGACCCGGCTCCCGCGCTGCGGCCGAGCGGGCCGGATCCCGGGCGTCCGTGCGATACTGGTGGCCACATGACTGAGCAGAGACCCCGCAGACAGGTCCGTCCCGTCGTCGAGAATCCCGACGGGACGACCTCGCGCACGCCCACCCGCGACGGCCGACCGCTGCTGAACTTCCGGTCCCCGCGTGTGACCCAGCCGCCCCAGCACCTCGCGGACATGACCATGGACGAGCGGATCACGGCGGTCAAGGAGATGGGCCTGCCGGGCTTCCGCGCCAAGCAGCTCTCGACGCACTACTTCGTCCATCACACGACCGACCCCGAGGCGATGACCGATCTGCCGAAGGACCGGCGGGCCGAGCTCGTCGAACGGTTCTTCCCGCCGCTGCTCACCGAGGTCCACCGCCTGCGCACGGAGAACGGCGACACGATCAAGTTCCTGTGGCGGCTCTTCGACGGCGCGCTCGTCGAATCCGTCCTCATGCGCTACCGCAACCGGATCACGCTGTGCGTGTCCTCGCAGTGCGGCTGCGGCATGAATTGCCCGTTCTGTGCCACCGGCCAGCAGGGCCTCACCCGGAACATGTCGAGCGCCGAGATCGTCGAGCAAGTTATCCGGGCGAACCAGGTTATCGCCGCCGGCGAGCTCGCCGAGGTGTCCGGAGTCGACGCGGACATGCTCGGCAACCCGGCGGCCGCCGTCGGCTCCGAGGCCGACGAGGAGCAGGGCCGTGAACCCGCGGGTGCCGGTTCGGGGACCGGTTCGTCAGGTGCCGAGCGGGTGACGAACATCGTCTTCATGGGCATGGGCGAGCCGCTGGCCAACTACAAGCGCGTCATGGGAGCGGTGCGCCGCTTCGTCGACCCCGCTCCGGCAGGCCTCGGCATGGGCGCGCGGCGGATCACGATCTCCACGGTCGGCCTCGTCCCCGGCATCGACAAGCTCGCCGCGGAGGAGATCCCGGTGACCTTCGCGCTCAGCCTCCACGCGCCCGACGACGGCCTGCGCGACGAGATGATCCCGGTGAATACCCGGTGGAAGGCTGACGAGGCGATCGATGCGGCCTACAACTACTACCGCACCACCGGGCGCCGCGTGAGCATCGAGTACGCGCTCATCAAGGACATGAACGACCATGCGTGGCGGGCGGAGCTGCTCGCGAAGAAGCTCAATGCGCGCGGCCGGGGCTGGGTCCACGTCAACCCGATCCCGCTCAACCCGACCCCCGGCTCGGTGTGGACCGCATCGGAGCCGGAGGTGGCGCGGGAGTTCGTCCGGCGGCTGCAGAACGCCGGGGTGCCGACGACGATCCGCGACACGCGCGGCAAGGACATCGACGGGGCGTGCGGTCAGCTGGCCGCCGCGGAATGACCGAGGAGAGGACGACGGTGGAGACGAACTTCCCCAGGATGTCGGGCTGGAAGAACGGGTACGACCCGATGCAGGTCGACAGCTTCTTCAAGCGGGCGCGCGAATCGTTCGAGCGCGAGCACCCGCAGCCCGGCGACCTCGATGCGCGCGCCGTCCGCACCGTCGGGTTCGACCTCGTGCGCAAGGGCTACCACGTGGGCGTCGTCGATGCCGCCCTCGACCGCCTCGAGGACGCCTTCGCCAAGCGCTCCCGCGACCGCCTCGTCGAGAAGTCCGGCCAGGACTCGTGGGTCCAGGAGCTCACCCGGGCCGCCGCCTCGCTGCGCGGTCGCCTCACCCGTCCTGCGGGCGAGCGCTTCAAGCATCCGGAGAAGGGCGTCGTCGGCTACGACGTCATCGAGGTCGACGAGCTGTGCGACCGGATCAACGGCTACTTCACCCAGGGCCAGGCGATGAGCGTCGACGAGGTCCGGCGTGTGCTCTTCCGCGTCCGCAAGGGCGAGAGGGCCTACGACGAGGACCAGGTCGATGCGTTCATCGACCGCGTCGTCGAGGTCATGGCCAGTGTCGACTGAGATCCACTGGTTCCGCCGCCCTGGTGCGATCGGACCGGACCATCCGGGCACGCTCAACCCCGTCTACGAGCTGCTCGACCACCCCATCGTGCTCGGCCGCGCCGACGATCCCGTCATCACGTCCGCCGACCGCGCAGGCCGGCCCGTCGAGCTCACCCACGAGGTCGCGCTCGACCGGGTCGCCAAGCTCGCCGGGGTGCTGCGCCTGCTCGAGGTGGGCCCCGGGGTGCGGGTGCGGGTCGCCGCCGAGGTGCCCCCGGTCGGTGCTGTGCTCTCCCGCCTCGCGGTGCTCCGCCTGGGCGGGCTGCTCGTCGAGGACGAGGTCGGGCGGATCGAGTTCGTCCCCGCCGCGGCCGAGGCGCCGCGCGATGTCCATCAGGCGTTCGACAAGCCCGTCCGGCGCCTGCCGAGCTGGTTCGTGGGGGTCGCGGTCGTCGACCATGACGGCGAGGACACTCCCGTCGACCTCGACCCGGTGATGCGCGACGCGCGCATCGAGCCGGCCGCGGCCGCAGCCCTCCCCGCCGATCTCGTCGTCCTGCAGCGCGCCGACGGCACCGAGGCGACCGCCCGGGAGCTGGCTGGGTCACCTGCGATCGTGGCGACGATGCTCGGGGACGACTGAGGCGCCGCCGCATCGCGGCAGCGCCCCATGATTGTGACCACGCGGCACGCCCTCAGTCGACGAGCGCACCCCGGATGAATGCCGCCTGCCCCGTGTGCTGGGCCGCGTCGTCGATGATCGAGACGAGCCTGACCCCGCGGGTCACCGGCGGGTCGAAGTTGTCGTCGATGACCTCGTCGAGCTCGGCCTCGGTCACCGTGCCGAGGTACTCGACGGCGGCCTCGCGCACTGCGGTGAGGTACCCGAGGAGCACCTCGGGCCCGTCGACGCGGAAGGCGGCCACCTGCTCCGGGGAGTCCCCGAGGCCGAAGTCGGCCGGACCCCGATCGAACCTCTCCACCCAGCCCTGCTCGGTCCACACCTGCTCGCGGCCGGCCGCGTGGGCGATCTGGAGGTCCTGCTCCCGCGCGATGTGCCACACGAGCCATGCGATCGAATTGCTGCTCCCGGTGAGCCGCGCGTGGAGGGTGTCGTCATCGATCTCGTTCAGGATCGTTCGGCATCCATCCACGGAGCGGTCGTAGGCGTCTATGAGCAGGGCGTTGAGATCCATCGGGGCTGTCTCCTTCGTTGCGGCGGGCGGGAATCGGACCGGGGCGCCGACCCGGAGGTCGACGCCCCGGTCGAGTGCGGTGCGGGTGCGGATCAGCGTTGGGCGGATCCGCGCGGTGCGGTCTGCGGATCAGTTCGCGAAGGCGTTGATCCCGGTCATCGCGCGTCCCAGCGTGAGCTGGTGGACCTCGTGGGTGCCCTCGTAGGTGAGGACCGTCTCGAGGTTGATCGCGTGGCGCAGCGGCGAGTACTCGCTCGTGATGCCGGAGCCGCCGAACAGCGCGCGGAGGTCGCGGCAGATGTTCATCGCGGTGTCCACGGTGACCATCTTGCCGAGGCTGATCTGCTCCGGCCGGGCGCCCTTCTCGTCCTTGATCCGACCGATGTGGGCGGCGAGCAGGGTGATCTGCGAGTACTGCCCGAGGGCCTTCGCGAGCTTCTGCTGCGTGATCTGGAACGAGGACAGCGGCCGCTGGAACTGGATCCGGGTGCTCGTGTAGTCGATCGCCGACTCGAGGGCGTCGCGGGCGGCGCCGGTGACGCCGAACACGATGCCGAAGCGGGCCTCGGAGAGGCACGACAGCGGTCCGCGCAGACCCTTGGCCTTCGGCAGCATCGCCGACTCCGGCAGGCGCACGTTGTCGAGGACGATCTCACCGGTGATCGAGGCGCGCAGCGAAAGCTTGCGCTGGACCTTGGGCACCTCGACGCCGGCGGTCTTCGTCGGCACGACGAAGCCGCGCACGATGTTCGCGCCCTTGTCGTCGAGCTCCTCGGTCTTCGCCCACACGACCATCACGTCGGACACCGGGGAGTTGGTGATCCACATCTTGGCGCCGTTGAGCACCCAGTCGTTGCCGTCCTTACGCGCCGTCGTCTTCATCCCGGCGGGATCGGAGCCGACGTCGGGCTCGGTGAGGCCGAAGCAGCCGATCGCCTTGCCGGCGGCCATCTGCGGCAGCCACTCGTTCTTCTGGTCCTCGGAGCCCCAGTGGTGGATCGCGAACATCGCGAGCGAGCCCTGCACGCTGACGAGCGAGCGGAGGCCGGAGTCGATGGCCTCGAGCTCACGGCACGCGAGGCCGTACTGGGTGGCGGTGGCGCCGCCGCAGCCGTAGCCCTCGAGGTGCATGCCGAGGACGCCGAGCTCGCCGAGGCCCTCCGCGAGCTCGCGCGCCGGGATCGTCCCCTCGAGGTAGTAGTCGCCGATCTTCTCGCGGACGTTCTCGTCGAGCCACTTGCGGACGATCCCCGCCCAATCGCGGTCCTCCTTCGAGAAGACGGAGTCGATGCCGAGGATCTGGTCGGGGGTCTGAACTGTGCTCATCACGGTCTCTTTCTGGTGGTCGATCGTGGTCGGAACGCGTATCTGACCCCGGATGATGATGCAGGGGACCTCACTGTCCTCTAAGGATTCAGTGACATCATCGGTCAGCGTGAACGTTCGTCATATCAGTCTAATCGGGTCGACCGGTTCCGTGGGCACCCAGGCCGTCGATGTCGCGCTCGCCGAACCCGATCGCTTCGCCGTGACCTCACTCGCCGCCGGATCGAACATCGGACTGCTCGTCGAGCAGGCCGTGCGGCTGGGCGCCCGCCGGATCGGCGCCGCCGCCCCCGGGGACGCCGATGCCGCGGAGATCCGCCGCCTCCTCGACGCCGAGGCCGCCCGCACCGGACTGCCGAACCGGGTCGAGGACATCGAGCTCGGTCCCGCCGCGAGCGAGCGGATCGCCGCCGGCGACGCCGACGTCGTGCTCAACGCGGTGACCGGTGCGATCGGTTTGCGGAGCACGCTCGCCGCGCTCGAGGCCGGCACGGACGTCGCGCTCGCGAACAAGGAGTCGCTCATCGTCGGCGGCCCCGTCGTGCTCGCCGCCGCCGCGCGCACCGGCGCGCGCCTCATCCCGGTCGACAGCGAGCACTCCGCCATCGCGCAGGCGCTGCGCGCCGGCCGGGCGGATGAGGTCCGCCGCCTCGTCATCACCGCCTCGGGCGGGCCGTTCCGGGGGATGAGCCGGGCCGAGCTCGACTCCGTCACCCCGGCCCAGGCGCTCGTCCACCCGACGTGGAACATGGGCACCGTCATCACGACGAACTCCGCAACGCTCGTCAACAAAGGTCTCGAGGTCATCGAGGCACACCTCCTGTTCGACATCGACTACGACCGGATCGACGTCGTCGTCCACCCCCAGTCCCAGATCCATTCGATGGTCGAGTACGTCGACGGCTCGACGCTCGCCCAGGTGTCGCCCCCGGACATGCGGCTGCCGATCGCCTACGCGCTCGGCACCGATCGCTCCGGCGCGACCCGGCGCGTGCCCGGCGCCGCCGCGCCCAACGACTGGACCTCGCCGACGACGTGGACCTTCGAGCCGGTGGACCGGGAGGCGTTCCCCGCCCTCGACCTCGCGTACCGGGCCGGTCGCCACGGCGGCACCGCGCCGGCGGTGTACAACGCCGCGAACGAAGTCCTCGTCGACGCCTTCCACGCCGGCCGGATCACGTTCGGGCAGATCGGCGACGGGATCGCCGCCGCGCTCGACTCTCTCACCGGCGACGGCGCGCAGTCCGTGCCCGGCGCCGACCGGGCCGAATCCGAGCTCACCCTCGAGACCGTGCTCGCCGCGGACGCCGCCGCCCGCGCCCATGCCCGAGAGCTCGTCGACCGGTGACGCCGCTGCTCTACGCCGTCGGCGTCGTCCTCTTCCTCGTCGGGATCAGCCTCTCGATCGCGCTCCACGAGCTCGGCCACCTCGTCCCCGCCAAGAGGTTCGGGGTCAAGGTCACTCACTACATGGTCGGCTTCGGCCCCACCCTGTTCTCCCGCCGCCGCGGCGAGACCGAGTACGGGATCAAGGCCCTCCCGCTCGGCGGGTTCATCGCGATGCCCGGCATGTACCCGCCGGTCGAGGCGACGCGGGCGCGCGCCGAGGAGCTGCGCGGCGCCGACGACGCCGAGGAGATCGTCACCGCCGACGCCCGCCGCCGGAAGTCGGCGCGGGCCGCGGCAGAGGTCGAGGGCCGAGGCGGCACCCGGGCCCGCCCGCGTCGCGGCCGGTTGTTCGAGCGGAGCATGTCCGACGCCCGCGCGTTCTCCAACCAGGAGATCGCCCCCGGCGAGGAGCACCGCACCTTCTACGCCCTGTCGGTGCCGCGCCGGCTCGTCGTGATGTTCGGCGGGCCGTTCGTCAACCTCGTGCTCGGCATCATCATCATGGCCGTCGTCATGCTCGGCTTCGGCGTCGTCCAGCCGACGACCACGGTCGCGACCGTCGTCGAGTGCGCGGTACCGGCCTCGGAGGCCGCCGAGCGACCGGCGGAGGAGCGCAACAGCTGCCGCGAGGGCGACCCGCTCACCCCCGCGTGGGAGGTCGGGATCGAGCCCGGTGACGTCATCGTCGCCATCGACGGGCAGGCGACGCAGTCGTGGGACGAGCTCTCACAGGCGGTCCGCGACTCGGCGGGCGACACCGTGCCGGTGCGCATCATGCGCGACGGCCACCAGTCCGACATCGAGGTGCCGATCATCGCCACCGAACGACCGGTGCTCGACGACTCCGGTGCCCCCGTCGTCGCCGAGGACGGCACCCCGGCCACGGAGACCACCGGCTTCCTCGGCGTGAGCCCCACGCAGGAGCGCCGGCCGATGGCCCTCGCCGAGTTCCCGGGCGAGATGGTCGGCATGATCGGCCAGACCTTCACCGCGCTCTTCACCCTGCCGGAGAAGCTCATCGAGATCGGCGGGGTCGCGTTCAGCGGTGCCGAACGCGATCCGGAGGGCCCGATCGGGATGGTCGGCGTCGGCCGCGTGGCGGGGGAGATCGTCAGCACCGAGCAGCTCGAGATCGTCGAGAAGGCCCAGGTGGGGCTCTCGCTGCTCGGTTCGCTCAACCTCTTCCTCTTCGCCTTCAACATGGTGCCGCTGCTCCCGCTCGACGGCGGGCACATCGCCGTCGCCCTGTACGAGGGGGCCCGGCGCCGGATCAACCTCGCGCGCGGGCGCGGGATCATCGGTCCGTTCGACACCGCGCGCCTGCTGCCGCTGACCTACGTCGTGGTCGGGGTGCTCCTGTGCATGACCGCGCTCCTGCTCTACGTCGACATCGTCGAGCCGGTCCGCCTGTTCGGCTGACGCGGCGGGTGCCCCGGGGTACGATCGTCCCCGATGGGCGCGACCGGGGGTACGATCGTCCCCGATGGGCGCGACCGGTCGCCCTGAGACCACCCGGAGCACGATGATCCCCTCACCCCCTCCCGCCCTCTCCGATCCCCGACCCGGACTCGCCGTCGAGGCCGTCGGCCTCCGCAAGGTGTTCGGCACCGCAGTGGCCGTCGACGACATCGATCTCGCCATCCCCCGCGGGGGCGTGTACGGCATCCTCGGCCCCAACGGCGCCGGCAAGACGACGACGATCCGGATGCTCACGACCCTCCTGCCGATCGACGGAGGACGGGCGAGCGTTCTCGGGCACGATGTCGCGACCCGGCCGCACGATGTCCGCAGGAGCGTCGCTCTCACCGGGCAGTTCGCGTCGCTCGACGAGGACCTCACGGGCCAGGAGAACCTCTTCCTGCTCTCCCGCCTGTTCGGCTTCTCCGGGGCGGCTGCCCGCGCCCGGGCACGGGAGCTCCTCGGCGCCTTCGACCTGCTCGAGGCCGCCGACCGGCAGGTCAAGCGCTACTCCGGGGGGATGCGCCGCCGTCTCGACATCGCGGCTTCCCTCGTCGTCAGCCCGGAGCTCCTGTTCCTCGACGAGCCGACGACGGGGCTCGATCCGCGCAGCCGCAACCACGTGTGGGACATCGTGCGCTCCCTCGTCGCCGCCGGGACGACGGTCGTTCTCACCACCCAGTACCTCGACGAGGCCGATCAGCTCGCCTCGCGGATCGCGGTCATCGACCACGGCAGGGTGGTGGCCGAAGGCACAAGCGATGAGCTCAAGGCGCTCGTCGGCCAGGGGACCGTCAAGGTCCGCCTCGCCGATCCTGCCGATGCCGAGCGGTCCTCCGCGGTGCTGCGCGACGTCCTCGGCGTCGAGCCGCTTCCGCAGACCGACCCGGCCGAGATCCTGTGCACCGTGGCACCGGGCACCTCGGTCGCGGCAGTGCTGCCGGCCCTCGAGGCCGCGGGGATCGCGATCTCCGCGTTCTCCCTCGGCCAGCCGAGCCTCGATGAGGTGTTCCTCACCCTCACCGGCGCCCCTGTCGCGGACGACCGGACCGACCACCGTCCCGCGACGGGGAAGGACGACCGATGACGACCACGTCCCGCCCGGAGGTCACCGCCGTCCTGCACGGCGCGGTCGACCGCCCGCGGCCCGCCGGGCCCGTCGCCGCGGCGCTCGTGTACGCCCAGCGCGCCCTCCTCAAGATCCGGCACGTCCCCGAGCAGCTCTTCGACGTCACGGTGTTCCCGGTGATGATGACCCTGATGTTCACCTTCCTGTTCGGCGGTGCGCTCGCCGGGTCGATCGACGCCTACGTCCAGTTCCTCGTCCCCGGCATCTTCGCCCAGACCATCATCATGATCACGATGTACACCGGTCTCACGCTCAACAAGGACATCGAGAAGGGGGTGTTCGACCGCTTCCGCTCGCTGCCGGTGTGGCGTCCGGCTCCGCTCGTCGGCGCCCTGCTCGGCGACCAGGTCCGCTATCTGCTCGCCGGGACGATCACCCTGGGCCTCGGGTTCCTCCTCGGGTTCCGGCCCGCCGGCGGGTTCCTCTCGGTCGTCGTCGCCACCGTCCTCCTCCTCGTGTTCGCCTTCGCGCTGTCGTGGCTGTGGACGATGATCGCGCTCCTCGTGCGGACCGAGCAGGCGCTCATGGGGATCTCGATGTTCATCCTCATGCCGCTCGTCTTCGCGAGCAACATCTTCGTCGACCCGGCGACGATGCCCCGGTGGCTCCAGGGATTCGTCGAGGTCAATCCGGTGAGCGTCGTCGTCACCGCGATGCGCGACGTCATGGCCGGGGACCCGTCGTTCGGCGGGATCGTCCTCGTCTTCGTGTGGTCCGGGGTCCTCGTCGCGATCTTCGGCCCGATCTCCATGGTCCTCTACAACCGGCGCACCTGAACGAGCGAGCTGATCAGCCCGGGGCGGGGGCCGGCGGCGGACCTGAACCGGTGCGCCCGCTCCCAGCGACCGGGCAGACACGGCGAGTACGATGGAAGGTGAGTCTCGCGCCCGCGCCCGGGCGCACTGCAGTCGTCGAAGGGAAGCACGTGACCTCGGTCAACCTCGGAATGCCCGCCGCCCCGCCTCCGGTCCTCGCCCCGCGTCGACGGACCCGCCAGATCCGGGTCGGCTCCGTGGGCGTCGGCTCGGATTCGCCGGTGAGCGTCCAGTCGATGACGACGACGAAGACCACCGACGTCAACGCCACCCTCCAGCAGATCGCGGAGCTCACTGCCGCCGGCTGCGACATCGTCCGCGTGGCCTGCCCGAGCGCCGACGACGCCGAGGCGCTGCCCGCGATCGCAGCGAAGAGCCAGATCCCGGTCATCGCCGACATCCACTTCCAGCCCAAGTACGTCTACGCCGCGATCGACGCCGGGTGCGCGGCGGTGCGCGTCAACCCGGGCAACATCCGCAAGTTCGACGACCAGGTCAAGGAGATCTCGCGGGCAGCCTCGGATGCCGGCGTGTCGATCCGGATCGGCGTCAACGCCGGCTCGCTCGACAAGCGGATCATGGAGAAGTACGGCAAGGCCACGCCCGAGGCGCTCGTCGAGTCCGCGGTGTGGGAGGCGTCGCTGTTCGAGGAGCACGACTTCCACGACTTCAAGATCTCCGTCAAGCACAACGACCCCGTCATCATGGTGCGCGCCTACGAGCTCCTCGCCGAGGCCGGCGACTGGCCGCTCCACCTCGGCGTCACCGAGGCCGGGCCGGCGTTCCAGGGGACGATCAAGTCCGCGACCGCGTTCGGCGCGCTGCTGAGCCAGGGGATCGGCGACACCATCCGCGTCTCCCTGTCGGCCCCGCCGGTCGAGGAGATCAAGGTCGGCAACCAGATCCTCGAATCCCTCAATCTCCGCCCCCGCAAGCTCGAGATCGTGTCGTGCCCGTCGTGCGGTCGCGCCCAGGTCGACGTGTACACGCTCGCCGACAAGGTCACCGCCGGGCTCGAGGGGATGGAGGTCCCGCTCCGCGTGGCCGTCATGGGCTGCGTGGTCAACGGACCCGGCGAGGCGCGCGAAGCCGACCTCGGCGTGGCCAGCGGCAACGGCAAGGGACAGATCTTCGTCAAGGGCGAGGTCATCAAGACCGTTCCGGAGAGCGAGATCGTCGAGACCCTCATCGAGGAGGCCATGCGCATCGCCGAGGAGATGGACGCTCCCTCCGGCCCTGCCGAGGTGGTCGTCGGCTGATGCGCCTGGCCCGGCTCGGCCACGAGCACACCGACTGGCTGCGCCGGCTCACCGAGGCCGACCCGGCCCAGCACGTCTTCCTCGCGAGCCTGCTCGAGCTCACCGGGAGCGCGCAGGTGTCCTCGCCGGCGGGGACGCTGTGGGGTGTGTTCGACGGCGAGTCCCCGGTGGCCGCCTATTGGATCGGCGGCAGCATCATCTCGATCGCCGCGACCCCGCGCACGAACGTCGAGGTCGCGCACATGCTCAACTCGCGCGGACGGCCCGCCTGCTCGCTCATCGGCGATCACCGCGCCGTCATCGACCTCCACCGGCGCCTGCGCTGGGGCCCGGCGCGCAGCGTACGGGCGGATCAGCCCTTCATGGTCGCCGACCGCAGTCCGCGGGTGGCGCCCGCCCCCGCCGTGCGGGTGGGGGACCTCGGGGACGTGAGCGAGGCCTACGCCGCAGCGGTCGAGATGTTCACCGAGGAGGTCGGGTTCTCGCCGGTCGAGCACGGTTCGGCGGCGTACGTCGGAAAGGTGCGTGCGAACCTCTCGAGCGGCAGCACGCTGCTCTACACCGCCGAGTGCGGCCCCGACGGCGCGCCGCTGCCCCGGTGGCCGGCGCCGAACTCCGCGCGGCAGGTCGTCTTCAAGGCCGACATCGGGATCCGGTCGCGGTCCGCGGTGCAGATCCAGGGCGTCTGGGTGCACCCGGTGTTCCGCGGCACGGGCCTCGCCGCCCCGGGAATGGTCGCGGTGACCGACCACATCCGGCGCACCGTGGCGCCGATCGCCAGCCTCTACGTCAACGCCTTCAACGCCCCGGCGCTGCGGACCTATCGGAGCGCCGGATACTCCCAGACCGGCCGCTTCGCCACCATCATCTACTGAGACCTCAATTTCCGAAGGTTTCTGAGAACGATTCCGCAGTTCTTCGCAATGTCACCCGTCCCGATGAGCCGGGTCAGCCATCGCGGGGATCGAACCGGAGCTCGCCCGCCGGGATGTCGGTGCCCGGCCCTCGTCCTCGGAGCGCCTCGAGCGCACGTCGGTCCTTCTTCGTCGGTCGTCCCGTGCCCTTGTCCCGCCGGGGCACCCATCCGCGCAGCGTCGGATCCGGCGGCGGCGTGAGGTCCTCGTAGCACCGCTGTGCGATCGGGGCGCCGCCCCGGGTGTCGAGCAGCGCGGTGATGCGGAGGATCTTCTCGAAACCCGTGCGCCGGATCCGCACCTCCTGGCCGATCCGCACCTTCTGCGAGGCCTTGACCCGCTGGCCCTCGAGCTGGACATGGCCGCCCCGGCATGCCGCCGTCGCCGCCGAGCGCGTCTTGAACATGCGCACCGCCCACAGCCAGACGTCGATGCGCTGGGATTCGCTGGAGTCGAAACGGGGCTCGGGCATGGGACGAGTGTAGTCGGGTACCGGTCCGGCGGCCGAGGTGCGGGCCGGGACACGGGTAGTCACAGCCTCCCGGACCGGGTCCGCCGGGACGCCGAGGTAGCCGACACCATTCGCCCCGCGCTCGCCGGAACGCGGAGGCGGTCGAGACCGCTCACCGGGTGCGCGGGGGAGCACCGAGGCGGTCGAAGCAACCCGGTACCGCGCCCGCGCGCATGTGGTGTTGCCGGGTCAGTCGGTGAACTCGACGCTCGGCTTGGGTCGCGTGTCGACGCTGAGCCGGAAGACGTCGGGGCGCGAGTAGTGCCCCACCGCGTCGAAGTCGAAGGTCGTGCGGGACCGGGCGGAGACGTCGATGTCCGCGGTGAGGATCGCCTCCTCGTCGTAGACCGGTCCGGCGAGCAGTTCACCCGAGGGGCCGTAGATCGCTGAGCCGCCGCGGATCAGCCACCCCGCGTCGTTCGGCTCGAGCGTGCTCGCGTAGTCGTCGCCGTAGTCCTCGGCGCGGATCGCCTGGCAGGCGGCGAGCACGAAGCACCGGCCCTCCATCGCGATGTGCGCCATGGTGTGCTGCCAGGTGTCCCGGTCGTCGACGGTGGGCGCGCAGTAGACCTCGACACCCTGGGCGTACATCGCCTGCCGCAGCAGCGGCATGTAGTTCTCCCAGCAGATCACCGAGCCCACGCGGCCGGCGGGGGAGTCGTGGACCGGCAGGGTGGATCCGTCCCCGAATCCCCAGATCAGGCGCTCCGAACCGGTCGGCATGAGCTTGCGGTGGTGCCCGACGATGCCGCGCTCGGCGTCGATGTGGACCGCCGTGCAGTAGAGCGTCTGCCCGAGGCGCTCGATGATGCCGAGCACCGTGAATACACCCGTGCGGCGCGCGGCCTCTGCGACCTGTTCGAGCTCGGGCCCGTCGAGGGCGACGGCGCCGTCGAAGTACCGCTGGTACTCGTCCCGGCCGGCGTCGGTGCGCCGACCCACCGGCGCGCCGAACGTCAGCCCCTTGGGGTACGTGCCGAGGGTGGCCTCGGGGAAGACCGCGAGCTCGGCTCCGGCGAGAGCGGCATCCTCGAGCAGGTCGCAGATCCTCCGGGTCGTGGCTGCGGTGTCGAAGGGGACGGAGCCGGTCTGGACGACGGCGACGCGGGTCATGGTGTTCTCCTCGGGTGGGTCGGTGTCGGTGGGTCGGTCGCCGGTATGCGTGAGCGGTCCAGCGGGTGGAGCCCGGCAGGAGCCGGATCCCATCTGCCATCGTGCCATCACCGGTGAGGCCCCTGATACCGGCAGCGGCGGTGAGGCGCCGAGGGCGAATCGGAATCATCTGCGATCGGGGCGCCTCGGCTCCGTCCACAGTTGTCGGACCATGGGAAAAATGGCCGTAAGTTTTCGAACGAACTGTGGATAAAGGAGTGTTTGCACTGACTTGATCACTCCCGTGTCCGTGCCTCGCGATAGCGTGGAATCACGGCAGCACCACCGCTCATGGGGTCTCGATCACGGGATGCCGCGTTCGACGGCAACAATACGGGGCGGGTGGGGTCGAAGGCGCCGGGCCGGAGTCGCATGACTGCGGCTGAGATCAGCCCGGACGAGGGAGGAGAAGAGGTGAGCAGCTGATGACCGAGACGACGTTCGAACCCGCCGGCGCCCGGACACCCGCCGATGTCCCGGCACTGCTGCGGCTGCAGGACTCCCTGCCCTCCTACGATCGGCTCATGCTCGCGCGGATGCGGCTCATCGCGGACACCGTCGTCGAGGAGTGCCTCGAACTCGAGCCTCAACCGGCATCCGCACCCGAAGCGAGGACCGCAGTCGGAACCGCGGCCGCGTTGGAGTCAGGATCCCCAGCCGCAGCCGGATCCACGCTCGGGGCCGGATCCACCGGCGAGGCCCGATCCGAAACCGGCGCCGGGCCCGTACGCCCGGGTCTTCCCGCTGAGGAATCCCTGTCGAAGTGGGTCCTCGAAAGGATGACGGGAGAGCACCTCACCTGCCTCGCGGCCGTGCTCGACTCGACGATCACCCGGGCCTACTCGACTGCCCGCGACGCGCTCATCGCCTGCTTCAGCCTCCATCGCTCGCGCGCGCTCGTCGAAACCGGGCGGATGCGCTTCGATCGACTGCAGTACGCGGCACGGCGCGCTCATCGCCTGGGTGACCCCAAGCTCGCCGAGCTCGATGCGGGGATCGCGGAGCTGCGCGCGGATCTGTCGTGGGAATCGTACTGCCGAGCGGTCAACGATCTCATCCGTCTGCTCGCCGATGATGACGAGCAGGCTGAGGACGTCCACACCCGCAGGCGCGTCGAGTTCTGGCGCAGTGACCCTCATGAGGGGAAGCTCCAGCTCACCGGTCCGCTCGAGCCGCTGTACGCACTGCACCGTCGGCTCGAGGCCACCGCTCGGGCGATCGCGCGTGCACAGACCGGCACCTTCGGTGAACAGCTCCAGCCGGGGTCGGTGATCATCGACGATCGCACCGTCCCGCAGCTGATGTTCGACCTCATGAGCACGCTTGCGCCCGGCACCGAGGTCGAGGTCCTCAATCCCGTCGACTTCGGTCGCGCCACTCCGGACTCACGCACCGCCACCGGCAGCCGTGCCGAAACCAGCCTCCGCGACGCTGCTGGCACCTGCACCGTCTCCGTCTCTCGAACCACCACCGAAACCGACTCATGTGCTGATACCGACTCTCGAACCGCCGCCGACTCTCGAACCGCTGCCGACTCTCGAACCGATGCCGCCACCCGCACGACGTCGGACGCGGAAGCAGGTTCGACGGCGGATGCGTCCGATCGGACTCGACCTCGAACCGCGGCGACTGGCACCGGTGCGGGAACCGATCCCGGGCTGCGGGATTGCGGCGACCTCGCTGAAGCGCTTCTCCGCACCGCAGGTACCTCGCCCGAGAATGTCGGAATCGCATTGCCGACTGATGCACGACCGGTCCCGGAACCGGAGCGGCCGCCAGACGACCTGAGCCGTGTCGTCATCACCTGCCCGACGAATCAGGAATGGCTGCGCCGCCAGGCGACCGTCGTCGTCACGGTCCCGTTCCTCACCCTCACCGGACACTCCGACCTGCCAGGGCACTGGTCCGACCGCGGACCCGTGCCGGTGGAGATGGCCCGGCGACTCGCTTCCCGCAGCTCGACGTTCCACCGGATCCTCACCGATCCTGTCACCGGTGTCGTCTGCGACGAGACCGCCCGGTCCTACGCGATCCCCAAGGGCATCCGGATGACGATGAACGAGAAGTGGACCTGGTGCACCGCACCCGGGTGCACGCGGCGTGCCGAGACCTGCGACGCCGACCACGCGATCCCGTTCGATCATGCGGATCCGGCAGCCGGCGGCAGGACCGACCTGGAGAACCTGCACCCCCTGTGTCGGTCGCATCACCTGATGAAGACCGAGGGGACCCTCCGGCTCCGTGCCGGTCCCGGGAACATGAAGAGGTGGGAGTTCCCGCACGGCATCGTTGCCGAGATCCGTGCCGCCGAGCGCGTCATAGACCGCGCCGCTGCCCGTGAGATGCTCCGGATCCTCGGTTCGACGGGTTCGGACGACCGCGCCGGGCCGGAGACCACGGACGACCGCACTGGACAGGAGAACCTGGACGACCGCACTGGACAGGAGAACCTGGACGAATGCGCTGGCCGAGCAGGTCCGGGTGAGCGCGGGAGACCGACTGAATCTGACCGCCGGGACGAACCGGGCGATCATGAGCCTCGGTCCGGACCCGGTCGTTCGCACC
This sequence comes from Brevibacterium ihuae, assembly GCF_900184225.1. Classification (NCBI taxonomy): domain Bacteria; kingdom Bacillati; phylum Actinomycetota; class Actinomycetes; order Micrococcales; family Brevibacteriaceae; genus Brevibacterium; species Brevibacterium ihuae. The sequence goes on along the minus strand of NZ_FXWZ01000003.1, from coordinate 112,528 downwards.
GCCGTGCGGAGGATGGCCGTCATCCACGGCCCGCTGCGCCGCCCGATCCGTGGACCAGCCGGAATGATGATGCCGGGGAGCTCTGGACCCACGCGGACGATGACCCGCCGCCGTTCTGAGTACAGTCGGGCACCGTCGCCAGTGCGCCTGCGTCGTTGCCTCCTGACGTTCGGGCCAGGTGCACCGCCGGACAGAGTCGGACTCGCCGCCCTTCTGAGTACAGACAGGTACCGGCGCCGGTGCGCCTGCGTCAGGTCTTCCCGCGGTCTCGGACACGTGCACCGCCGGACCGGGCCGGCCCATCCGCCGCTCGGACACGTAATCCGTTCCGGCATCTGATCCACCGATCACGGCCGGACCTGCAACCGATCTGACATGTGCCAACCGTTCCCGCGCTGCCCGGAATGCTCGACCCACGCGGTTCCGAGCGTCGGTTCCGCGTGGTCTCGCGTGAACGAGCGCGGTGTCGTCGCTCCGGTCGCAAGCAGTTGCAGGCGGTGTTGTCGATCCGCTCCTGCACGCGGCCCTGTCACGCCCGCGCCGAGCGACAGCTCAGGCTCCGCTGATCACCCACGGGAAGGCGTGCGCGGTCGATCGTGCGCCCTGTGCCGACTTCGAGGCGTTCCGCTCGCCGAGGCGCGAGGTGAGATCCTCACCCAGCTCGACGATGCGTCCGAACCGCTCAGGGGTGAGCCACTCCGGTTTCGTCGCGAAGAGGATGTCCTCGCTCGAGGTGTTCCCCGAGGCCCCGGGCGCGAACGGGCATCCGCCGAGGCCGCCGAGCGCACCGTCGACCGAGGTTGCCCCCGCCCCGATCGCCGCGAGGGTGTTCGCCACGCCCAGACCCCACGTGTCGTGACCGTGGAACACGACGCCCGCATCCGGCCGCAGACGCGCGGACTCCGCCACGAGGTGTGCCACCTGGGCCGGATCGGCCTGCCCGAGGGTGTCGGCGATGACCGTCTCGCTGCACCGGGCCGCGCGCGGGTCGGCGACGAGCGCGAGCGTCCGCTGCGGGTCGACCGGCCCGTCGAACGGGCACGTGAACGACGTCGCGAGACACAGCTGGAGCTCGGCCCCGGCCTCGGCGGCGATGTCGAGCGCACGGGGGAGCGCTTCCATGGACGCCTCGGTCGAGCGCCCGATGTTCGCCTCGTTGTGCGCATCGGACACCGAGAGGCAGTACTGCAGACGGGTCACCCCGGCGGCGACCGCGCGCTCGACATGGCGCGGTGTCGCCACCCACAGCCAGCAGCTCTCCAGCTCCTCCGGCGTGAGCTCGGCGACGACCTCGAGCGTGTTCGCCATCGGCGGCACGAGATCCGGCCGCGCGAGCGAACCGATCTCGAGTTCGGGCACCCCGAGAGCGAGGAGCTCACGGATGAGCTCGACCTTGCTCGCGGTGTCGAGCACTCCGCCGGTGAGCTGCAGTCCGTCGCGCAGCGTGACGTCCCGCAGTCGAGCGGTCGCCCGCGGACCGGATCCGGTGGGGGTGTCGTCGATCATCGTCGTCCTCCCTCGGTCCCGGATGCGCTCCGTGCCCCGCCGACCTCGTCGTCGGCCTCACCACCGCCCAGGATCGTCTCGATGGTCCCCGCTTCGACTCCGGCGGCCTCGAGGACCTCGCGCGTATGCTCCCCGAGGTCGGGGCCGAGGTGGTCGATGTCGACCGAGGCCCCGCCGATCACCGGCGTGATACCCGGGAAAGCCACGTCGGTGAGCACCCCGTCGCCGGTGTCGACGTCGAAGTGCTGGAGCATGTTGCGCGCCCGGTACTGCTCGTCGTCGAGGATGTCCACGGCGGTGTAGATCGGACCTGCCGGGACTCCGGCCCTGTCGAGTGCGGCGAGCGCCTCGTCGACGGTGTGCTCCGCGGCCCATGCGCCGATCGCGGCGTCGAGCTCGTCCCGGCGCGCCCAGCGCTGCGCGTTCGACTGCAGGTCCGGGTCGGCGGCGAGGTCCGGCCGGCCGATGACCTCCATGTACCGGCGGAAGATCCCGTCGCCGTTGCCGGCGATGACGATCGACTTCCCCTCCGCGCACACGTACGCGTTCGACGGCGCGATCCCCTCGGTCCGGCCGCCGGTCCGTGTCCGCAGCCGACCGAAGGCGGAGTAGTCGGGCACGAGCGATTCCATGACGGAGAACATCGCTTCGTTGAGCGCGACGTCGACCGTGCGCGGGGGAGCCGCCGCTCCGGACTCCCCGGTGCCGGAGAGCTCGCCGGTGCCCGGACGCACGCCGGTGCCGCGACCCGCTTCGCTCTCCGCCGTCCCCGAATCCTCGGCCCCGGCCGCCTCGGCCGCCTCGCTCCCGGCCGCCTCCGCGCGTCGGCGCTCGCGCTCGAACAGCATCATGCACGCGCCGAACGCCGCCTGCATGCCGGCGATCGAGTCCCCGATCGACACCCCGACGCGCGTCGGCGGCCGGTCCGGGTCGCCGACGAGCTCGCGGAACCCGCCGTAGGCCTCGGCGACGGCGGCGAACCCCGGCCGGGCCGAGAGCGGACCGGTCTGGCCGAACGCGGAGACCCGCACGAGGACGAGCTCAGGGTTGAGCGCGTCGAGCACCTCCGGGCCCAGGCCCCACTTCTCGAGGGTGCCCGGACGGAAGTTCTCGAGCACGACGTCGGACTGTGCGACGAGCGCCTTGACCGCCGCGAGGCCGGCGGGGGAGCGGAGGTCGAGCGCGACCGACTTCTTGTTCCGGTTGATCGTCCGGTAGAGCAGCGAGGTCGTGCCCTGCTGGAGCCGCCAGTTGCGGAGCTCGTCGCCGGTGCCGGGCCGCTCGATCTTGACGACCTCGGCGCCGAAGTCGGCGAGCATGCGCCCGGCGGTGGGCGCGGCGATGTAGTTGCCGAGCTCGAGCACCCGCACTCCGGCGAGCGGCAGATGTGAGCGATCGGTCATGGAACCTCCCGGGACCAGCGATGGCGACGCATCCGGCAGGGGAGCGTCGACGGCGACGAAGAACGGTACCGGCAGTGTGGCACAGCGGCCGCGACGGCACCGGGCCGTCTCATCCCGCGAGGCGCCGGCGCACGCCCGGCCCGGGAGCCCGCGCACGCCCGGCCCGGCGGGCCCGCGGTGATACAGTCCCAAGTGATCGCCTGTGCCGATCGCCCCCGTCTCTAGAGGAGAGTCCTTCATGCCCCTGCGGATGTCGTCCCTGTTCGTGCGCACCCTCAAGGAAGATCCGGTCGACGCCGAGGTCGCCAGCCACAAGCTCCTCCACCGCGCCGGATACATCCGCCGGGCGGCCCCGGGCATCTACACCTGGCTCCCGCTCGGTCTCACCGTGCTGCGCCGGGTCGAGGAGATCGTCCGCGAGGAGATGAACGCCGCAGGCTCCCAGGAGGTCCACTTCCCGGCCCTGCTGCCCGCCGAGCCCTACCAGGCGACGGGCCGCTGGGTCGACTACGGCGACGACATGTTCCGTCTCCAGGACCGCCGGAAGAACGACTACATCCTCGCGCCCACCCACGAAGAGGTCTTCACCCTTCTCGTCAAGGACCTGTACTCCTCGTACAAGGACCTCCCGCTCTCGATCTACCAGATCCAGACGAAGTACCGCGACGAGGCCCGCCCGCGGGCCGGAGTGCTCCGCGGCCGCGAGTTCATCATGAAGGACGCCTACTCCTTCGACATCGACGACGAGGGGCTGTCCGCCTCGTACGAGACCATGCGCCGGGCCTACATCCGGATCTTCGACCGGCTCGGCCTCGAGTACATCACCGTCAAGGCCACCGCGGGAGCGATGGGCGGATCCGAGACCGAGGAGTTCCTCCACCCCTCCGAGGTCGGCGAGGACACCTTCGTCCGCTCGCCGGGCGGATACACCGCGAACGTCGAGGCCGTCACCACCCTGACCCCCGAGCCGCTCGACTTCGCCGACGTGCCGGCGGCCCACGTCGAGGACACCCCCGACACCCCGACGATCGCCACGCTCGTCGCCGCCGCGAACGAGCAGCACCCGCGCGCGGACCGCGAGTGGACCGCCGCCGACACCCTGAAGAACGTCGTCGTCGCGATCACCCACCCGGACGGCGAGCGGGAGATCGTCGTCATCGGGCTGCCCGGCGACCGCGAGGTCGACCTCGACCGCGCGGCCGGCTCGGGCGCGCTCGGCGCCGGCGAGATCGAGGTCGAGCCCGCCACCGAGGCCGACCTCGCCGCCCACCCGGGTCTCGTCCGCGGTTACATCGGCCCCGGCAACAGCATCGACGCCCCCGTCCTCGGGCTCGAGGGCTCGACCGGCATCAAGTACCTCCTCGATCCGCGGGTGGCCCAGGGATCCCGCTGGATCACCGGCTCCAACGAGCACGGCCGCCACGTCTTCGACCTCGTCCACGGCCGCGACTTCACCGCCGACGGCACGGTCGAGGCCGCCGAGGTCCGCACCGGCGACCCCGCACCCGACGGCTCGGGTCCGCTCGAGCTCGCGCGCGGGGTGGAGATCGGTCAGATCTTCCAGCTCGGCCGGCGGTACGCCGAGGCGCTCGGCCTCACCGTCCTCGACGAGAACGGCAAGCGGGCCGTCGTCACCATGGGCTCCTACGGAATCGGCGTCACCCGGGTCATGGCCTGCATCGCCGAGGGCAACCACGACGAGCGCGGCCTCATCTGGCCCCAGCACCTCGCCCCCGCCGACGTCCACGTCGTCGCCACCGGCAAGGGAGACGAGATCCTCGCGAAGGCCGAGGAGATCACCGCCGACCTCGAGGCCGCCGGCGTGCGGGTGCTCATCGACGATCGCCCCAAGACCTCCCCGGGCGTGAAGTTCGGCGATGCCGAGCTGCTCGGCGTGCCCACCGTCCTCGTCGTGGGACGCGGACTGGCCGACGGCACCGTCGAGCTCCGCGACCGCCGCACCGGGGAGAGCCGCGATCTCCCGGTCGCCGAAGCCGTGGCGGAGACCACGCGCTTCGTCGACGAGCAGTACGCCGCGCTCGGAGCGCAGCGCACCGGCCGGTGACCGAGGCCGCCGTCTCCCTGCCGGTCGTCCTCCTGGCGCTCTTCGCCGCCGGGCTGGTCGCCGGCTGGGTCGACGCGGTGGTCGGCGGCGGCGGGCTCATCCAGCTCCCGGCGCTCCTCCTCGTCCCCGGGATCACCCCGCTCGCCGCGGTCGCGACGAACAAGGTCGGGTCGATCGCCGGCACGGCGGTGTCGGCGACGACCTACATGCGGCGCATCCCGCCCGACCTCTCGGCGGTGATCCCCGCCGCGGTCTGCGCCTTCCTCGGGGCGGTGGGCGGCGCGATGCTCGCCGCCTCGGTGCCGGAGGCGCTCTTCACCCCGATCATCCTCGCCGCCCTCGTCCTCGTCGCGATCTTCACGCTCCTCAAGCCGAGCCTCGGCGCCGAGGCCGCCCTGCGGTACCCCGAGCGGAGCCGCCGGTACCATGCGTACTCCTGGCTCATCGGCGGGATCGTCGGCATCTACGACGGGGTGCTCGGTCCGGGAACCGGATCGTTCCTCGTCATCGCCTTCGTCTCGCTCATCGGGCTGAGCTTCCTCCGCGCCTCGGCGCAGGCGAAGATCATCAACTTCGCGACGAACGTCGGCGCGCTCGCGTACTTCATCCCGCAGGGCCACGTCGTCTGGGAGTACGGACTCGCGCTCGCCGCGGGCAACGTGCTCGGCGGATGGATCGGGTCGCGCACCGCGCTCCGGCGGGGCAGCGGATTCGTGCGGATCGTGTTCCTCGTCGTCGTCGGCGCGCTCATCGTCCGGCTCGGCTGGGACTTCGTCAGCGGCCTCCGCTGACAGCGGACACCCAAGGCCTCCGCTGACGGCGGACCTCGGTGGCCTCAGCCGAGGCGCTTGAGCGAGTGGGCGTCGACGCCCTGCACGCCGATCCCGCACAGCGCCCGGCACACCCACAGCGATCGCGCGGCGTCGCCGAAGGCCTTCTCGTTGCCCCCGTAGGCCGAGCGCAGGTACCAGAACATGTTCTCGACCTCGCGCGCCACCGCGGCCCCGATGCCGTAGGCGGGGTCGATCTCCGCATGGGTGCACAGTCGCGTCGCGAAGTCGTGGAGCCACCGGGCCTGCGCCTCGGGCGTCGGACCCGGCAGCTCGAACAGGCGGTTCCACAGGACCGGCGCGACCATGTAGGCCGTCGGTCCGCTCAACGGCTGCGGATCGATCGCCTTCCACGTCGCGACCCCGCGGTGATCGGGGTTCCCGGCGAGGATGTTGTAGTAGTGGAGGTCGGCGTGGATGAGCCACGACTCGTCCGAGCGGGCGAGCGTCTCGATCCACGCGCGGGCGGAGTCGAGGATGTACCTGTCCGCCGGGGTGAATGCGGGGAAGTCGCCGGCGAGCGCGACATCGGCGGGGAACTTCTCGAGCCAGCCGGCCGCGATGTCCTGGACCCGCACGAAGCCCGGCCCGGCGGGGACCTTGAGGGAGCGGGCGAGCTGGCCCCAGATCGGGGCGACGGACTCGAGCGGCTCCGCCGACAGGTTCACCGAGGTGCGCAGCCGCTCCTGCAGCGTCGCCCGGAACGAGGAGTCCTCGCTGATGACGCGGACCGCCCCGTGCCCGCCCCAGGCCTGGAGCGCGTGGAGCACCTGGGTGTGGACGAGCGGATTGTCGGTGTTCGGCCACGCGAACCGCAGCACCGCGCGGTACCGCTCCTGCGTGAGGACGGGGATGACGAGGCTCTCCGCACCCGCCCACGGGGCCGAGGGGATCGGGTCGGCGGTGAGCTTCCACCGGTCGAGGAGCTCGAAGACCATGTGGTCGAGCGCATCCGCCCACGCCTGTGCGCGCGGCGCCCCGATGATCTCCGCGGCGGAGTTGAACAGCACCTCGGGGATCTGCATCACGCGTCGCCTTCCGCGTTCGGGGAGGCCGTTGCGGCATCGCGGATCGCGTAGCGGAGCAGCTGCCGCTCGCCGGTCCGGGCACGGGCCTCGCCGGTGAACCACAGCTGGGCGGCGGCGAGGAACGCCGCGCCCGGGGTGTCGAACAGGCCGAGCACGGCCCCCCGGCGGATCCCGCCGCTGCCGCCGATGGGCGCGAGCTCGCCGCGCTCGCCGACCACGGCGGGCAGTCCCTCGGCGAAGCGCTCGACGGCGGCGGCCGTGCCGTCGGCGAAGTCGAAGGAGACCGGCGTCGGGGTCGCGGTCGGGGTGACGAGCTCGGTCGGCGGCGCCCAGACGGGGCCGACGGCGGCGCGGAGCTCGTCGAGCTCGGCGGAGCCGGCGGCAGGGGGTTCGGTCGCTGAGAGGATGCGGGCGACGTCGTTGCGGAGGGAGTCGAGTGCGTCCGGTTCGGGCACCGCGGGCGGGACGTCGAGCCGCAGTCCGCAGCCGCTGAGCACGAGGCTCGTCCCGACCACTCCCAGCCCGAGCACGGCGCGTCGGCTGGGCAGACGGGCGGGAGAGGGGTGCATGGGCCCAATCGTACCGTGGACTACCCTGGGGGAGACGAGCAGCAGTGCAGACGAGGAGGCCGGAGATGGCGCACGACGAGCAGACCGTTCTCGACCGGATCACCGAGCCGCTCGCGGCCGCCGGGTTCGTCGTCGAGGAGGTCCGAGCGGTGGCGGCCGGCCGCCACCGGACGCTCACCGTGATGATCGATCTGCCCGACGACACCGCCGACCCGGTGTCCCTCGAGCACATCGCGCAGGCCACCCGCGTCGTCTCCGAGGCGATCGACCCGCTGCCGCTGTTCAACGACCATCCCTACGACCTCCAGGTGACCTCGCCGGGCGCCACCCGCGCGCTCTCCGAGCCCCGCCACTTCCGCCGGGTGCGCGGCCGCACGATCGCGGTGCGCACGGCGGAGGGGACGGTGCGCGGCGAGCTCGTCGCCGTCGACGAGGCGCAGATCACCCTGACCGAGGAGAAGACCGGCGAGCAGGCGGAGATCCCGGTCTCCGGGATCGAGCACGCCGAGGTCGTGCTCCGCTTCCGCTGAGAAGCCCTCCGGGTCTGCTGGGAGCTCCCCGGGGGCACCCGGCACTCTGCCCGTCCTCCCTTGCCGGTCGACTAAGGTGGGGTACTCGAACGCACACCGCCGACATGTGAACAGCCGGGCACCACCGCAGCTGTCTGATCGAAGGACTGATCATGGACATTGACCTCAGCGCCCTGCGCCTCGTCGAGCGCGAGAAGGAGATCCCCTTCGACACGCTCGTGGAGCTCATCGAGCGGGCCCTGCTCAACGCCTACCTCAAGACCGAGGGGTCGTACCCCGACGCCCGCGCCGAGCTCGACACGAAGACCGGCGCCGTGGTGATCTGGGCGGTCGAGTTCGACAACGACGACAATCCCATCGGCGAATTCGACGACACCCCCGACGGATTCGGCCGGATCGCGGCGATGGCCGCGCGGAACATCATCCACCAGCAGCTGCGCGACGTCGAGGACGAGTCCGTGCTCGGGTCGTTCCGCGACCGCGAGGGCGAGATCGTGTCCGGCATCATCCAGCAGGGCCGCGACGAGCGGATGATCCAGATCGACCTCGGCGAGGTCGAGGCCGTGCTGCCCCCGCACGAGCAGGTCCCGGGGGAGGAGTACACGCACGGCAACCGGCTGCGGGTCTTCGTCACCGACGTCCACAAGAGCCTCAAGGGACCGTCGATCACCGTGTCGCGGTCGCACCCGAACCTCGTCCGCAAGCTCTTCGCGCACGAGTCCCCGGAGATCGCCGACGGCACCGTCGAGATCGTCGCGCTCGCCCGTGAGGCGGGCCACCGGACGAAGATGGCGGTGCGCGCCACCGTGCCCGGCGTCAACGCCAAGGGCTCGTGCATCGGGGAGCTCGGATCGCGCGTGCGCTCCGTCATGGCCGAGCTCGGCCAGGAGAAGATCGACATCGTCGATCACAGCGACGACCCGGCGAAGTTCGTGGCGAACGCGCTGTCCCCGGCCCGGGCGACCGCGGTCGAGGTGCTCGACCCGAAGCTCAAGGTCGCCCGCGCCACCGTGCCCGCCGACCAGCTCTCGCTGGCGATCGGCAAGGAGGGGCAGAACGCGCGCCTCGCCGCCAAGCTCACCGGCTGGAAGATCGATATCGTCGCGGCCGAGTGACCGGCCGGACGATCGGCGTCCGGCCGGTGATGTAGACTGGAGGGCGTGCCTCACGCAGTCGATCCCACCCGGATGTGCATTGCGTGCAGACGACGCGGACCGCAGTCCTCCCTCCTCCACCTCGGTGTCGTCGAGGGGGATCCGCCGCGGGCCGTCGTCGACACCGGCCGCAGGCTCCCCGGACGGGGCGCCTGGATCCATCCCACGGTGGACTGCTGGCAGGCGGCACTGCGGAAGAATGCATTCGCCCGGGCGTTCCGCCGGTCTCGACTCGAGGCCCCGGAGATCCCGAGCCGGATCCACCATTCGACAGAAGAGCGGGTACACCGAAATGGAAACCAAGCAGTGAGTGCTCAGAAATGACACCCCACACTGACGGTCGTGAGCAGTGAAATGAGCACTGCGACCCGGTAATGAGGTTCCTCCCTGTCCGGGAAGGAACCCGGACAGGAGAGAAGTGGCAAAGCCCCGTGTCCATGAGCTCGCGAAGGAGCTCGGCACAACCAGTAAGGACGTCCTGGAGAAGCTGCAGAACATGGGCGAGTTCGTCCGTTCTGCGTCCTCCACCGTCGAAGCCCCCGTCGTCCGCAAGCTCAAGGAAGCGTACGGCGATCAGGCCGGCGGCGATTCCGCGAAGCCCGCGGCGAAGAAGACCACCGCACAGAAGCCCGCCGGTCGCGGCGCTCCCAAGCCCGGTGCCCCGGCTCCCACGCCCGACCCGGCAGCCGCGAAGAAGGCGAAGCCCGCCGCACCCGTACCCGCGCCTCGGCCGACCGCGAGGCTCCTCGGCCGACCGGCGCCAAGCCGGCCCCCAAGCCCGGTGCCGCGGCCCCGAAGCCGCGCGGCGGCGCACGCCCCGGCAACAACCCGTTCGCACCCTCGCAGGGGATGCCCAAGCCCGGCGGCAAGCGCGGCGGCGCACGCCCCGGCAACAACCCGTTCGCACCCTCGCAGGGGATGCCCAAGCCGGGTGCGAAGCCCGGCCCCAAGCCCTCCGTCGCGGGTGCCCCGCGTCCGGGCGGACCCAAGCCCGGTGCGCGTCCCGGTGCCAAGCCGGGCCCCCGCCCCGGTGCTCCGCGCCCGAACCCGGGTCTGCTCAAGAACTCCGCGCTCGCCACGCCCGCGCCCTCGCGCGGCGGCGGTCGCGGCGGTCCGGGCGGCCCCGGCGGCGGACCCGGCGGTCCTCCGCGCGGCGGCGGACGTCCGGGCGGTCCGCGCGGCTCCGGTCGGGGTCGCGGCGGCACGCAGGGCGCCTTCGGGCGCGGCGGCGGCCGGACCAAGGGCCGGAAGTCGAAGCGCGCGAAGCGTCAGGAGCTCGAGCAGATGCAGGCGCCGTCGGTCGGCGGCGTCACCGTCCCGCGCGGCGACGGCAGCACCCCGCTGCGCCTGCGCCGCGGCTCCTCGCTCGCCGACTTCGCCGAGAAGATCAACACCGATCCGACCAACCTCGTGACGGTGCTGTTCCACCTCGGTGAGATGGCGACGATCACCCAGTCGCTCGACGAGGACACCTTCCAGGTGCTCGGCGAGGAGCTCGGCTACAAGATCCAGATCGTGTCCCCCGAGGACGAGGACCGCGAGCTCCTCGAGAGCTTCGACATCGACCTCGAGGCCGAGGAGGAGGCCGAGGACGACGACGAGAAGCAGGCGCGCCCGCCGGTCGTCACCGTCATGGGCCACGTCGACCACGGCAAGACGCGGCTGCTCGATGCGATCCGCTCGGCGAACGTCGCCTCGAAGGAGGCCGGCGGCATCACCCAGCACATCGGCGCCTACCAGGTCGGTGTGGAGCACGACGGGTCGGAGCGCCGCATCACGTTCCTCGACACCCCGGGCCACGAGGCGTTCACCGCCATGCGTGCCCGCGGCGCCAAGGCGACCGACGTCGCGATCCTCGTGGTCGCTGCCGACGACGGAGTGATGCCGCAGACCATCGAGGCCCTCAACCACGCCCAGGCGGCCGACGTGCCGATCGTGGTCGCGGTGAACAAGGTCGACAAGGACGGGGCGAACCCGGCCAAGGTCATGCAGCAGCTCACCGAGTACAACCTCGTCTCCGAGGAGTACGGCGGCGACACGATGTTCGTGCCGGTGTCCGCGCTCAAGGGCAACGGCATCGAGGATCTCCTCGAGGCCGTCCTTCTCACCACCGACGCCGCGCTCGACCTCCGGGCCAACCCGGACAAGTCCGCGCGCGGCATCGCGATCGAGGCGAAGCTCGACAAGGGCCGCGGCGCGGTCGCGACGGTGCTCGTCGAGTCCGGCACCCTGCGCCAGGGCGACGCGATCGTGTGCGGCACCGCCTACGGTCGCGTGCGTGCGATGTTCGACGAGAACGGCGCACCGGTCGACGAGGCCGGACCGTCCCGTCCCGTCCAGGTGCTCGGCCTGTCGAGCGTGCCCCGCGCCGGCGACACCTTCCTGTCGACCGACGACGACCGCACCGCCCGGCAGATCGCGGAGAAGCGCGATGCCATCGAGCGCAATGCCGCTCAGGCCCGCGGTCGCAAGCGGATCAGCCTCGAGGACTTCACCAAGGCGCTCGAGGAGGGCAAGGTCGACATGCTCAACCTCATCCTCAAGGGCGACGTGTCCGGTGCCGTCGAGGCGCTCGAGGACTCGTTGCTCAAGATCGATGTGGGCGACGAGGTCGATCTCCGGATCATCCACCGCGGCGTCGGTGCGATCACCGAGAACGACATCAACCTCGCGACCGTCGACAACGCGATCGTCATCGGCTTCAACGTGCGTCCCGAGGCCAAGGCCCGCGACGCCGCCGACCGCGAGGGCGTGGACGTGCGCTACTACTCGGTGATCTACGACGCGATCGACGACATCGAGAACTCGCTCAAGGGCATGCTCAAGCCGACCTTCGAGGAGGTGCACACCGGTTCGGCGGAGATCCGCGAGATCTTCCGCTCGTCGAAGTTCGGCAACATCGCCGGTTCCATCGTCCGCGACGGCGTCATCAAGCGGAACTCCACCGCTCGGGTCACGCGCGACGGCGTGGTGGTCGGGGACAACCTCGCCATCGAGTCGCTGCGTCGGTTCAAGGACGATGCCACCGAGGTCCGCGAGGGCTACGAGTGCGGTATCGGACTCGGCAAGTTCAACGACATCCGCGAAGGCGATCTCATCGAGACCTTCGAGATGCAGGAGAAGCCGCGCGACTGAGTCGCACCGGCTCCACCCGATCCGCGCACGGACCGCACGCCGGTCCGTGCGCGGATCCTTCACCGAAAGGAGCACCCATGGCCGATCCCACACGCGCCCGGAAGATCGCCGACCGGATCCAGGTGATCGTCGCCCGGACCCTCGAGAAGCGGGTCAAGGATCCGCGCCTCGGCTTCGTCACCGTCACCGATGTGCGGGTGACCGGCGATCTGCAGCACGCGACCGTGTTCTACACGGTGTACGGCGACGACGACCAGCTCGCCTCGACGCAGGCGGCGCTCGACTCCGCGAAGGGGATGATCCGCTCGGAGGTCGGCAAGGGCCTGCAGATCCGTCTCACCCCGACGCTCGAGTTCGTCGCCGACCAGGTGCCCGCCGCTGCGGCCGAGCTCGACGATCTGCTCGCCAAGGCCGCGGCCCACGACGCCGAGGTCGCCCGGCTCGCCGCACAGGCGAAGCCTGCCGGTGACGCCGACCCGTACCGCAGGCCCAAGGCCGAGGACGACGAGGGCGAGCAGACCGCAGGGTCCTGATCACAGGCCGCGGCCGGCTCCGCACGCCGCTCCGGTCCCGTCCCCCGATCCCGCACCGGATCGGGGGACGCGTGCGTTCCGCCTCGTCAGCCGGGGTGCGATCGATGTCACGGAAACGAGGTGTCGTTATCGTTTTGTCATCATCGGAATCCCCGCTACACTCGGTGGAGATCACGGAACGATTACAACTTTGTTAAGGGACAGTCGAATTGGGTAAGCACTCTGATCCGAAGCCTTCCTGGGGCGCAAACGCGCGGACGCTCGTCCGTGACATCTCCGCCATGGGACGGAAGTCTTCCGGGCGTCACAGCGCCGAACCGAACACCGCGACCGGCGTTCTCAAGACCGTCAAGCGTCGGCCGATGGTCGCCGCGATCGCGCTGCCGGCCGCCGCGACCACCGCGATCGTCGCCTCCTCCTTCGCCTTCGCGCCGGACGAGAACGCCGGCGTCGTCAAGGCCGAGAACCAGGCCACCGCCCCGCCCGCCGAGGCGCCCGAGGAGACCCCCGCGGTCGACGAGGCCGCCGAGCAGGAGCACTGGGACAAGGCCGCCGAGGAGTACTTCGAGTCCCTCAAGGACGACCCGAACTACACGTCGGAAGCGAAGACCGAGGCGAAGCTCCCCACCCCGGAGCCCGAGCCGACCCCCTCGGAGTCGAAATCGAAGTCGAAGGAGCGCACGGAGTCGAGCTCGCGCTCGAGCGACCGCTCCGGTGAGACCGCCTCGGGCTCCTCGAAGGAGTCCTCCGACGAGTCGTCGTCCGGCTCCTCGAAGGAGTCCTCCGACGAGTCGTCGTCCGGCTCCTCGTCCGAGGGCGTGTCGAACTCGCCTTGCTCGGTGTTGTCCTCGATCGAGTCCGGCCTCACCGCCAATGCGAAGAAGGGCTACCGTGCGGTCTGCGCGGCCTTCCCGGAGGTCAAGTCCTACGGCGGCCGCCGCAACGACCCGGGCTCGGACCACCACTCCGGCAAGGCCGTCGACGTGATGATCACCGGCTCGACCGGCGACCGCATCACCGAATACCTCATCGCGAACAAGTCCGAGCTCAACATCAAGTACGTGATCTTCGAGCAGAAGATCTTTGCCTCCTACACCGGCTGGAAGGGGCGCCCGATGTCGGATCGCGGCTCCGCCACGGCCAATCACTACGACCACGTGCACATCTCCTTCCAGTGATGTCCTCCGGCCCCCACCCGGGCCGGACCCGCACGGCGGCGGAACCGCTGCGCTGATACCCTCGGCGCAGCGGTTCTCCTATTCACGGCGGGCGCGATCTCCCCAGCGACAGGACGGTCATGGACCCGAACACCGGCATGCTCATCATCGACAAGCCCCAGGGCATCACCAGCCACGGGGTGGTCTCGCGGGTGCGCAAGTGGTTCGGCACGCGCAAGGTCGGGCACGCCGGCACGCTCGACCCCATGGCCACCGGGGTCCTCGTCCTCGGCCTCGGCCGCGGGACCAAGCTGCTGACGTACCTCGTCGGAGCCCACAAGACCTACACTGCGACGATCCGGCTCGGCAGCTCGACGCCCACCGACGACGCCGACTCCGCGCCGGACGCCTTCGCCGCGCCGGCCGCGCTCGCCGCCCTCACCGCGGAGCGGATCGGCGCCGGCGCCGCGGAGCTCACCGGCGACATCGAGCAGGTCCCGAGCGAGGTCTCGGCGATCAAGGTCGACGGCCGCCGGTCCTACGCCCGGGTGCGGGCCGGTGAGGACGTCGAGCTGCGCGCGCGTCCGGTGACGGTGTCTGCCTTCGACGTCCATGCCGTCCGACCGGGGGAGGAGCACTGGGACGTCGACGTCGAGGTGACCTGCTCCTCGGGGACGTACATCCGTGCCCTCGCCCGTGACCTCGGCCGCGCGCTCGACGTCCACGGCCACCTCACCGCGCTGCGGCGCACCCGGGTCGGGGCGTTCGGCCTCGCCGATGCCATCGCGCTGCCCGAGGACCCCGCGACCGCTTCCGCGCCCGAGCTCCTCCCGCTCGCTGCGGTGGCCGCGCGCGTCCTGCCGGTCGCCGCGCTCACCCCGAACGAGGCGACCGCGCTCATGCAGGGGAAGTTCGTCGACCTGCCCGAGGCGCCCCCGGCGCCGGGCGGGCGCTGGGCCGGGATCGCCGACGGCGAGCTCATCGCGATCCTCGAGCGGCGCGGCGGCCGGTACAAGTCCGCGACCGGGATCGCGATCCCCGGTCCGGGCGCCAGGTGATTCCCCAGGACCACCGATCTCTACAACCTATTTCGGGCGTTTATCTCGGTTACAACTGATTGTGGTTGTGGGTGTCCGCGCCGTCTGCTTGACTGGGTGCATGTTCGTCCTCACGATCGACCAGCGCCGATCGCGCAGCACGCCTGACGCCGTCCCCGGCCTGCTCGCCGCGCTCGACGACCTCGAGGCGGCGATCCCGTTCGCCCGCACCGTCGGTGACGAGATCCAGGGGGTCCTCACCTCGCCGGAAGTCGTCGTCGACGCGGTGCTCCGCGCCGCGCACCCGGACCGGTGGTCGATCGGCATCGGGCTGGGAGGGGTGGAGAGCCCACTGCCCGCGCACAGCCGTGATGCACGGGGCGATGCCTTCGTCCGCGCTCGACAGGCCGTCGAGGAGGCGAAGGAAGCGCTGACCCCGCTCGCTCTCCGGGGAGAGCCCGCACCGTCGGACGCGCCGATCACCGCTGCGGACGCGCAGACGGCACTCCGGCTGCTCGTCCGACTCATCGGCGCGTGCACCGAGGTCCAATGGACGGTGATCTCAGCCGCGCTCGCCGACCCCGCGCTCACCCAGCGCGCCCTCGCTGATCGCCTCGATGTGAGCCAGCAGTTCGTCTCGAAGACCCTGCGGGTCGGCGCCGCCGACCTCATCGCCGACGCCGTGGCGCTCTGCACCCGACTGCTCGCCGCCGTTCACGAACCCGGGGAGTCCGATCATGGGTGAGATCCTCGTCATCTGCGCGGCAGCCCTCGCCGCGGCCGTGCTCGGCTGGCCGGTCACCTCGGGGATCCTGAATCTGGCTGCACGGGCCGACGCGCCCACAGGCGGGGAGCCCGCACGCGGGGAAGCGGAAGCCGCACGTGGGGAAGCGGATCACGACAACGGAACCGCTGCGTCGATCGACGATTCCGGCCTGCTGAGCGGGGGACTGTGGATCGGGATCCTCGAGCGCGCGGGATCGCGGCAGGGCATCCGGCGATCCTCGCCGCCGTCATCGCCGTCAAGGGCCTCGGACGCTTCCCCGAGCTCACGTCGAGCCGGACTGCCGGCGAGCGGTTCATCATCGGCTCTTTCGCCTCGCTGCTCGTCGCCTCCGGCATCGGAGTCCTCGCCCGGATGCTGCGGCTGTGATGCGATACCCTGAACCGGGTATTCGCGCAGGAAGGACGGATGTGGAAGTTTTCTGGGAGCTCGACCGGATCCCCGAGGAGTTCGGACCCACGGCGGTGACCCTGGGCAACTTCGACGGGGTGCACCGCGGGCACCGAGCGGTGCTCGGAGAGCTCGCAACCCTCGCCCGTGCCCGCGCGCTCACGTCGCTGGCGGTGACCTTCGACCCGCACCCGCAGACCGTGCACCGGCCCGACACCCCCGCCGCCCTCATCGGGGCGCTCACCGATCGTCTCGCGCGGATGTCCGAGACCGGCGTCGACGCCGTGCTCGTCCAGCGCTACAGCCTCGACTTCGCCTCCCGGACCCCCGAGGAGTTCGTCCGCGACTACCTCGTCGGCGGCCTCGGCGCGCGCCTCGTCGCCGTCGGCCGGGACGTCCGGTTCGGCCGGGACAACGCCGGGAGCATCGACACGCTCCGCGAGCTCTCCCTCACCTACGGCTTCGAGGTCGTCGTCATCGACGACGTCGGCACCGACGGCCGGTTCTCCTCGACCGAGGTGCGCCGGCTGCTCCGCGCCGGGGACGTCCGCGCGGCCGGCGACATGCTCGGCAGTCCGCACATCGTCAGCGGCACCGTCGTCCACGGCGACGCCCGGGGCCGCGAGATGGGGTTCCCCACCGCGAACCTGTCGCCGGATGCCACCGGCCTCGTGCCCGCCGACGGCGTGTACGCCGGATGGGCGTTCTTCGACGCCGACCCCGAGCGCTATCCCGCTGCGATCTCGATCGGCACCAATCCCACCTTCGACGGCGCCGAGCGCCGGGTCGAGGCGCACATCGTCGACGTCGCGTTCCCCGATCTCGACGTGTACGGCTCGGGGATGACGCTCGAGTTCGTCGACCGGATCCGCGGGCAGGTGACCTTCGACGGGATGGACGCCCTCATCGCGCAGATGCACCGCGACATCGACGACGTCCGCGCCGTGCTAGGCTTGTGAACGCCGTTTTCTCAGCCGGCCGCGGTTCCACAGTGCTCGTCGACACCAGGTCCGGGCGCCGCGCAACGACCAGAAGGAGACATCCATGGCTCTCGATCCCAAGATCAAGCAGGACATCATCAAGGAATACGCGACCCACGAGGGCGACACGGGTTCCCCCGAGGTCCAGGTCGCAGTGCTCACCCGGCGGATCAAGGATCTGACCGAGCACTTCAAGGAGCACAAGCACGACCACCACTCGCGTCGCGGTCTGCTCCTGCTCGTCGGCCAGCGCCGCCGTCTGCTCGGCTACCTGCAGAAGGTCGACATCGAGCGCTACCGCGCGCTCATCGCCCGCCTCGGCCTGCGCCGCTGAGCACCGCGGCCGCTGCGGCCGCGCCGAACCACCCGAACCCGCTGAGGAATCAGCGGGTTCGGTGCATTCAGGGCTCTCCCGGACTCCCGGGGCGCCCGGCGGTGCGGCCCGCTCGGTTCCGCGGCGCCCCCTTGCTAGACTGGAAGGCGTCAGACCCGCCGGAACGGCTTCGCCGGTGATCGGTAGTGACCTCCGCAGCATGACGAATGCGTGGGTCTCGATCGATGACCGGGCCGGATCAGGCGCGCACACGGGTGCGCGCACAGCGGCGGTCACCCCGAGCGCAGCGTCGCTTCGACGCGCGCACTACGAACGGAGCTCACTTGGGCCTCAATCCCGAATCAGCAGTCGCACACATCGACAACGGGCGCTTCGGCTCCCACACCGTCCGGTTCGAGACCGGACGCCTCGCGCAGCAGGCCGCCGGCACCGCCGTCGCCTACCTCGACGACGAGACCATGCTCATGTCGGCCACCGCGGCCGGCAAGTCCCCGAAGGAGCACTTCGACTTCTTCCCGCTCACCGTCGACGTCGAGGAGCGGATGTACGCTGCGGGCCGCATCCCCGGCTCGTTCTTCCGCCGGGAGGGCCGCCCGTCGACCGACGCGATCCTCACCTGCCGCCTCATCGACCGCCCGCTGCGCCCCTCCTTCGTCAAGGGGCTGCGCAACGAGGTGCAGATCGTCGTCACCGTGATGTCGATCCACCCCGACCACATCTACGACACCCTCGCCATCAACGCCGCGTCGATGTCGACCCAGCTCTCCGGTCTGCCGTTCTCCGGCCCGATCGGCGGCGTGCGCGTGGCGCTCATCGAGGACCAGTGGGTGGCCTTCCCCAACCACTCGCAGCTCCAGGACGCGACGTTCGACATGGCCGTCGCGGGCCGCGTGGTCGGCGACGACGTCGCGATCATGATGGTCGAGGCCGAGGCCTCGGTGAACGCCTGGGACCTCATCCAGGGCGGCGCCACCGCTCCTACCGAGGAGATCGTGGCCGACGGCCTCGAGGCCGCCAAGCCGCACATCCGTGAGCTCGTCCGCGCGCAGCAGGAGCTCGCCGACAAGGCCGCGAAGCCCACCGTCGAGTTCCCGGTGTTCCGCGAGTACGAGGACGACGTCTACGCCGATGTCGAGAAACTCGCCTTCGACCAGCAGACGAAGAACTTCCAGATCGCGGACAAGCAGGAGCGCGAGGCCGCCGGCGACGCCCTCCTCGATTCGCTCTTCGCAGAGCTCGGCGAGAAGTACGCCGGGCGCGAGAAGGAGATCGCCGGAGCGCTCAACGCCCTGACGAAGAAGGTCGTGCGCCGCCGCATCCTCACCGAGCAGGTGCGTATCGACGGCCGCGGGCTCAAGGACATCCGTCCGCTCACCGCCGAGGTCGGCGTGCTCCCGCGCGTCCACGGCTCGGCCCTGTTCGAGCGCGGCGAGACCCAGATCCTCGGCGTCACCACGCTCAACATGCTCAAGCTCGAGCAGCAGATCGACTCGCTGTCGCCGGTGACCCGCAAGCGCTACATCCACCACTACAACTTCCCGCCGTACTCCACCGGTGAGACCGGTCGCGTCGGCAGCCCCAAGCGCCGCGAGATCGGCCACGGCGCGCTCGCCGAGCGGGCCCTCGTGCCGGTGCTGCCCTCGCGCGAGGAGTTCCCCTACGCGATCCGCCAGGTCTCCGAGGCGCTCGGCTCCAACGGCTCGACCTCGATGGGCTCGGTCTGCGCGTCGACGCTGGCGATGCTCGACGCGGGCGTGCCGCTGCGCGCACCCGTCGCCGGCATCGCGATGGGCCTCGTGTCCGACGTCATCGACACCGACAGCGGTCCGCAGACGGCCTACGCCGCCCTCACCGACATCCTCGGTGCCGAGGACGCCTTCGGCGACATGGACTTCAAGGTCGCCGGCACCTCGGACTTCATCACCGCGATCCAGCTCGACACCAAGCTCGACGGCCTTCCCGCCGCCGTGCTCGCCGCCGCGCTCAAGCAGGCGAAGGAGGCGCGGACGGTCATCCTCGACGTGCTGACCTCCGCGATCGACGGCCCGGCCGAGATGGCGCCGACCGCACCGCGCATCATCTCCGTGCGGATCCCGGTCGACAAGATCGGCGAGGTCATCGGCCCCAAGGGCAAGATGATCAACCAGATCCAGGAGGACACCGGCGCCGAGATCAGCATCGAGGACGACGGTACCGTGCTCATCGGCGCGACCGACGGCCCGGCTGCCGACGCCGCGCGGTCGGCGATCAATGCGATCGCCAACCCGCAGGTCCCCGAGGTCGGCGAGCGCTACCTCGGCACCGTGGTCAAGTGCATGTCGTTCGGCGCCTTCGTGTCGCTGAGCCCCGGGCGCGACGGACTGCTCCACATCTCGGAGCTGCGCAAGCTCAACGACGGCAAGCGCGTCGAGGACGTCGAGGACGTCGTCTCCGTCGGTCAGAAGATCCAGGTGGAGATCACCAAGGTCGACGACCGCGGCAAGCTCTCGCTCGTCCCCGTCACCGACGAGGACGACTCCGAGGCCGGCCAGGACGAGGAGTAAGCACCCGGTTTGACCACCGAACAGCTCCTGGGGGAGGGCAGCAGCGTCTACCGCTCTGTCCTCCCCAGCGGTATCCGCGTGATCTCCGAGACCATGCCGGGCCTCGAATCCGAGACCGTCGGCATCTGGGTCGACTCCGGATCGCGCGACGAGGCGCCGGAGGCGGCCGGGTCGACGCACTTCCTCGAGCACATGCTCTTCAAGGGCACTCCGGGGCGGTCGGCCCGGCAGATCGCCGAGGCGTTCGACCGCACCGGCGGGGGGAGCAACGCGGTGACCGCGAAGGAGTACACGTGCTACTTCTCCCGCTGCCTCGTCGACGACGTCCCGGAGATCACCGCGCTCCTGTGGGACATGGTGCTGACCTCGACGATCGATGCGGCGGAGTTCGAGCGCGAGCGCGGGGTCATCCTCGAGGAGCTCGCGATGAGCGCCGACGACCCCGCCGAAGTGCTCTACGACGCCTTCGACGAGCACGTCTACCCCGACCACCCGCTCGGGCGGCCGGTGGGGGCGCGCAAGGAGCAGATCCGGGCGCTGCCGCACCGGACGCTCCTCGACCACTATGCGCACGACTACGTCGGGCCCCGGCTCGTGTTCGCCGCCGCCGGCGGGGCCGCGCACGAGCGGCTCGTCGAGCTCGTCGCCCGGGCGACCGCGACGCTGCCCGACCTCGGCGGCGGCGCGCCGACCGGTCTGCGCCCGGTGCGCACCGCTCCGGATTTCACCGCCGGCGTGCGCTCGGTCGTCCGGGAGACCGAGCAGCAGGGGATCATCCTCGGGATGCCCGGCCTGCCCGAGGCCCACGACGACCGGTTCGTCATGACCGTGCTCTACTCGCTGCTCGGCGGCGGCATGTCCTCCCGCCTGTTCCAGGAGATCCGCGAGGACCGGGGCCTCGCCTACAGCGTCCACTGCATCGCGAGCACCCATGCGGATTCCGGGCAGTTCGGGATCTATGCCGGGACCTCGCCGGCCGCGGCCCAGGAGGTCGTCGACCTCAGCGTCGCGGAGCTCGAACGGCTCGCCTCCGAGGTGCCGAGCGAGGCCGAGGTCGAGGCGATCGTGTCGCAGGTGGCGGGATCCACCGTGCTCGGTCTCGAGAGCTCGGCGGCGCGGATGAACCGCCTGGCGCGCGCCGAGCTCTACGGCCGCGAGCTCCAGTCGCCGTCCGACCTCATCGACCGCGTCCGGGCGGTCACCCCCGAACAGGTCACCGCGCTGGCGCATCGGCTGGCCGCGGGACCGCGCGCGCTCGTGACCTGCGGGCCGAACCCGGATCTCACCCTGCGGACGTGAGGCCGCGCTCTCGGAATACTGGGAGGCCCGATCTCGTTGTCGGTGGCAGAACCCTTCGATAGGGTCGAGAATGCATGGCGGCAGATCGCCGCACCCCAGTCGGACCGGAGCCCGTCGCGGCATCCGTCCATAGAGGAGGAAACACATGGTTGAGCAGTACTCGCTCCCGGAACTGCCCTACGACTACGCTGCGCTCGAGCCGCACATCTCGGCGAAGATCATGGAGCTGCACCACGACAAGCACCATGCCACCTACGTCAAGGGTGCGAACACCGCCCTCGAGCAGATGGCCGAGGCCCGTGAGAAGGGCGACTTCGGCACCATCGGCAAGCTCTCGAAGGACCTCTCCTTCAACCTCGGCGGCCACGTCAACCACTCGATCTTCTGGAACAACATGTCCCCGGACGGCGGCGACAAGCCCACCGGCGAGCTCGCCGCGGCGATCGACGACCAGTTCGGCGGGTTCGACGGCTTCCAGGGCCAGTTCACCGGCGTCGCCACCTCGATCCAGGGCTCCGGCTGGGCCATCCTCGGCTGGGACACGCTCGGTCAGCGCCTCACCATCGAGCAGCTCTACGATCAGCAGGGCAACGTCCAGGTCGGCTACATCCCGCTGCTCCAGCTCGACATGTGGGAGCACGCGTTCTACCTCGACTACCAGAACGTCAAGCCCGACTACGTCAAGGCGTGGTGGAACATCGTCAACTGGGAGGACGTGCAGGGTCGCTTCGAGCGTGCACGCACCCAGACCCCGGGTCTGCTGTTCGGCAAGTGAGCCGACGCGCCTGAGCGCTGACGCATGATCTGCGGACCCGGTCGTCACGACCGGGTCCGCAGTCGTCTGCGCCCGCGCCGACGGTAGGATGGACCGCCGGGAGGACAAGAATTCATGAATGACATCAGGGTCGCCGTCATCGGCGCACAGGGACGCATGGGCTCGAACGCCGTGCAGGCGATCGAGGAGGCCGCGGGTCTCGAGCTCGTCGCCGCGCTCGGCAGCTCCGACCCGCTGGAGCAGGTGCTCGACGCGCGGCCGGACGTCGTCGTCGAGCTCACCGTGCCGAAGTCCACCGAGGACAACGTGCGCTTCCTCGTCGAGCACGACATCGACACCGTGGTCGGGACCACCGGGTGGGACGCCGAGCGCCTCGGCAGGCTCGAGGAGCTGCTCGCCGGACATCCGGACACCGCGGTGCTCATCGCCCCGAACTTCTCGATCGGCGCCGTGCTCGCGATGCACTTCGCCGAGATCGCGGCGAAGTACTTCGACTCCGCGGAGGTCGTGGAGATCCACCATCCGCGCAAGCTCGATGCGCCCTCGGGCACCGCCGTCCACACCGCCCAGCGGATCGCCGAGGCGCGGCGGGCAGCGGGCCTGCCCCCGGTGCCCGACGCCACCGAATCCGACCCCCACGGGGCGCGCGGCGCCGTCATCGACGGGATCCATGTCCATGCCGTGCGGCAGCTCGGGATGAACGCGAGCGAGGAGATCCATTTCGGCACCACCGGTGAGGCCCTCACCGTCCGCACGGACACCTTCTCGACGACCGCCTTCATGCCCGGCATCCTCACCGCGGTGCGTGCGATCGGCTCCCGCTCCGGACTCAGCGTCGGCCTCGAGAACTACCTCACCCTCTGATGCCCGCCGCGAAGATCGGGGCGTTCGTCGTCGCGGCGCTGCTCGCCCTGTACCTCGCCTTCACCGTGCAGCGCGGCTGGATCATGATCACCGACGACAGCACCGTCGCGAAGGCGCTCGGCGTCGCCCTGCTCGCCCTGCCGATCGTCGGCGCTTGGGCGCTCATCGCCGAGCTGCTGTTCGGCTCCAGGATGCAGCGCCTCGGGAAGATCCTCGAGGCCGAGGGCGGCCTGCCGGAGGACACCCTGCCCCGCGCGCCGGGCGGCCGGATCGTCCGCGAGGCGGCGGATGCGGAGTTCGCGAAGTACCGCGCGGAGGTCGAATCCGCGCCCGCGGACTGGCGCAGCTGGTTCCGCCTGTCGTGCGCCTACGACGCCGCCGGCGACCGCAAGCGGGCGCGCCGGTCCATGCGGAAGGCGATCGCCCTCGAGCGCGGCCGCTGACCGGACGCTCCCTCAGCCCGCGGCGTCGGGCCGCTGGACCTGGTCGCGGAGCACGGTCTTCTGGATCTTGCCGATCCCCGAGCGCGGGAAGGTGTCGAGGATCTCCACGCCCTTGGGATGCTTGTAGTTCGCCAGCCGGTCGGCGAGGTACTCCCTCACGGACGCGAGGTCAGGCGGGTTGTCCGGGTCCTTGGGGACGATGCAGGCGACGGGCACCTCGCCCCACTTCTCGTCGGGCCTGCCGACGATGCTCACCTCGGACACCTGCGGGTGCCAGGTGAGCGCGTTCTCGATCTCGGCGCAGTAGATGTTCTCGCCGCCGGAGATGATCATGTCCTTGAGCCGGTCGACGACGTAGATGAACCCTTCGGCGTCCCGGCGCACGAGGTCGCCGGAGTGGAACCAGCCGCCGTGGAACGCCTCGGCGGTGGCCTTCTCGTTGTTCCAGTACCGGTCCATGACGCACGGGCCCCGGTAGACGATCTCGCCGACCTCGTCGACGCCGACGTCGTTCATCTCCGGGTCGACCACCCGGATCGAGGTGTCGTCCATGGGCTTGCCCACGGAGCCGATCTTCCGTAGGGAGTCCTCGAACTCGAGGCCGACGCCGTAGCCGGTCGTCTCGGTCTGTCCGAACGAGGCCTTGACCTCGGCCCCGGGCATCGAGTCCTTCATCCGCTCGAGGAGCTTCTCCCTCGCCGGCGCGCCGCCCCAGTTGACGTGGGTGATCGCCAGCCCGTCGCCGCCGGAGCGCTCGATCTCCGCGCACAGGAGCTGCCACTGCTGGGGCACCATGAATGCCGCCGTCACCGCGAACCGCTTCATCGTCGCGAGCGTCTCGCCCGCGTCGAACCCCGCGCTCGGCACGACGAGCGCGGTGCCGCCCCCGGCGAGCGCACCGTGGCAACCGAGGAAGGTCCCGATGTGGAACAGGGGAGGGGCGAGCATGACGACGCCCCGTCCGCTCCGGATGCCCCACCGGTTCGCCACCTGGGTCGAGCACGCGAAGATGTTCGAGTGCGAGATCACCGCGCCCTTGGGATTGCCGGTGGTGCCCGAGGTGTGCATGATCGCGAAGTCGTCGTCCGCCGCGGGGACCACGAGATCGGTCGCCGCGAGCTCCGCGCGGTCCGGGTCCGTGAGATCGAGGAGATCGACCGCGTCGCAGTCGACGATCTGCGGCTCGGCCGCCGCCTGGTCGACGGCGCGGGCGCTGAGCTCGGCGACCTGGGACTCGACGAACAGCATCGTCGGGGTGACGTTGTCGACGATGAAGGCGACCTCGCCGGCGGTGAGCCAGAAGTTGATGGGGACGATGATCGCCCCGATCGCGGAGGCGGCCTGGGTGAGGACGAGGAACTCGGGACGATTGGTCAGCAGGACCGCCACGCGGTCCCCGCGGCCCACCCCGCGCGCCCGCAGATCGGCCGCCGCGCGGCGGATCTGCGCCGCGAACTGCTCCCACGTGATGTCCTCTCCGCGGAAGCTCATGGCGATGGCGTCGGGCACCTCATGGGCATGTCGGAAGATCTTGGCGACCACCGATACGGAGCGGCTGAATGCGAGGGCTGCCTGGTCTGCGGATGTCATCGTCGACGTCTCTCCTTAATGGTCACCGAACGTTCGGTCACCACGAATCTAACGGACCGGGTCGCGCGTGTCACCGGGTGTCGGGCGGGAATCTCCGAGCACGCGCCGCTGCACCGCGCGCACCGCCGAGGACACGGGCCATTCGAGAGGCCCGCGCGGGGAGGCGAATCCCCGCCACAGCAGGGCGAAGAGCACGGCGAGGCCGACGTGGATCATGAGCTCGACGAGCGATCGGATGGGTGCGAGCCGGCTGATCTCGAGGAACACGACGTGACCGGTGTAGACGCTCAGCGGCATGGATCCGGGCGCGCTGAGCGGAGCGAGCAGCCACGCCCGCTCTCCGAGGACGATCGCGGCGAGCGAGCACACGCCGAGCACCGCGGCCGCGAGACCGGCGGTGTGGAGGAGGTCGAACGGGGTGGCCGAGTGCGGCCCGGCGGTGGCGAGCCACCACCACGAGTCGGGCGGGGTGATCCCGTACGAGCCGGTGGTCAGCGTGTGCTCGAGCGATCCCGGTTCGCCGGCGGGCACCGGTCCGAGGGTCGCCTCGAGGGCGCTCCGGCCGCCGGCGGTGAGGAGCAGCGAGGAGACCGCCTTGGCGAGCACGGCGGTGCCGAGGCCGATGAGCTGCGCGGTGATCGCCGTGCGCGGCGCGCGCCAGTCGAGCCGCGCGAGGAACATCCCGAGGATGAGGTAGCCCATCCAGGGCACCACCGGGTAGTACCCGGTGAGCAGCAGGTCGGTGAGCAGCGGCCCCGGGGTGACGAGATCGCCGGGGGTCGGGACGATGTACGAGGTCTCGAGTCCGAACTCCCGGCGCACGACCATGCTCAGCACCGGGACGAGGGTCAGCCACAGGGGCGCGAGGAGGCCGAGGGCGAGGGGCGGGAGGCGGAGGAAGAGCGGCGCGAGCACGAACATCACGCCGTAGAACGTCAGGATGATCGCGATGCTCGAGCTGACGAGGCCGAGCAGCAGGCCGATGACGCCGATGATGATGCCGCGGAGCACGAGCCCCGAGGCGGCCGCCGCCCACGCCCGGCCGCCCGGGCGGGCGAGGACGCGCCGGGTGCTCAGGACCACGGAGAAACCGGCGAGCACCGCGAACAGGGCAGAGGAGCGACCGGCGAACCACACCGCCCGGGTGAAGGAGCCGTCCTCGGCGGTGAAGGCGATGATGTGCGTGATCATCATCCCGAACAGCGCCAGGCCCCGGGCGGTGTCGATGCCGAGATTCCGACCGTCGGGTGCGAGCCGACGGGCCACGGTCGGGGCATCGACCACGCGAACTCCTGCAGGGTAGGGGAGCGGACGGGGACGATTGTGCCACACACGCGGCGGCCGGATCCCGGATGCCCCGGCCGCGGGGCCGATCAGGCGGGGCGGACGGTGTCGCGCAGGACGGTCTACTGGATCTTGCCCATGCCCGAGCGCGGGAACGCCTCGAGGATCCGCACCTCCTTGGGGTGCTTGTACGAGGCGAGGCGATCGCGGAGGTACTCGCGCACGGACGCGAGGTCCGGCGGGTTGTCGGGGTCCTTGGGGACGATGCAGGCGACCGGCACCTCGCCCCACTTCTCGTCGGGCCTGCCGACGATGCTCACCTCGGACACCTGCGGGTGCCAGGTGAGCGCGTTCTCGATCTCGGCGCAGTAGATGTTCTCGCCGCCGGAGATGATCATGTCCTTGAGCCGGTCGACGACGTAGATGAACCCTTCGGCGTCCCGGCGCACGAGGTCGCCGGAGTGGAACCAGCCGCCGTGGAACGCCTCGGCGGTGGCCTTCTCGTTGTTCCAGTACCGGTCCATGACGCACGGGCCCCGGTAGACGATCTCGCCGACCTCGTCGACGCCGACGTCGTTCATCTCCGGGTCGACCACCCGGATCGAGGTCTCCGCGGTCGGGTGGCCGACCGAGCCGATCTTGCGCAGGGAGTCCTCGAACCGCAGGCTCATCGCGGTGCCGGTGGTCTCGGTCTGGCCGAACACCGCGGTGATCGCCGCCTCGGGCATGCATTCGGCCATCCGGAGGAGGAGTTTCTCGCTCGCCGGCGCACCGCCCCAGTTGACGTGGGTGATCGCGAGCCCGTCGCCGCCGGAGCGCTCGATCTCGTCGCACAGCAGGTGCCACTGCTGGGGGACCATGAAGGACGCCGTCACCTGGTTCTCCTTCATCCGTGCCAGCGTCTCGCCGGCGTCGAACCCTGCGCTCGGGATGACGAGGGCGGCCGCACCCCCGGCGAGCGCCCCGTGCGCCGACATGAAGGAGCCGATGTGGAAGAGGGGCGGGGCGAGCATGACGACGCCGGAACCGGCCTCGGCGCCCCAGCGCGCCGCGTTCTGCACCGAGGCGGACTACACGGTGTGGCAGGTGAGGACCGCGCCCTTGGGGTGCCCGGTGGTGCCCGAGGTGTGGAGGATGACGTAGTCGTCGGAGCCGGCGGGCACGACGATCTCGTCGACCGCGAGCGGGTCCCCCTCGCCCGTCGCGCGGAGGAACTCTTCGGAGGCGCAGTCGATGACGACCGGCTGCGCGGTGGATTCGCCGAGCGCGCCGTGCACGAGGTCGAGCGTGTCCGGCTCGGTGACGAGCAGCGCAGGGGTGGTGTTGTCGACGATGTAGGCGACCTCGGCCGCGGTGAGCCGGAAGTTGATCGGCACGATGATCGCGCCGAGCGCGGCGGTGGCCGCGGTGACGAGGATGAACTCCGGCCGGTTGGTGGTGAGCACGGCGACCCGGTCGTCGCGGCCCACGCCGCGGGAGCGGAGGTCGGCGGCGAGGCGGAGGGCGGAGTCCGCGTACTCGCGCCAGCTCGTCTCCGTGCCCCGGTAGCGCAGCGCCGGAGCGTCGGGGATCTCGTGCGCATGGCGCAGGAGCTTCCCGACCATCGACGGCGAACGGCTGAGATCGAGAGCGGCGGCCTCGACGGATGCAGAAGTCACGGGGTCTCCTCGGATGCGACATTGAACACGAGTGAACGTTCGGTGAGGTCGAATCTAGCCAATCGGGTGTGGGATGTCACCACGGCCCCGTGCGAGGCGATCCTGCTGTCCGCCGACGACGGTCGCCGCGGCGCGCTGCGGTCGCGTCGGCGTCCGGGGAGGCGGTGCCAGCCGGTAGGATGAGCCGTATGGCACTCATCTCTGATTCCGCGGCCGCCGAGGTCCGCGAGGCGTTCGGCGCCGTGGGCACGGCGATGATCACGCCCTTCTCCGAGGACGGGACCATCGACTACGCGGTCGTCGAATCGACCGCCGCCCATCTCGTCGACCTCGGCAACGACCAGCTCGTCGTCTCCGGCACCACCGGCGAATCGCCGACCACCTCGGATGAGGAGAAGACGCGCCTCCTCGAAGTCGTCGTCGGGGCCGTCGGCGACCGCGCGCGGATCATCGCGGGCGTCGGCACGAACGACACCGCGCACTCCGTCGAGCTCGCCCGGGCGGCAGCCGCCGCGGGCGCCCACGGACTCCTCGTCGTCACCCCCTACTACTCGAAGCCGCCGCAGGCTGCGATCGCCGCGCACATGCGCACCGTCGCCGACGCGACCGAGCTGCCCGTCATGCTCTACGACATCCCGGGCCGGTCGGGCGTGCCGATCAGCACCGAGACGCTGCTCGAGCTCGGCGAGCACCCCCGGATCCTCGCGGTCAAGGACGCCAAGGGCGACCTCGCGGCGTCGGCGCGCGTGATGTCGGAGAGCCCGCTCGCGTACTACTCGGGCGAGGACGCCCTCAACCTCCCGCTCATGGCCTGCGGGGCCGTGGGCATCGTCTCCGTCGTCGGCCACGTCAGCGCCGATCGATTCGCTTCCATGGTGGCCGCCGTCGAGGGCAACGACCTCGACTCCGCCCGCCGCATCGCCGCGGAGCTCGCGCCCCTCGTCGATGCAGTCATGAATCACATGCCCGGGGTCGTCGCGGTCAAGGCCGCCCTCGAGCTCCAGGGAGTGATTCCCACCCGCGCCACGCGCATGCCCCTGCTGCCGGCCTCCGACGAGCAGGTCGAGCACGTGCGCGCACAACTGAAAAGGAGCGGTTACCTCCAGTGACCACATTTCTCGCAGAACCCGGTGAACCGCCCGTCGTCGATCCGGAGGCCCTGCGCATCGTCGCCCTCGGCGGTCTCGGCGAGGTCGGCCGGAACATGACGGTGTTCGAGTACCGCGGCAAGATCCTCATCGTCGACTGCGGCGTGCTCTTCCCCGAGGAGGAGCAGCCCGGCATCGACCTCATCCTGCCCGACTTCAGCTACCTCGACGGACGGATGGACGACATCGTCGGCCTCGTCCTCACCCACGGGCACGAGGACCACATCGGGGCCGTGCCCTACCTCCTCAAGCGTCGCGCCGACATCCCGATCCTCGGATCCGTGCTCACCCTCGCGCTCATCGAGGCCAAGCTCAAGGAGCACCGCATCCGGGCCACCACGCGCGTGGTCAAGGAGGACGACACCGATCAGCTCGGCCCGTTCGACCTCGAGTTCGTCGCGGTCAACCACTCGATCCCCGATGCGCTCGCCGTCTGCATCCGCACCGGCGCCGGGACCGTGCTCCATACCGGCGACTTCAAGATGGACCAGCTCCCGCTCGACCGCCGCATCACCGACCTCCGGGCGTTCGCCCGGCTCGGCGAAGAGGGCATCGACCTGTTCCTCACCGACTCGACGAACGCCGACGTCCCCGGCTTCACCTCGCCGGAGAAGAACATCGGCCCGGTCCTCGAGACGCTGTTCGGCACGGCCGAGCGGCGCATCATCGTCGCCTCCTTCGCCTCGCACGTCCACCGCGTGCAGCAGGTCCTCGAGGCCGCGAGCGCGCACGGCCGCAAGGTCGCGCTCGTCGGGCGCTCGATGGTGCGCAACATGAAGATCGCCCAGGACCTCGGCTACCTCCACGTCCCGCACGGCGTCCTCATCGACCTCAAGGACGTCGACAAGCTCCCCGACGACCAGGTCGTCCTCATGTGCACCGGTTCGCAGGGCGAGCCGATGGCCGCGCTGTCCCGGATGGCGAACGGCAGCCACCGGATCGAGGTGGGGGAGGGCGACACCGTCATCCTCGCCTCCTCGCTCATCCCGGGCAACGAGAACGCGGTGTTCCGCGTGATCAACGGGCTGATGAAGCTCGGCGCGAACGTCATCCACAAGGGCAACGCGAAGGTCCACGTGTCCGGCCACGCCTCGGCCGGCGAGCTCCTCTACTGCTACAACATCGTCAAGCCGCGCGGAGTCATGCCGGTCCACGGCGAATGGCGCCACATGCTCGCCAACGCGCAGCTCGCGATCGACACCGGTGTCCCCGAGGACCAGGTCGTCATCGCCGACGACGGCTGGGTCGTCGATCTCAAGGACGGCCACGCGGAGGTCGTCGGAGCGGTCGACTGCGACTACGTCTTCGTCGACGGGTCCTCCGTGGGAGAGGTCACCGAGGCCGACCTCAAGGATCGCAGGACTCTCGCCGACGAGGGCTTCGTCTCGGTGTTCATGACCGTCGACGCCAAGCGCCGGGAGATCCTCGCCGGTCCGATCGTCCACGCCCGCGGCGTGGCGGAGAACGACTCGGTGTTCAACTCGATCCGGCCGAAGATCGAGTCCGCCGTCAAGGAGGCGCTCGAGAACGGGACCAAGGACGAGCACCGGCTCCAGCAGGTCATCCGGCGCACCCTGGGCCGCTGGATCTCCTCCAAGCTCCGTCGCCGGCCGATGATCGTCCCGATGGTCGTCATCGTCTGACTCAGGCCCGTCCCCGGACGGGTCCGCACTCCGGTACCGAGCCGGTCCGCCCTCGCGGCGGGCCGGCTCAGTCCGTCTGGTAGGAGCGCCAGCGGGCGGCGAGCCGGTCGGCGGTGTCCGTGAGCGACCGGGCGACCTCGGTGAAGGCGTCGGGGGTGAGTCGCGAGGAGGGACCCGACACGGACAGCCCTGCCGGAGCCGGACCGCCGTCGATCGCGACGGCGAGGCAGCGGACGCCGACCTCCTGCTCCTCGTCGTCGACCGCGAATCCGGAGTGCCGGGCTCGGGCGAGCTCGTCGAGGACGGCTAAGTTCGTCGGCGGCGTCAGATGTGTATAAGAGCCGGGGGGGGAGAGGAGCGCGCGCGCCTCGTCCTCGGGCAGCCGCGCGAGCACCGCCTTGCCGACCCCGGTGTTGTGGAGCGGCACCCGCCGTCCGACCTCGGTGAACATCCGCATCGAGCGGGGCGAGGCGGCCTGCGCGACGTAGGTCATCGAGTCGCGGGTGAAGAACGCGAGGTTGACGGTCTCCCCGAGCGCCTCTGCGAGCGCGGCGAGGAGCGGCTGGGCCTCCGCGCCCGTCTGGTGCGCGGCGACCGCGCCGAGGCGCACCAGGCGCGGCCCGAGCGAGTAGCTCCGGTCGGCGAGCTGGAGCACGATCCCGCGCGCCGCGAGCGTGGAGAGGACCCGGTGCACCGTGGGCACCGGGAGCCGGATCGCGGTGGCGAGATCCTTGCTGCGCGCCGCACCCCCGGCGTCCGCGAGGGCTTCGAGGACGTCGAGGGTGCGATCGACCGATTGGACGCGCTGCGCGGGAGGCATGGTTCAGCGGCGGTCGGCGGGTCCGGTGTCGCGGCGGTGGTCGGCCGAGTGCTCGGCCGGGTCCGCCACGGGTGCGCCGGCCGGCACCTCGGCCGCGGCCCGCTCCTGGGCCTCGTCGACGGGGAGGAGCTCGTCGTTGTCCTTCCCGCCGGAGCGGGATAGGACGACGAACGTCACCGCGAGACCGATGAGGACGAGCGCCAGCAGGATCGTGCCGATGTTGAGGCCGGGGCCGAACACCATGATGTAGGCGATCGATCCCGCGGTGAGGCAGTAGACCGCCATCGGGATGATCGTCTTGCGGATGAGGTCGCCCTCGCGGCCGAGCAGTCCGACGGTCGCGGCAGCGGCGACGACGTTGTGGACGGAGACCATGTTGCCGGCCGCTCCGCCCACCGCCTGTGCGGCGACGACGGTCTCGGGCGACGCCGCGCCGATGTTGACGCCGGTGGTGAACTGGAACTGCGCGAACATGAGGTTGGATACGGTGTTCGACCCGGCGACGAAGGCGCCGAGCGCTCCGACGAACGGTGCGGCGAGCGGCCAGTTCTGACCGAGCGTCTCCGCCGCCGCCGAGGCGAGCGTCACCGGCATCGAATCCATGCCGGCGGCGTTGTAGTCGGGGCCGGAGTTGATGAACACGCGCACCATCGGCACCGAGCACAGGAGCGCGACGGCGGCTCCGGCGATCTGCCCGCCGGCGAGTCCCCACGAGGCGGCGACCTGCCGGCCGTTCATCCGGTGGAGGACGATCGTGATGAGCGAGGCGAGGACGAAGATCGCGCCCGGGGAGTAGAGCAGGTCCATGTTCTGGTTGATCGGCGTGCCGAAGATGCCCTCGACCTTGATGACCGCGGGGCCGGTGAGGAACGCCTTGATCTCCGGGATGTTGCGGGTGAGGAGCAGCAGGACGACGACGATGAGGTACGGCGCCCAGGCCTGCACGAGCGGCATGCGCTTCTTGAGGTGGGAGGCCTCCTCGGCCGGGCTCACCGAGCCCATCCAGCGCTCGGGCCAGCGGTAGCGCGGCGCGAACTCCCAGGTGTCCTTGGGGGTGAGGAAGCCGGCGCGGGCGGCCGGCACGACGATGAGGAGGCCGACGAGGCCGCCGATCATCGAGGGGAACTCGGGTCCGAGGAAGATCGCGACGAGGAGGTAGGGGACGATCATCGCGACCGCCGCGAAGATCGCGAAGGGCGCGACGGCGAGGCCGTCGGCGAACCGGCGGCGGCTGCCGAAGAACCCGGTCATGAAGCAGCACAGGGTGAGCGGGATGAGGATGCCGCAGATGCCGTGGATGATGGCGACCTGGCTCGCGGTGTGGGCGACGAATCCGAGCTGATCGAGGCCGAGCGCGCCGGCGCGCTCGGCGACGTCGGACGACATCGCACCGGTCTCGTCGGCCAGGCCGTTGCCGATGCCGGTGAGCATCGGGGTGCCGACGGCGCCGAAGCTCACCGGGGTCGACTGGATGATGAGGCCGAAGAGCACCGCGGCGATCGCCGGGAACCCGAGAGCGAGCATGAGCGGGGCGACGACGGCGGCGGGCGTGCCGAAGCCGGCTGCGCCCTCGATGAAGCTGCCGAACAGCCAGGCGACGATGATGACCTGCACGCGACGGTCCGCGGACACGGAGATGAAGCCGGCGCGGATCGTGTCGATCGCGCCGGACTTCGTCACGGTGGCGAGCATGAGGAGTGCGCCGAACACGATCCACAGCAGGCCCACCGCGACGAGGATGCCCTGCACGATCGAGGCGCCGATGGTGACGAGATCGATCTGCCAGGCGAAGAACGCGACCGCGGCCGCGACGACGAGGCTGATGGGCATGGCGATCGCGGCCGGCATCCGGAAGCCGAGCAGCAGCACACCGGCCACGATGATCGGGAGGAGCGCCAGCAGCGCCGCGACGAAGAGATTGTCCATGTCGTTCCTGTCCACGGCGGTGCCGCATGAAGTGAGGGGCCGTCACAGGCCGACCGGGCGGCTGTGCCCGGCGGGGTCTGTGACTCCAGTCACGGAGACAGTAGAGGACGCGAGCGCACGGTGCAAGCGTTCGATGAGCGGTTCCTGGGAGCAGTATGTGAACGACGCGCGTGATTCCGGGGCGCGCGGCATTCCACGAGGCGGAAAAACTGATCTCGGAGAGCAACCATGCGCCCTTCCAAGATTCCATGATGCGAAATAGCGATTTCATTCCTCAGCCTGTAGATTGCGGAGGACGAAGGTGTCGCACCTCATACTCAGCCGCGCAGCCGCACGGCCCGGGAAGGACGGAAGCCATGACCACCGTGGACGCCACGATCACCGCGCAGACGCTCGAAGAGCTCGCCGCGCAGCTGCCCGAGGGGGCCGTCATCACCGATCCGGTGAAGATGGAGGCCTATCGCTGGGACCGCGCCAACGATCCCGATGCGGGCATGCCGCTCGCCGTGGTCCGCGCCACCTGCACCGAGGACGTCCAGGCCGCCGTGCGCTTCGCCGCTGCGACGAACACCCCCGTGGTGCCGCGTGGGGCCGGTTCCGGACTGTCCGGCGGTTCGACCGCGCAGAACGGCGCGATCGTGCTCTCCGTCGAGCGGATGAAGGAGATCCGCATCGATCCCATCACCCTCACCGCCGTCGCGCAGCCCGGGGCGATCAACGCCGAGGTCAAGGCGGCGGCCGCCGAGCACGGCCTGTGGTACCCACCGGACCCGGCCTCGTTCGAGTTCTGCTCGATCGGCGGGAACATCGCGACGAACGCCGGCGGCCTGTGCTGCGTGAAGTACGGGGTCACCACCGACTACGTCCTCGGCATGAAGGTCGTGCTGTCCGACGGCCGGCTCGTGACGCTCGGCGGGCCGCGCCTCAAGGACGTCGCCGGCCTGTCGCTCACCAAGCTGTTCGTCGGCAGCGAGGGCACTCTCGGGATCATCACCGAGGTGACGCTGCGCCTCATCCACGTCAAGCGCAATCCCAGCACCCTCGTCGCCACCTTCCGCACCCTCGAGGACGCGACGAGCGCCGTGCTCGGGATCACCGGCCGGCTGCGCCCCTCGATGCTCGAGTTCATGGACCGGCCGACGATCAACGCGGTCGAGGACGAGACCCGGATGGGCCTCGACCGCGAGGCTGCGGCGATGCTCATCGTGCAGTCCGACGAGCCCGCGGGCTACGCCCAGCACGAGATCGAGATCATCGCGGAGGCGTGCACCTCGAACAACGCCACCGAGTGCTACCACACCGACGATCCTGACGAGGGCCAGGCATTCATCGCCGCCCGCCGGATCGCGATCCCGGCGGTGGAGAAGAAGGGCACGATCCTCCTCGAGGACTGCGGCGTGCCGCTCCCGGAGCTCGGCCGCCTCGTCGAGGGGATCGAGGAGATCAGCCGGAACCGCGAGGTCCTCGTCGCCGTCATGGCCCACGCCGGCGACGGCAACACCCACCCGCTCGTCGTCTTCGATCCCACCGACGACGCGGCCCGCGAGCGCGCGCACATCGCGTACGGCGAGATCATCGACCTCGCGGTGTCGCTCGGCGGCACGATCACCGGTGAGCACGGAGTGGGCCGGCTCAAGCGGCCGTGGCTCGGCGACTACCTGGGCCCGGACGTGCTCGAGCTCAACCATCGCATCAAGAACGCCCTCGACCCGCAGGGTATCCTCAACCCCGGCACCGTCTTCGAAGTGCAGGAAGGACGCTGAATGACCGTCGACCCGACCGCTCCCGTCTACACCTCCGTCCCCGTCATCACCCATGACACCGCCGCGCGCGCCGTCGCGCTGACGATCGAGGAGGGGGAGAGGGTCGGCGTGCGCGCCTGCGCGACGATCGTCGACCCCGCCCTCGGACTCGTCGCCTACGGCCGCGCCGACGGCATGACGCCGCACAGCGTCGAGACGAGCCGGCGCAAGGCGCACACCGCCGCCTCCACCCGCCGGCCCAGCGCGCTCATGAACCCCGAGCTCGCGCAGAAGCTCGAGCACGGCACCGGCGGACTGCTCACGAGCATCGCCGGCGGCGTGCCGCTCGTCTTCGACGGCACCCTCGTCGGCGGCCTCGGCGTCGCCGGCGGCAAGCCGGACGAGGACGCGGTCATCGCTGCGGCCGTCCTCGAACGCCTCGGAGCCGAGCCCCCGGCGACCGCCTGACCCGGCCGCCCGCACCCGTCGCACCGGACGGCCCGACGCCGTCCACCGCACCACCCGCATCCGACAGCACCAGCAATCCGATATCGAGGAGTTCCTCATGACCACCACGAACATCGATCTGCCCGACGGCCTGGAGATCACCGGCGAGATCCAGCCGGAGCACGCAGCCGTCCTCACCCGCCCCGCGCTCGAGCTCATCGTCTCGCTCCACCGCGCGTTCGCCGCCACCCGGAAGGAGCGGCTCGCCGCCCGCAAGGACCGCCAGGCCCGCCTCGACGCCGGCGAGGAGCTCGACTTCCTCGAGGAGACCAAGCACATCCGCGAGGACGACTCGTGGCAGGTCGCCCCGCCCGCACCCGGGCTCGAGGACCGCCGCGTCGAGGTCACCGGCCCGACGTACCGGAAGATGACGATCAACGCGCTCAACTCCGGCGCCAAGGTCTGGCTCGCCGACCAGGAGGACGCGAACACCCCCGCCTGGGACTCCGTGCTCGGCGGCCAGGTCAACCTCCTCGACTCGGTCAACCGCGAGATCGACTTCGTCTCCGAGCAGGGCAAGGAGTACACCCTGCGCCCCGATGAGGAGCTGCCGACGATCGTCGTCCGTCCGCGCGGCTGGCACCTCGAGGAGAAGCACATGCGCATCGACGGCGAGATCGCCTCGGGCTCCCTCGTCGACTTCGCGCTGTACTTCGCCACCGCCGGCATCAAGCAGATCGAGAAGGGCCGCGGCCCCTACTTCTACATCCCCAAGATGGAGTCCTACCTCGAGGCGCGGCTGTGGAACGACGTGTTCGTCCACGCGCAGGACGCGCTCGGGGTCCCGCAGGGCACGATCCGGGCCACCTGCCTCATCGAGACCTACCCGGCCGCGTTCCAGATGGAGGAGATCCTCTACGAGCTCCGCGACCACTCCGCGGGCCTCAACGCCGGCCGCTGGGACTACATCTTCTCCGTCATCAAGACCCACCGCGCCAAGGGCGAGGACTGGATCCTCCCGGACCGCGCCCAGGTCACCATGACCGTGCCGTTCATGCGCGCCTACACCGAACTGCTCGTGCGGACCTGCCACAAGCGCGGAGCGCACGCGATCGGCGGCATGAGCGCCTTCATCCCGTCGAAGGACGAGGCGGCCAACGCTAAGGCCTTCGACCAGGTGGAGAAGGACAAGTCGCGCGAGGCGAACGACGGCTTCGACGGCTCCTGGGTCGCCCACCCGGGCATGGTCGAGGCCTGCCGCACCGAGTTCACCGCGGTGCTCGGCGAGAAGCCCAACCAGATCGAGAAGAAGCGCGAGGACGTCTCCGTCTCCGCCGCCGACCTCCTCGCGGTCAAGGACACCCCGGGTGAGATCACCGAGGCCGGTCTGCGCGCCAACATCTCGGTGGGCATCCAGTACGTCGCGGCGTGGCTCGGCGGCAACGGCGCAGCTGCGATCAACGGCCTCATGGAGGATGCGGCGACCGCGGAGATCTCCCGCTCGCAGGTGTGGCAGTGGCTGCACTTCGGCGTCACGCTCTCCGACTCCGGTGAGACGGTGACGAAGGAGCTCGTCGACCGCCTCATCGAGGAGGAGGTGGCGAAGCTGCCCGGCGACGCCGCGCAGTGGCAGACCTCGAAGGACCTGTTCGCCCGGATGGCCACGGCCGAGGAGTACCACGACTTCCTCACCATCCCGGCCTACGAGCTGCTCGGCTGAGCGGATCGGCCGCTCCTGCCGCGCAGGCAGGTGACGCGGGGGCACTCACCGACCAGTGGGTGCCCCCGCGTCGTCGCGTCGTCGGCCGATCGCGGCGCTGCGGGACACACAGGGGGCGGGAATCCCGGGTCCGGGAGGGCCCGCCCCGTACCATGGGGATCATGGCGACCAGTACGACTTCCCCCGCTGCTGGTACCGGCACCCGACGTCGGCGGCGCAGCGCGTCCACCGACTCCACCGGGCGTGCGGGGGCACACGAGACCAACCCGAACGTGGTGACAGGTGCATGGATGGGAGCAGCGCAGATGGCAGGCAACCGCACCCGCAGAGTGCTCACCGAGACCCCTGACGACGACACCCCCACGCGGCGCGACGGCACCGCGTTCTTCCTCGTCGGCCTCGCGATCGTCGTCGCCGCCTTCGAGTGGTGGAACATCCCGGGCGCCTTCGGCGACGGCGTGCGCGCCGTCATCGAGGGCTCTCTGGGCCGCGTCGCGCTCGCGCTGCCCGTGCTCCTCCTCGGCTATGCGCTGCGGCTCTTCCTCCGCGGCGAGGACACGCGGGGGAACAATCGGATCCTCATCGGCCTCCTCGCCTTCGTGCTCGCCGCCGCCGGACTCGCCCACATCGCCGCCGGCACGCCCGGCTTCGCGCACTCGCGCGAGGCGATGATCAACGGGGGAGGGGCGCTCGGCTTCATCGTCTCCTCGCCGCTCGTCGTCGCCACCACCGTCTACGTCGCGGTGCCGCTCCTCGTGCTCCTCGGACTGTTCTCCCTGCTCGTCATGACCGCCACCCCGGTCAATGCCGTCCCGCAGCGGCTCCACGGCCTCTACACGCGGCTCGTCGGCGGCTCCGTCGCCGGTCCCGCGGAGGGCGCCGATGACACCGATCTCGTGCGCGACAACCGGACGACGAGCACCCTCACGCCCGTCATGGGCGCCAAGCGCCGCTCGCGGAAGAAGAAGAGCGAGGACGCCCCGGAGTACGAGAAGGAGCACGACCGGGCCTATGACAAGGCCTACATCCACGACGCCGAGGTCGGTGCCGAGGACCGGACCGACGCGGAGCCGACTCCCGAGCCCGAGCTCTACGACGTCGACGCCGCGGAGCCGGGTCCCCGGCCCGGCCAGCGCCGCCCCACGAAGGCGGAGAAGCAGGCCGCGAAGCTCAAGGCCGACATCGGGATGGAGGACGAGGCCACGCGGGTCCTCGACCGCAAGCCCGATCCCGCGGCGACCGTCCCGGCGGTGTCCACCCCGGCCCCGCAGGCGACCGGAGAGCTCCCGCAGCGCGTCGAGCAGCTCACTCTCGCCGGTGACGTCACCTACACGCTCCCGACCTCGGACTACCTGCTCGCCGGACCGCCGGCGAAGGAGCGCTCGGAGGCCAACGACCGCGTGGTCGAGGCGCTGCGCGACGTGCTCGAGCAGTTCAACATCGACGCCGAGGTCACCGGGTTCTCCCGCGGCCCGACCGTCACCCGCTACGAGGTCGAGCTCGGCGCCGGCACCAAGGTCGAGAAGGTCACCGCGCTGAGCAAGAACATCGCGTACGCGGTGGCGAGCGCCGACGTCCGGATCCTCTCGCCGATCCCCGGCAAGAAGGCGATCGGCATCGAGATCCCGAACGCCGACCGCGAGACCGTCGCGCTCGGCGACGTGCTCCGCTCGCAGGCTGCCCGCCGCACCGATCATCCGATGGTCGTCGGCGTGGGCAAGGACGTCGAGGGCGGGTTCGTCGTCGCCGACCTGTCGAAGATGCCCCACCTCCTCGTCGCCGGCGCCACCGGCTCCGGCAAGTCGAGCTTCATCAACTCGATGATCACCTCGATCATGATGCGCGCGACCCCGGACGAGGTGCGCCTCATCCTCGTCGACCCCAAGCGCGTCGAGCTCACGATCTACGAGGGCATCCCGCATCTCATCACCCCGATCATCACCAACCCGAAGAAGGCGGCCGAGGCGCTCGAATGGGTCGTCCGCGAGATGGACGCCCGCTACGACGACCTCGCGCAGTTCGGCTTCAAGCACGTCAAGGAGTTCAACAAGGCCGTGCGCGAGGGGCGCGTCCAGGCGCCGCCGGGCTCGCAGCGGGTGCTCCAGCCGTACCCGTACCTCCTCGTGGTCGTCGACGAGCTCGCCGATCTCATGATGGTCGCCCCGCGCGACGTCGAGGCCTCGATCCAGCGGATCACCCAGCTCGCCCGCGCCGCCGGCATCCACCTGGTGCTCGCCACCCAGCGTCCGAGCGTCGACGTCGTCACCGGACTCATCAAGGCCAACGTGCCCTCCCGGCTGGCCTTCGCGACGTCCTCGCTCGCCGACTCGCGCGTCGTCCTCGACCAGCCCGGTGCGGAGAAGCTCATCGGTCAGGGCGACGCCCTGTTCCTCCCGATGGGGGCGGCCAAGCCGATGCGCGTCCAGGGGGCGTGGATCAACGAGAGCGAGATCGAGCAGGTCGTCTCCCACGTCAAGGGCCAGCTCACCCCGGTCTACCGCGAGGACGTCGCGGTGGACAAGCCGGCCAAACAGATCGACGAGGAGATCGGCGACGACCTCGATCTCCTGCTCCAGGCCACCGAGCTCGTCGTCACCACGCAGTTCGGCTCGACCTCGATGCTCCAGCGCAAGCTCCGCGTCGGATTCGCCAAGGCCGGCCGCCTCATGGACCTCATGGAGTCGCGCGGGATCGTCGGTCCCTCGGAGGGCTCGAAGGCGCGCGACGTGCTCGTCACCCCCGAGGACCTGCCCGGCACGCTCGCCGTCATCCGCGGCGAGGAGCCGCCGGCCGGCGCCCCGTCCGGCGCGCCCGCAGCCGCAGGCGCCGCCCTCGCAGGAGGCGCGGACGGCGACGCGGACGCCGAGGACACCGCGGTGGTGCCGACGATCGGCGACCTCGATCCCGACACCGGGCTCGAGGTCGTCGAGGCCGGCGGCGAGGACGCGTGGGACCTCACCGGCAGGTAGGCTGACCCGGTGATGACTGAACAGCAGCCGAGCCCGTGGAACCTGCCGAATGCGCTCACCGTCCTGCGCATCCTGCTCGTCCCGGTGTTCCTCGTCCTCCTGCTCGGTCACGAGGGGCTCGACCCGCTGTGGCGCCTCGGCGCATTCATCGTGTTCGGGCTCGCGATGCTCACCGATAAGATCGACGGCGACCTCGCCCGGCGCTACGGGCTCGTCACCGACTTCGGCAAGATCGCCGATCCCATCGCCGACAAGTCGCTCATGGCCGCCGCGCTCATCGGGCTCGCCGTCATCGGCGTGCTCCCGTGGTGGATCCCGGTCGTCATCCTCGTCCGCGAGTTCGGGATCACCCTCATGCGCCTCGTCATCGTGCGGCGCGTCGTGCTCCCCGCCTCCCGCGGGGGCAAGCTCAAGACCGTCCTGCAGACCGTGGCGCTCGGCCTCTTCATCGTCATGCTCCCGCTGTCGACGGTGCTGCCGGGCGGGGTGATGATCGCGGTCATCGTCGTCGCCTGGATCGTCATGACCGCCGCGGTCGTCGTCACCCTCGTCACCGGCGTCGACTACTGCGTCAAGACCGCGCGCCTGCTCCGCGAGGCCGGGCCGCGCCGATGAGCGCGGACGCCCCCGCCGAACGGCACCGCGCGGACGCGGTCGTCACCGGGCTCGTCGAGCGCGGCCTGACCGTCGCCACGGCGGAGTCGCTCACCGCGGGGCTCATCGCCGCGACCCTCGTCACCGTGCCGGGCGCCTCGGCGACCGTGCGCGGCGGGCTCATCACGTATGCGACCGACCTCAAGGCCGCGCTCGCCGGGGTCGACCCGGATCTCCTCGCCCGCGCGGGCGCCGTCGACCCGGAGGTCGCGGAGCAGATGGCGCGCGGTGCCGCCCGGGTGTGCCGGGCGGACCTCGGCCTGGCCTGCACCGGGGTCGCCGGCCCGGAGCCGCAGGACGGAAAGCCGGTCGGGCTCGTGTTCCTCGCGCTCGCCCATGTCGGCGGCACCGCTGTCGTCGAGCACCGGTTCACCGGCGGCCGGGAGAAGATCCGCCGCGCCACGGTGCAGGCGGCCATCG
Organism: Brevibacterium ihuae; assembly: GCF_900184225.1. Taxonomy (NCBI): domain Bacteria; kingdom Bacillati; phylum Actinomycetota; class Actinomycetes; order Micrococcales; family Brevibacteriaceae; genus Brevibacterium; species Brevibacterium ihuae. Next base: position 71,148 of record NZ_FXWZ01000003.1, on the reverse strand, counting down.
CACTCCTCGCCGACCACCTCCGCTCCCGAGGGGAGTCAGAGTTCGCTGTCAATCGGCCGTGATCCGGGACCGCGGATGGAGCCGACGCCCGCCGCTTGGGTAGGCTTCAGGGAACAAATCCGGCCAGCCGGTCGTTGGGACCGGTACATGGATACACGCACGACGACTCAGCTGCTGCTCACGGGAGGTTCGGCATGACGCTTCTGCGCACCGAGATCGGTGATTCCCTGCGCGCGGCCCGCCGACGCCAGAACCGCACCCTGCGCGACGTCTCGAACGGCGCGAGCGTGTCCCTCGGCTACCTCAGCGAGATCGAGCGCGGTCAGAAGGAGGCCTCCTCCGAGCTGCTGTCGGCGATCTGCGAAGCGCTCGACCTGCCCGTCTCCTCGCTGCTGCGCGAGGTGAGCGACCGCTTCGCGATGAGCGAGGGCGTCGAGATCCCCGACACCGTCCCGGTGGAGATGTCCCGCCGCGTCCTCGCGGGAGAGCCCGCGGACGCGCTCGCCGGGAACGCCTGAATGCGCCACACCCACTACTGGACCCTCATGCGCGAGGAGTTCGGACGCGTCCGGGCGGAATCCCTCCACACCGACCTCGCACTGTCCTCGCTCGGCTCCCGCACCGCCGCCCAGGCGTTCGACGCCGGGATCGATCCCCGGGAGATCTGGCTGGCGGTGTGCGATGCCGCCGGGGTCCCGCCGGAGCGTCGACTCGGCCGCGACAAGCCCCGCTCCACACCGTTCTGAGAGGGCCCGGCGGGACCGCGTGCGACTGCCCTCCGGTGCCGCAGGCCATCCTCTGCGCCCCTGCACTGGGGACGGAGCGTCTGCGCGGCCGTCCCGAGGTCACCGTTCCCGCGACACGCCCGCACATTTCGAACAGGTGTTCCCATTCCGGGTTAGGATGGGCGTCGAGACCGGATGAACGGTGACCCGAGGTCGGATCCATCCGCCCGTCGTGCACAGCTCGTCCCCGAATCGGACCCGTGTCCGTGCCGCGTCCTAGAGTGCTGGCAGACGGACCTACCCAAGGAGGAACCCATGGCAGCACGCACCCCGCGCTCCCCGCAGACCGGCTCTGCGGACAACAAGGCCAAGGCGCTCGAAGCCGCTCTCGGCCAGATCGATCGCCAGTACGGCAAGGGCGCGGTCATGCGCCTGGGTGAGGAGACCCGCGCACCCATCGAGTACATCCCCACGGGGTCGATCGCCCTCGACATCGCGCTCGGCATCGGCGGTCTGCCGCGCGGCCGCGTCGTCGAGATCTACGGCCCGGAGTCCTCCGGCAAGACGACGGTCGCCCTCCACGCCGTCGCGAGCGCCCAGCGCGCCGGCGGCATCGCCGGATTCATCGACGCCGAGCACGCGCTCGACCCGGAGTACGCCAAGGCGCTCGGCGTCGACACCGACCAGCTGCTCGTGTCGCAGCCGGACACCGGCGAGCAGGCGCTCGAGATCGCGGACATGCTCATCCGGTCCGGCGCGCTCGACGTCATCGTCATCGACTCCGTGGCCGCGCTCGTCCCCAAGGCGGAGATCGAGGGCGAGATGGGCGACTCCCACGTCGGACTCCAGGCCCGCCTCATGTCGCAGGCGCTGCGCAAGATCACCGGTGCGCTCGCGCACTCGAAGACCACCGCGATCTTCATCAACCAGCTGCGTGAGAAGGTCGGCGTGTTCTTCGGTTCGCCGGAGACCACCTCGGGCGGCAAGGCGCTGAAGTTCTACGCCTCCGTCCGCCTCGACGTCCGCCGGATCGAGACGCTCAAGGAGGCCGGCGAGGCCGTCGGCAACCGGACCCGCGTCAAGGTCGTCAAGAACAAGGTCGCCCCGCCGTTCAAGCAGGCGGAGTTCGACATCATCTACGGCCACGGGATCTCCCGCGAGGGCAGCCTCATCGACATGGGCGTGGACAACGGGATCATCCGGAAGTCCGGCTCGTGGTTCACCTATGACGGGGACCAGCTCGGTCAGGGCAAGGAGAACGTGCGGAACTTCCTCCGCGACAATCCCGGACTCGCCGAGGAGATCGAGCTCAAGATCAAGCACAAGATGGGTCTCATCGGCGGAGACGACGAGGCCGCGGACGCGGCAGCGGGCGCCCCGGCGGCCGGCGAGCCGGCGGTCGCGCCGGAGAAGAGCAATGTCGACTTCTGATCGCACGGGCGAGGACCGCTCCACTGCGGCGGTCCTCGCCGACGCCCGCCGAGCGATCGACGCCGTCATGGCGGGCGACTCCGCTCCGGGCGACCGTGGTCCGGACTCCGCGGTGTCCGTCGGCTTCGCGGACGTGTGGAAGGGCGGTCGGGGTCGCGGCGACGGCACCGCAGGGCAGACTGTCGACGGAGAGCCTTCTGTTGCCGCCGGGTCCGGCGCAGCGGCTGAACCGGACGCCCTGCCGGGCGCGGTGAACTCGGATGATCCGGAGTACACGCGGGCCAAGAAGCGGGCGCTAAATATGCTCGCCGCCCGCGATCACGCGGTGGCCGAACTCCGGTCGAAGCTCCTCGCCAAGGAGCATCCGAGCGACGTCGTCGACGTGCTCCTCGATCGGCTGAGCGCCTCGGGACTGCTCGACGACGCGGCGTTCGCCGCCGGTTTCGTCCGTGCCCGCAGGGAATCGCGGGCGCTCTCGGTCCGCGCCCTCCGCCTCGAGCTCGCGCGGAAGGGCGTTCCGGAGTCCGCCGTCGCCGCCGCGGTCGACGGGATCGACGACGAGTTCGACCTCGCCTACGGGGTCGCCCTCAAGAAGGCGCGGAGCACCGCCGGTCTGCCCGCGGAGACGCGCCTGCGCCGCACGCTCGCGATGCTCGCCCGCCGCGGGTTCCCGCATTCGGTGTCCATGGCCGCGGCCCGGCAGGCGCTCGAGGAGGCCTGAGGCGGCGCGGTGCTCCGGGGCCGCTCGGTACACTGGAGGCGCCATGACTGATACCACTGCCCGTCCTCTGCAGAACGAGGACGTCTCCGCGACCGTGCGCACCTACGAGGTCAAGACCTACGGGTGCCAGATGAACGTGCACGACTCCGAACGGCTCTCCGGTCTCCTCGACACCGCCGGCTACCGGCCCGCCGACCCCGGACAGGACGCCGACGTCGTCGTCTTCAACACGTGCGCCGTGCGCGAGAACGCCGACAACCGCCTCTACGGAAACCTCGGCCGGCTCGCCCACGTCAAGGAGCAGCGGCCGGGCATGCAGATCGCGGTCGGCGGCTGCATGGCGCAGAAGGACCGCGACACCATCGTCCGCCGGGCGCCGTGGGTCGACGTGGTGTTCGGCACCCACAACATGGGGTCGCTGCCGGTCCTCCTCGAGCGCGCCCGCCACAACGACGAGGCCCAGGTCGAGATCCTCGAGAGCCTCGACGTCTTCCCGTCGACGCTGCCCACCCGTCGCGAATCGAGCCATTCGGGGTGGGTCTCGATCTCCGTCGGCTGCAACAACACCTGCACCTTCTGCATCGTGCCCGCGCTGCGCGGCAAGGAGAAGGACCGCCGGCCCGGTGACATCCTCGCCGAGGTCGAGGCGCTCGCTGCCGACGGGGTCATCGAGGTCACCCTGCTCGGACAGAACGTCAACTCCTACGGCACCGAGTTCCGCGACCGCGGCGCGTTCGCCTCCCTGCTCCGTGCGGTGGGCGCCGTCGAGGGCATCGAGCGGGTGCGCTTCACGAGCCCCCACCCGGCGGCGTTCTCCGACGACGTCATCGATGCCATGGCGGAGACCCCGACCGTCATGCCGCAGCTCCACATGCCGCTGCAGTCCGGTTCGGACACCATCCTCAAGGCGATGCGCCGCTCCTACCGGACCACCCGCTTCATGGGCATCCTCGACCGGGTGCGGGAGCGCATCCCGCACGCGGCCATCACCACCGACATCATCGTCGGCTTCCCCGGGGAGACCGAGGAGGATTTCGAGGGCACCCTCGACATCGTCCGGCGCGCGCGATTCGCCCAAGCCTACACCTTCCAGTACTCGAAGCGACCGGGCACCCCGGCGGCGGAGATGCCGGACCAGCTGCCCAAGGAGGTCGTGCAGGAGCGGTTCGAGCGCCTCGTCGCCCTCCAGGACGCGATCGCCTGGGAGGAGAACCGGGCGCAGGTCGGTCGCGAGGTCGCGGTGCTCGTCACCGCACTGCCCGACGACGAGCACCACCGGTACACCGGACGGGCCGAGGACAACCGGCTCGTCCACGTCGGCGCCCGTGATCTCCCGGCGGCAGCGCGCCCGGGCGACATCCTCACCTGCACGGTGTCCGAGGCTCGTCCGTACTTCCTCATCGCCGACGGTCCCGCCGCGCTGCGGCGTACCCCGTCCGGAGACGCCTGGGACCGGGCGCAGGCGGACGGCTGCGCCCCGGGCGGTGCCGCGCCCGGCGGCCCGACCGTCCTCGGCATGCCGACCATCCGCCCGCGGGTCTGAGCAGTGCGCGATCACCCCGTCGTGTCCGTCGTCGGGGCCACCGCCACCGGCAAGTCCGATCTCGCGATCGCCCTCGCCCAGGCGCTCGACGGCGAGATCATCAACGCCGATGCCATGCAGTTCTACCGCGGGATGGACATCGGCACCGCGAAGCTCCCGCCCGCCGAGCGCGGCGACGTGCCGCACCACCTCATCGACGTGCTCGACGTCGACGAGGACGCCTCCGTCGCGGCCTTCCAGTCCGCCGCGCGGGCCCACATCTCCGACATCCGCGCCCGCGGACGGGTGCCGATCCTCGTCGGCGGGTCCGGGCTCTACGTCCCGGCCGCGACCGACGCGCTGTCCTTCCCCGGCACGAACCCGCGAGTGCGCGCACGGCCCGAAGCCGAGTCCGGCGAGATCGGTCCCGCAGCGCTCCACGCGCGGCTCGCCGAGCTCGATCCGCCGGCCGCGGCGAAGATCAGCCCCGCCGACCCGCGGCGGATCATCCGTGCCCTCGAGGTCATCGAGATCACCGGGGAGCCGTTCACCGCCTACCTGCCCCGCTACGAGTCGGTGATGCCGACCGTGCAGATCGGGCTCGCACTCGACCGCGGGACCCTCCACGACCGGATCGGCCGACGCGTGCGCGCGATGTGGGACGCCGGGTGGGTCGACGAGGTGCGAGCTCTCCTGCCGCGCGGCCTCCTCACGGGGACGACCGCTCGCCAGGCGATCGGGTACGCGCAGATCATCGAGGTCCTCTCCGGGCGCCTCGAACCCGCGGCCGCGATCGAATCGACGATCGTGCGCACGCGGCAGTTCGCGAAGCGGCAGGAGACGTGGTTCCGGCGGGACACCCGGATCCGCTGGATCCCGGCGGGTGAGCGGTCCGTCGACGACGCGCTCGCAGTCCTCCGCGGCGCGCGCAGAACCGGGTCCGACCCCGCGTCCGGACCGCAGGCCTCCGCCCCCGGACAGTAGACTGAGCGCGTGATGACGCATGCACTCACCAAGGGCCACGGCACGGCCAACGACTTCGTCCTCCTCCTCGACGCGACCGGCGAGCACGAGATCACGCCGGAGGACGTCGCGCTGCTGTGCGACCGGCGCCGCGGCATCGGCGGGGACGGCCTCATCCGCGTCGTCCGCAGCGCGGACGCCGGCATCCCGGAAGCCCTCGAGGCCCTGGCGGCCGGGGCGGAATGGTTCATGGACTACCGCAACGGCGACGGCTCGATCGCCGAGATGTGCGGCAACGGGGTGCGGGTGTTCGCTCACTACCTCTTCGAGCGCGGACTCGCCGACATCGTTCCGGGCGCATCGCTGCCCGTCGGCACCCGCGGCGGGGTCAAGCACGTCACCCGGGTCCCGGACGCCACCGGCGGGAACGAGGCGTGGTACCGGGTGGACATGGGCCGCTGGGAGTTCCCCCGCTCGATCGCCGACGGCGCGGACTCCCTCGTCTCCACCGCCGGCATCGACGTCGCCCGTCCGGCGATCAGCGTCGACATGGGCAATCCGCACACCGTGGTCGCGCTCGCCGGAGCCGCCGAGCTCGCCGCCGCGGACCTCACCCGGACCCCCGAGGTCGACCCGGTTCCGGGCAGCGGGACGAACGTCGAGTACATCGTCATCGAGGCCGATCACGACGGGGATCCGGCCACCGGTCGACTCGCGATGCGCGTCCACGAGCGCGGGGTCGGGGAGACCCAGTCGTGCGGCACGGGAGCCTGCGCGGCGGCGCTCGCCGCCCGCTTCTGGGCGGGGCATGGCGGTCCCACGCTGTGGACCGTCGTGCTGCCCGGCGGCACCGTCGAGGTCGAGATCGGCGAGACCGGCGTCGCACTGTCCGGGCCGGCCGTCCTCGTCGGCGACATCGCACTCGCACCCGGGATGCTGTCGACCGCCCCCTGAGCCGCACCGCGCCGGCAGGGACCGCGGTCCCTGCCGGCGCCGTCCTGCGCGGTGCCGGTGCTCAGTCCGCCGCGCGGGTCACCACGAGGACCCGGAACCCCTTCGCCGAGGAGTGCTTCTCCACGGTGAACCCCGCCCCGAGCATCTCGCCCAGCCATCCCCGCAGCGAATCGGCGCCGAGGTTCTTCGACACGACGAGCCAGGCCTGGCCGCCCGGGGCGAGCCGGGGCAGCCAGGTCCGCAGGAGCCCGTGGAGGATCTCCTTGCCCACCCGGATCGGGGGGTTGGACCAGATCGCCGCGAACTCGACGTCGGCCGGGATCTGCTCCGCGGTGACCGCGCGGATCGACTCGAGTCCCAGCGCGGCCGCATTGCGCCGGGTGAGGTCGAGCGCACGCTCGTTGACGTCGAGGGCCCAGATCCGGGTTCCGGTGCCCTCCTCGCGGGCCTCGAGGCCGGCCTGCAGGGAGATCGGTCCCCAGCCGCAGCCGAGGTCGAGGAGGTCGCCCGGCGGCGGAGCGGGCAGGGCACGGAGGAGCACCTGGGTGCCGAGATCGAGACGGCCGGGGGAGAACACCCCGCCGGCGGTCGTCACCTCGACCGGCCCGCCCGCGAGGTGCGCGGTGATCGTCCGCACGGTGCCGGGGGCGGACGGAGACGCGGAGAAGTAGTGGTCGTTCATCCCGCCCATCGTAGTGCGCCGCACCGCGCGCGGGCCCGTGCGCGTGTGGGAGAATGGAGGACCGCCCCCGATCGAGAGAAGTCGATGCCCGTGACCGGATCCACCCCGGATTCCACCCGCCCCTCCGACCAGCCGGCTGCAGAGACCGGTGGAGACGGAGTCCCCGCCGCGCAGCAGGCCGCGAGCGCCGACGAGCGCCGCCGCGCGATGATCGACCGGGTGCTCTCCCGGGCCGGGACCGCCCTCACCGACGAGGAGCTCACCCACGAGGACGATGCCCAGCTCGACGTCCTCGAACGCCGCGCGCTGCGCCGGGTCGACGGGCTGTCGACCGAGCTCGAGGACGTCACCGAGGTCGAGTACCGGCAGCTGCGCCTCGAGAAGGTCGTCCTCGCCGGCCTCTACACCTCCGGCACCGCGCTCGAGGCGGAGACCTCGCTGCGCGAGCTCGCCGCGCTCGCCGAGACGGCCGGCTCGACCGTGCTCGACGGACTCCTCCAGCGCCGCGACACCCCCGACCCCGGAACGTACTTCGGGCGCGGCAAGGCCCAGGAGCTCGCCGAGGTCGTCGCCGCCGTCGGCGCGGACACCGTCGTCGTCGACACCGAGCTCGCCCCCGGACAGCGCCGTGGCCTCGAGGACGTCGTCAAGGTCAAGGTCATCGACCGCGTCGCCCTCATCCTCGACATCTTCGCCCAGCACGCGAAGAGCCGCGAGGGCAAGGCGCAGGTCGAGCTCGCCCAGCTCGAGTACCTGCTCCCGCGCCTGCGCGGCTGGGGCGAGTCGATGTCCCGACAGGCCGGCGGTCGCGTGGCCGGCGGTGAGGGCATCGGCTCGCGCGGACCGGGCGAGACGAAGATCGAGCTCGACCGCCGCCGGATCCGCACCCGGATGGCCAAGCTCCGCAAGCAGATCCGCGAGATGGAGCCGTCGCGGGAGACCAAGCGGGCCAACCGCACCCGGCACCACGTGCCGAGCGCGGCGATCGTCGGCTACACCAACGCCGGGAAGTCCTCGCTCCTCAACCGGCTGACCTCGGCCGGGGTCATGGTGCAGAACGTCCTGTTCGCCACCCTCGATCCGACGGTGCGCCAGGCCCGGACCGCCGACGGCCGGGACTTCACCTACACCGACACCGTCGGCTTCGTCCGCAACCTGCCCCACCAGCTCGTCGAGGCGTTCCGCTCGACGCTCGAGGAGGCGGCCTTCTCCGATCTCCTCGTCCACGTCGTCGACGCCTCCCATCCGGACCCGACGAGCCAGGTGCAGGCGGTGCGCGACGTGCTCGCCGACGTCGACACCGCCGACATCCCCGAGCTCATCGTCTTCAACAAGGCCGACATCGCCGACCCCGTCGCGCTCGCCGCGCTGCTGCGCGCCCACCCGGGATCGCTCGCGGTGTCGGCGGCCACCGGGGCGGGGATCCCCGAGCTCGAGGAGCGGATCGCCGACATGCTCCCGGTGCCCGCCCACGAGGTCACCGTCCTCCTGCCCTACGACCGCGGCGACCTCGTCTCGCGGATGCACGACGAGGGGACCGTGCTCGAGGAGAAGCACCTGCCGGAGGGCACCGCGGTGCAGGCGCGGGTCGACGCCGACCTCCTCGCCGAGCTCGAGGCATTCCGCAAGCCGGACATGTTCTCCGGCGGGGCTGCGTGAGCACGACCGCGGACCTGCTCGCGCGGGCGGTCGCCGCACTCGGCGGGAGCCCCCGCGAGGGCCAGCAGACCATGGCCGAGGCGGTCGTCGGCGCCCTCGACTCCGGCACCCACCTCCTCGTGCAGGCCGGCACCGGCACCGGCAAGTCGCTCGCCTACCTCGTGCCCGCGGTCGACTACGCCGTGCGCACCGGGGAGCGGGTCATCGTGTCGACGGCGACGCTCGCGCTCCAGAACCAGATCGTCAACCGCGACGTGCCCCGGCTGCTCAAGGCCATCGGCCCGGAGCTCGAGCGCAGGCCGCGGGCAGCCGTGCTCAAGGGCCGGCGGAACTACGTGTGCAAGCACAAGCTCGACGGCGGCTATCCCGACGACGCGCTCGGCATGCTGTTCGACCTCGGCGCCGATGACGCCGCGGGACGCGGGGGCGGCCAGTCCTCCGCGCTCGGCGAGGAGATCCAGCGGGTCCGCAGCTGGGAGCGGATCACCGAGAGCGGCGATCGCGACGACCTCGTCCCCGGCGTGTCCGATCGCGCCTGGTCGCAGGTGTCGGTCAACGCCTTCGACTGTCTGGGCGCGAAGTGCCCCGCGTTCGAGGAGTGCTACGCCGAGCAGGCGAAGGTCACCGCCGCCGCGGCCGACATCGTCGTCACCAACCACGCGCTGCTCGCGATCGACGCGTTCGGCGATCACGCGGTCCTGCCCGAGCACGAGGCCGTCGTCATCGACGAGGCCCACGAGCTCCGCGACCGGGTGACGAACGCGCTGTCCGGATCGCTCACCGTCCCCATGCTCCACGCCGCCGCACAGTCGGCGCGGAAGGGCACCGCGGTGCAGGACGGGGTCGTCGGCCTCCTCGAGACCGCCGCCCAGTCCTTCGAGAAGGCGCTCGCGGCGACCGCCGACGGGCTCCTCCAGGTGTGGCCGGAAGCGCTGTCGACGGCGGTCATCGCGGTCCGCGACGCCGCTCGGCAGATCCTCGCCGAGGCCGGCCGCGGGACCGGGTCCGCGGAGCCCGATACCGGCCTGCAGATGGCGCGGGCGCGGCTCGAGGAGGTGTTCGAGCTCGCCGAGCGGATGGCGGAGCTCACCGACAACGACGTCACGTGGGTGACCCGGTCGACCTTCCGGGAGACGGAGACGACCTCGCTCGTCGTCGCCCCGCTCAGCGTCGCCGGCACCATGCGCAACGGGATCTTCGCCGAGTCGACGGTCATCGCGACCTCCGCGACGCTCGCGCTCGGCGGCCGCTTCGAGCCGGTGGCGGCCTCGCTCGGCCTCGCGGGGCCCGAGGCGCCGCGCTACGACGCGATCGACGTCGGCTCGCCGTTCGACTATCCGCGGCAGGCGATCCTCTACGTCGCCTCGCACCTCGCGCGCCCCGGGCGGAGCGGTCTCACCGACGAGATGATCGCCGAGCTCCGCGAGCTCGTCGCCGCCTCGCGCGGGGGAGCGCTCGGCCTGTTCTCCTCGAAGTTCGCCGCCGAGCAGGCCGCAGCGGCGCTCCGCGAGACCCTCGACACCCCGGTGCTCCTCCAGGGGGAGGAGTCGCTCGGTGCCCTCGTGGCGCGGTTCGCCGCGGAGGACGACACCACCCTGCTCGGCACGATGTCGCTGTGGCAGGGCGTCGACGTGCCTGGCCGGACGTGCCGCCTCGTCGTCATCGACCGGATCCCCTTCCCGCGTCCGGATGACCCCCTGACCCGGGCGCGCACTCGGGCCGCGGAGCGCAACCGGGCCAACGGCTTCATGACGGTGAGCGCGACCCATGCCGCGCTGCGCCTCGCCCAGGGTGCCGGTCGGCTCGTGAGGACCACCGAGGACAGGGGAGTGGTGGCCGTGCTCGATTCGCGCCTGCGGACCGCCGGCTACGGCGGGTTCCTCGCCGACTCGCTGCCCCCGATGTGGCGCACCGAGGACGGCGCCGCCGTCCGCGCCGCGCTCTCCCGGCTCGCCGCGGGGGACTGAGTCCGGGTCAGGCGCGGGGGCCCCGACGGCTCAGACGCGGCGGATGACGGCGACGACGATGCCCATGATCGTTGCGTGATCGCCGTCGATCGGGTCGTAGAGCGGGTTCCGCGGCAGCAGCCACTGCTTGCCCTCGGACCGCTTGAGGACCTTGACCGTGGCCTCGTCGTCGAGCAGCGCGGTGACGATCTCCCCGTTCTCCGCGGTGTTCTGCCGCCGGACGACGACCCAGTCGCCGTCGCAGATCGCGGCATCGATCATCGAGTCGCCCGACACCTGGAGCAGGAACAGGTCACCGGAGCCGACGACCTGGGTCGGCAGTGCGAACACGTCGTCGACCGCCTCCTCCGCCGTGATCGGCCCGCCGGCGGCGATCCGCCCGAGCACGGGCACCATCGCGGTGTTCGCCGAGCCGGCGTCGGGAACCGGGGCGGCTGCCTCCTCCGCGGGGTTGACGATCTCGATCGCGCGCGGACGCTTGGGGTCGCGGCGCAGATAGCCGAGCCGCTCGAGCTGGGACAGCTGGTGGGCCACGCTCGAGAGCGAGGCGAGCCCGGCGGCCCTGCCGATCTCGCGCATGCTCGGCGGATACCCGTTCGTGTACACCGCCGACTCGATGGTCTCGAGGACGAGGCGCTGGCGGGGGGTGAGGCGCGCGTCCCCGGCTGCGGCCGATCCCTCGGGCAGCTCGACGATGTCGGCCTGCGAGGCGCGGAAGTCCTCGATCTCGTCGATCACGGCATCGTTCCGCGGCCGACCTCTGGGTCGTCGTGACTGCGGGCTCATGGCTCTTCCCTTCCCGTTCTCCCACTGCGCTGCGCGATCGTCGGCCTCCCACTGCGCTGCGCGATCGTCGGCGCGCTCCCGGCGGTCCGGCCCGGGGCCGTGTCCGTGCCCGGTGCAACACTTCGAACATAGCTGATCGCGACGTCGTTCGAATCCATTTTCACACACGTGTTCGAGAAACAGTGGACATCCGTTCGAATGTTGTGTTCAATAGTACATGAGTTCGAATCGGCGACGGACGGCCGGGCCACCCGCCCGGCGACCGTCGGCCGGAGGGCGGTTCCGCCGCCCGCCGCAGGTTCGATGACCAAGGAGGTTGATCCCCATGTCCGCACCCGCCACCGCTCCCGCCCGCACCGTCCTCACGCCGCGCGGTCGGCGTGCGCTGCGCCTGGCGAGGACCGCCGGCCTCGTGCTGTGCGCCCTCGTGCTCGGCATCGTCATCGCCCTCGCGACCGGCGCCCAGGCCTCGGCCGGCTCCGCCGCCGGTGCCGCGACGGCCGGCTCCGGATTCGACACCGTGATCGTCGACGAGGGCGATTCGCTCTGGTCCATCGCCGCGGAGGTCTCCGGGGGAGCGGACACGCGCGACGTCGTGCTCGACATCGTCGAGATCAACGAGCTCGACCGGCAGGTCGTCCACCCCGGACAGGAGCTCGCGGTCCCCGGGCGATAGACTCGTCCGGTGACGACTCTCGACGACCTCCCCATCCGGGACGACCTGCGCGGCTCGGTGCCGTACGGCGCACCGCAGCTCGACGTCCCCGTCCAGCTCAACGTCAACGAGAACTCGCACCCGGTACCCCCGCAGGTCGTGGAGGCGATCGAGTCCTCGCTCGGGGCCGTGCTGCGGGATCTCAACCGCTACCCGGACCGGGAGTTCACCGCGCTGCGCGCCGCGCTCGCCGGCTACCTCGACGGCGTCCTCGAACGGCAGAGCGACCGCGGTTCCGCTCCGGCGGAGGCGCGGCAGCACATCGCCCCGGAACAGATCTGGGCCGCGAACGGATCGAACGAGGTCCTCGCCCACATCCTCCAGGCGTTCGGCGGTCCCGGCCGCACCGCGCTCGGCTTCACCCCGAGCTACTCCATGCACCCGCTCATCACCGCCTCGACCGGCGCGGCGTGGGTCGAGGCCCCGCGCGTCGCCGGGTTCGACATCGACATCGACACCGCCGTCGCCGCGGTGCGCGAGCACCGGCCGGACGTCGTCTTCCTCTGCACTCCGAACAACCCCACCGGCAACGGCCTCGGCCTCGAGGTCGTCGAGGCCGTGCTCGCGGCGACGGACGGGATCGTCATCGTCGACGAGGCCTACGCGGAGTTCGCCCGGCCCGGGTTCCGCACCGCGCTCGGGCTGCTCCCGGACCACCCCCGCCTCGTCGTGTCCCGGACGATGAGCAAGGCCTTCGCGTTCGCCGGCGTCCGGCTCGGCTACGCCGTCGCACACCCGGCGCTCGTCGACGCCCTGCGACTCGTGCGTCTGCCCTATCACCTCTCGGCGCTCACCCAGGCCGCCGCCTGCGCCGCCCTCGCCCATGCGCCGGCGCTCCTCGCCAACGTCGACCGCCTCGTCGCCGAGCGCGACCGGATGTCCGAGGCGCTGCGCGCCCTCGGGTTCTCCGTGGTGCCGAGCGACTCGAACTTCCTCCTGTTCGGCGGCATCGCCGAGCCGCACGCGCTGTGGCAGGATCTCCTCGACCGGGGCGTCCTGATCCGCGACATCGGGATCCCCGGGCACCTGCGCGTCAACGCCGGTACCGTGGAGGAGACCGACGCCTTCGTCGCCGCCGTCCGCGGGTGCCTGGCCGACCGGCCCGCACACCTCGCCGTTGCGCACGACGACAGCACCACCCCCGCACGAGCAAAGGATCACGACTCCGCATGACCACTCGCCAGGCATCGGCACAGCGCACGACGAGCGAATCCGACGTCACCGTCCGGGTCGACCTCGACGGCACCGGCACCTCGGACATCTCGACGGGCGTGCCGTTCTACGACCACATGCTCACCGCGCTGTCCAAGCACTCGCTCATCGACCTCGAGGTCCGGGCCTCCGGCGACATCGAGATCGACGTCCATCACACCGTCGAGGACACCGCGATCGTCATCGGGCAGGTCCTGCGGGAGGCCCTCGGCGACAAGGCGGGCATCCGTCGCTACGGCGATGCGCTCGTCCCGCTCGACGAGGCGCTCGCGCAGTGCGTCGTCGACGTCTCCGGTCGCCCCTACTTCGTCCACACCGGTGAGCCGGAGGGACAGCAGTACCACCTCATCGGCGGCCACTTCACCGGGTCCATGGTGTCCCACGCGCTCGAATCGCTCGCGATCAACGCCGGTTTCACCGTCCATCTCGCCCTCGTCGCCGGCCGCGACCCGCACCACATCGCAGAAGCCCAGTTCAAGGCCTTCGCGCGGGCGCTCCGCCAGGCGGTCGAGGCCGACCCGCGCGTCACCGGCATCCCGAGCACCAAGGGAGCACTGTGAGCCGCACCGTTATCGTCACGCCCTTCGGGCGCGCCGATCAGCTCGCTGCCGCTTGTGTCCTCTCCGACATCCCCGGCGAGGTCGTGCCGATCGGCGACTTCTCCGCGATCGTGCTCTCGGGCACCGACATCGCGGAGGGCAATGCCGCGGCCGCCCAGATCTCGAAGCTCGCCGGGCGTCACGAGGTGCTGCTCCTCGTGCGCAACGACGAGCAGATCGACGCCGCGCACTACCGCCGGGGCGAGCGCGAGGCCGACGTGCCCGCCGGCCTCGCCCTGACGAACCTCCCCGGCGAGCTCGAGCAGCTCCTGCTCGAGACCGTGGACCCCCGCGACATCGAGGGCTGGATCGACCCGTCCTCGATGACCAAGCTGCAGGCGAGCGCCGCGACGATGACACCGGCCCGGGCGGCGCTCGCCCGTATCGCCCTGCTGTGGGCCGTCGTCGCCCTGCTCGCCCTCGCCGCACTCGTCATCGGCGTCATCGCCGCGCTCGCGGGCGAGCCGATCGCCTGGGCCGGCGCGGGCCTCGGGCTCGTGGTCCTCGTCGTCGCCGCCGTGCGGGTGCGCGGCCTGCTCGCGGGGAACCGCGCATGAGCCCGACCGTCGTCGTCCTCGACTACGGCTCGGGGAACATCCGCTCCGCCGTCCGCGCCGTCGAGCGCACCGGTGCGACCGTCGAGCTCACCACGGACCTCCGGGCGGCGGAGTCCGCCGCCGGTCTCGTCGTCCCCGGCGTCGGCGCGTTCGCCTCGGTCATGGCCGGCCTGCGCGACACCGGCGCGGTCGATGTCATCCGGGCCCGCCACGCGGCCTCGCGTCCGGTGCTCGGGATCTGCGTCGGGCTCCAGGTGCTGTTCGCCCGGGGCTCCGAGCACGGCGTCACCACCGACGGCATCGGGCTGTGGCCCGGCGATGTCCGACGCCTCCACGCGCCGGTGATCCCGCACATGGGCTGGGACACCGTCGAGGCTCCCGCCGGGAGCGCGATGTTCGCGGGCATCGAGGACGAACGCTTCTACTTCGTCCACTCCTACGCCGCGCACACCCCGCCGGCCGGCACCCGCACCGCGATCACCACCCACGGCGAGCCGTTCGTCGCCGCCGTGGAGGACGGCACCACGTGGGCCACCCAGTTCCACCCGGAGAAGTCCGGCGATGCCGGAGCCCGGCTGCTCGCCAACTGGGTGACGACCCTCGACTGAGAGAAGATGGAGAACATGACCGAACTCGTGACGGAACCCGCGCTCACCCTGCTCCCGGCCGTCGACGTCGCCGACGGCAAGGCCGTCCGCCTGGTCCAGGGCGAGGCCGGTTCGGAGACCGACTACGGCTCGCCGGTCGAGGCCGCGCAGCAGTTCGAGGACGCCGGTGCGGAGTGGATCCACCTCGTCGACCTCGACGCCGCCTTCGGCCGCGGATCGAACTACGACCTCCTCACGCAGGTCACCAAGGCGCTCTCGATCAAGGTGGAGATCTCCGGCGGCATCCGCGACACCGAGAGCCTCGAGCGCGCGCTCGACACCGGTGCGGAGCGCGTGAACATCGGCACCGCGGCGCTCGAGAACCCCGCGTGGACCGCGGAGGTCATCCGCGACTACGGCGACCGGATCGCGATCGGCCTCGACGTGCGCGGCACGACGCTCGCCGCCCGCGGCTGGACCGAGGACGGGGGAGACCTGTTCGAGGTCCTCGCCCAGCTCGAATCCGCCGGGTGCGCGCGCTACGTCGTCACCGACGTGCGGAAGGACGGCACCCTGCAGGGGCCGAACCTCGAGCTGCTCCGCACCCTGTGCACCCGCACCGACCGTCCGATCGTCGCCTCCGGCGGCGTGTCGAGCCTCGACGACATCGCCGCGCTGCGCACCCTCGTGCCCGAGGGCGTCGACTCCGCGATCGTCGGCAAGGCCCTGTACGCCGGCCGCTTCACCCTCGCCGAGGCGCTCGACGTCGCGGGCCGCTGAGCCCGCTGTGCACGCCGACGTCCCCGCCGGACCCCCGCGCGTCCCGGAACCCTCCGAACCGCCGGCGCTGCCCGAGCACCTCGCGGGCATGACCGCCGGGCCCGCGTGCCCGGGTGGCACGCCGGCGGCCAACGGCGCGCAGAACCGGGCCGACTCCGCCGGCGTCCCGTGGGCCGGGCGCGATCTTAAGCCGAACCCCTTCGCCGGCGACACCGGACTCGCGGTGCCCGCGCTCACCGCCGCCCTCGACGCGGTCACGGCCGCCCCCCTCGACCCCGCCGCCCATCGCGGCGTGCTCGAGGCGCTGCGCGGCGCCCGGGTCTACGCTCCGATCCTGCCCACCGCGATCGAGCACACCACGGACGCGCGCGGACTCGTCCACGACAACTCCTCGGAGATGGCGATGGTGCGCCTCGCCGCCGACGACGGGCGCGAGTGCACGCCGTGCTTCTCCGACATCTCCGCCCTCACCGCCTGGGGGACGACGGCGCGCCCGGTGCCGATCGAATCCGAGCGGCTGTGCGTCGCCGCGATCGAGGAGGGCGCGCAGCTCGTCGTCGTCGATCCCGGCTCCGCGCACCCGTTCCTGCTCCGGCGCACCGCTCTGTGGGCCTTCGTCCAGGGCCTGCCGTGGACCCCGGCCTGGGCGGACGGCGCCGTCGCGGAGGCCGTCGGCCGGATCGTCGACGGCCTCGGGTGGATCGCCGCGATCGGGATCGCCCCAGGGAGCCGGGCGGTGCACGTCTCCGGTCCCGAGCTCGCCCTCGTCCTCACCGTCGAGCGCACGCCGACCCCCGAGGAGCTCGCGGATCTCCGCCGCCGCCTCGGCGCCGACGAGGACTTCGTCTCCCGCGTCGACTCCATGGTCATCACCGTCGACCGGGGCCGCGCAGGGGTCTGAGGCGCGCCGGATCGCGCGGGAGTCCCACGGACGCGAACGGGCCCGGACCTCGATGAGGTCCGGGCCCGTCGTCCCGCTCGAGCGCCGCGCACGGTGCTCAGCCGGAGCGGAGCATCATCAGCTCGGCTTGTTCTCCGTGGCCGCGGTGCCGGCACCCTGCTTCTGGGCGCCGCGCACGACGTTCTCGACGCGGGCGCCGAGATCGGCGTCGACGTTCTTCCAGTAGTCGAACGCCTTGACGAGGATCGGCTCGGACACGCCGTTGAGGAGGTGCCCGGAGATGTTGCCGACCATCCGGTCGCGGGCGGCGTCGTCGAGCACGTTGCGCACGAGGTCACCGGCCTGGTTGAAGTCGCCGTCGTGCTTGCGCAGGGTCGGTGCCGAGCGCAGCACGTCGCCCTCGACGGACACGAGGTTGCCCTCGGTCGTGCGCGCGGGGTTCGCGTGCGGTCCGCCGTAGCTGTTCGGCGCGTAGACCGGCTGGTCCTTCGGGTAGTTCTCGTAGGACATCGGGCCGGCGACCGAGTAGCTGTTCTTCACCGCGTTCTTCGGACGGTTGACCGGGAGCTGCGCGTAGTTCGGGCCGATCCGGTAGCGGTGGGTGTCGGCGTAGGAGAAGATGCGTCCCATGAGCATCTTGTCCGGCGACAGCCCGGTCCCGGGCACGAGGTTCGACGGGGCGAACGCCGCCTGCTCGATCTCGGAGTGGAAGTCCTCCGGGTTGCGGTTGAGCTCCATCACGCCGACCTCGTGGAGCGGGTAGTCGCCGTGCGGCCAGACCTTCGTCACGTCGAAGGGGTTGATGCGGTAGTCCTTGGCCTCCTCGTAGGGCATGATCTGCACCTTGAGGGTCCAGGACGGGAAGTTGCCCGCCTCGATCGAGTCGAACAGGTCGCGACGGTGGAAGTCCGCGTCGATGCCGGCCATCTCGTCGGCCTCGTCGGCGGAGAAGCCCTCGTGGCCGTGCTTCTCGATGAACTCCTGCTTCTGGTTCGAGATCCAGTGGTACTTGACCCAGTAGCGCTCACCGGCGGCGTTGACCCACTGGAAGGTGTGCGAGCCGTAGCCGTTCTGCTCGCGCCACGACCGCGGGATGCCGCGGTCACCCATGAGGTACGTGACCTGGTGGGCCGAGGCGGGGACCTGGGTCCAGAAGTCCCACTGCATGTTGTGGTCGCGCAGGCCGGAGTCGCTGCGGCGCTTCTGCGAGTGGATGAAGTCCGAGAACTGGATGGTGTCGCGGATGAAGAAGACCGGGGTGTTGTTGCCCACGATGTCGAGGTTGCCCTCGGTCGTGTACATCTTCACCGCGAAGCCGCGCGGATCGCGCCAGGTGTCGGGCGAGCCCTGCTCACCGGCGACGGTCGAGAACCGGGTGAGGACCTCGGTCTCGGTCTTGGGCTGGAAGACCGCGGCGCGGGTGTACTTCGACACGTCCTGCGTCACGCGGAAGGTGCCGAAGGCGCCGCCGCCCTTCGCGTGGACGACGCGCTCGGGGACGCGCTCGCGGTTGAAGTGCGCCATCTTCTCGATGAGGTAGTGGTCCTGGAGCAGGATCGGACCGTTCGGGCCGACGGTGAGCGAGTGCTCATCGCTGCCGACCGGGATGCCGAAGTCGTTCGTCGTGTAGTTCTCGGCCATAGTTCCTCCTTAAAGGGAGACCGTTGGGGATACGGGATCCTCGTGGCTGTCGCGACACCGGACGCACTGTCCCCAGTACACGACCTCCGCGAGCTCGACGGCGAAGCCGTGATCCTCGGGAGGGTGCATGCACGGCACATCGTCCCCGCTGCACGGCACATCGACGATCTCCCGGCAGGACCGGCAGATCAGATGATGGTGGTTGTCGTGCCGTTGGAACTCGTAGCGCACCGCTGCGGATCCGGTGGGGTCGATGCATCGGACAAGGTCGGCGCTCTCGAACGCGGCGAGCACGTCGTACACGGTCTGATGCGAGACCCGGCCGATCCGCAGGCGCACTACGGCGGTGATCTCCTCCACGTCGGGGTGCCCGGCGGAGGAGCGGAGCACGTCGAGCACGGCCCGCCGAGGTGCGGTCACCCGCAGGCCGGCGGCCCTGATCAGCTCTGGTGTGCTCGGTGTCGTCACGCTCCCCATCCTAGTGGCCTTTTTGGAACCGTTCAAGAAACGGGGCGGTCCCGGCCCCGGCCGATAGGCTGGTGGGCATGCGTGATCCCGCCCAGCCCACCCAGCCCAGCACGCGCTATCTCGAGGCGATGCGCGCCGACACCGAGGAGCGCGCGCGGCTCGCCGGTCCGCCGCACTCGGTGCACTCCGGCGCCCCCGATGCGGTGCTGCGCCGTCTGCGCGCGGCCGTCGAGGAGCGGCGCCCCCGGATCATCGAGCTGTCCCGCGCGATCCACGCGAGCGCCGAGCTCGCCTTCGAGGAGTACCGCTCCGCCGCGCTCGTCGCCGAGGTGCTCAACGGCGCGGGCATCGGTGCGCGGGTCGGCGCCTACGGCCTCGACACCGCGGTCGAGGCGAGCTGGGGGGATGCGGAGAGCGGCCGGACCGCGGCGGTCCTCGCCGAGTACGACGCGCTGCCCGGGATCGGGCACGCGTGCGGGCACAACGTCATCGCCGCCGCCGGCGTCGGGGCGTTCCTCGCGGCCGTCGACGTCATGCGCACCATCGATCCCGCGCGCCCGCTCCCGGGGCGGATCGTGCTCCTCGGCACCCCGGCCGAGGAGGGCCGGACGGGCAAGGAGATCATGGCCCGCAACGGCGCGTTCGACGGCGTCGACGCCGCCCTCATGCTCCATCCCTCCGGCGACGACGCCGCGGAGCAGCTGTGGCTCGGCCGCCGGACGCTCGACGTCGACTTCCGCGGCATCGCCGCCCACGCCTCGGCGCAGCCCTTCATGGGACGCAATGCGCTCGACGCCGCCTCGCTCATGTACCAGGGGATCGGCCTGCTGAGGCAGCAGATGCTCCCGGTCGATCGCGTGCACGCCTCGATCCCCGCCGGCGGGGACCGGCCCTCGATCATCACCGAATCGAGCCGCGTGAGCGTCTACGTCCGCTCCGCCTATCCGGAGACGCTCAAGGAGCTCTCGGCCCGGGTCGAGGACATCGCGCGCGGAGCCGCGCTCATGACCGGCTGCGGCGTCGAGGTCGCCTGGGACGCGAATCCTCCGAGCCTGCCGGTGCGCGCGAACCGGGAGCTCGCCGCCCGGTGGTCGGTGCACTCGCAGGCGCGCGGCCGCTCGCCGATGCCGGCCGGGGTCGTGTCGGACTCCCTCGCCGCCTCGACGGATTTCGGCAACGTCAGCTGGCGCCTGCCCGGCATCCATCCGACCATCGCGATCGCCGGCCCCGAGGTCGCCTGGCACACCCGCGAGTTCGCGGCCGCCGCGGAATCGCCCGCGGCCGACGACGCCGCGGTCGACGGTGCCTACGCTCTCGCCGCCACCGCGCTCGACTACCTGTGCGACGATGCCCTCGCCGCGGCCGTCGAGCAGGAGTTCACCGCGGGCGGGGGAGCGATCGACGTCCCCGCCTACTTCGACTGAGCGGTTCGCTCCGCGCAGGCGGATCGGTGTCAGCGGACGGGGCCGGTGTACTTCTCGCCGGGACCCTGACCGGGGGCGTCGGGGATCGAGGAGGCCTCGCGGAAGGCGAGCTGGAGGCTGCGGAGCCCGTCGCGCAGCGGCCGGGCGTGGTGGTCGCCGATCTCCGTGGCGCCGGCGGTGATGAGACCGGCGAGGGCGGTGATGAGCTTGCGGGCCTCGTCGAGATCGGTGAGGTCGGCCGCGCGCTCGGTGTCGGTGTCCTCGGCGAGGCCGCACTTGACCGCGGCGGCGCTCATGAGGTGGACGGCGGCGGAGGAGATGATCTCGACGGCGGGCACCTCGGCGATGTCGCGGACGGCCTGGGTCTCGGCGGACGCGGGTGCGGTCGGATCGGGGGTGGGGTTCGATGCGGAGTCGGTCATGCCCCCAGCATCCCATACGACTCGCCCCCGCCGGTGTCCGATCCGCCGGGCGGAGGATCGCGGATCGGGCCGCGTCGGCCGGTCGATTCGCAGTCGCCGCCGCACCGTAGTACGATGGTCGGGTGCAAAGAGGAGCCTGGCTCCCACCTGGATCGCCACAGGCGATCGGGTCATCGGAAACGGTCCCGCTGTCCACCGCGGATGAACGGGATCGTGCGGACGCGGCGCGTCCGCGTCTTCCGTACCGGGCTCCCTTCGCATGTGCCGAAGGGGGCCTTTCTCTTTCGGCTCACCTCATCGTCGAAGAAGGAGCGAGCACATCAGCGAGCCGCGCATCAATGATCGGATTCGGGTACCGGAAGTCCGCCTGGTCGGCCCCAACGGGGAGCAGGTCGGAATCGTCGCCATGCGCAAGGCACTCGACCTCGCCCGCGAAGCCGACCTCGACCTCGTCGAGGTGGCGCCGCAGGCCAAGCCGCCCGTCGCCAAGCTCATGGACTACGGCAAGTTCAAGTACGAATCCGCTCAGAAGGCCCGCGAAGCCCGGAAGAACCAGGCCAACATGGCCCTCAAGGAGATCCGGTTCCGGCTGAAGATCGACGAGCACGACTACGAGACCAAGAAGGGCCACGTCTCCCGGTTCCTCTCCGGCGGCGACAAGGTCAAGGTCATGATCATGTTCCGCGGTCGCGAGCAGTCCCGTCCCGAGATGGGGATCAAGCTGCTCAACCGGCTGGCCGAGGACGTGTCCGAGCTCGGGTCCGTCGAGTCCGCGCCCCGCGTGGACGGCCGCAACATGGTCATGGTCGTGGCGCCCTTCCGGTCCAAGGCCGACGCCAAGGCGGAGTCCCGCCGGGCGAGCCGTGATGCCAAGGGTGCGAGCGCCGAGGTCAAGTCCCGGCGCGAGCGGGCCGCGCAGGCCAAGGCGGACGGCTCGACCGCCGACGACGAGGCGTGATTTTCCGCGCCCGCGTCCCCCATCCGGGACGGACGCAGGCGCACTGAGTACGCACAACGACGACCGACCTCGCCGGATCGCTCCGGCGCGTCGGCACGAGAAGGAGAACGGCACCATGCCGAAGCAGAAGACCCACAGCGGCGCCAAGAAGCGCCTGCGCCTTTCCGGCAGCGGCAAGGTCATGCGCGAGCGCGTGAACAAGCGCCACCTCGCCGAGCACAAGTCCTCGCGCCGCAAGCGTCGGCTCTCGATGGACCAGACGCTGACCAAGGGTGACGCCGCCAAGGCCCTCAAGCTGCTGGGCAAGCGCTGATCACCTCATTCCCCGGGGCCGTGCAGGCCCGCGCCGCCGCTGGGCGGCACCCCGATTCTTTCTAAGGAGTACACGTGGCACGTGTGAAAAGGGCGCTCAACGCCAAGAAGAAGCGCCGGGTCATCCTCGACCGGGCGAGCGGCTACCGCGGACAGCGGTCGCGCCTCTACCGCAAGGCCAAAGAGCAGGTCATCCACTCGCTGGTCTACAGCTACCGCGACCGGCGCGCCCGGAAGGGTGACTTCCGCCGCCTCTGGATCCAGCGGATCAACGCCGGCGCCCGCGCCAACGGCATGACCTACAACCGCTTCATCCAGGGCCTCAAGGGCGCCGGGGTCGAGGTCGACCGCCGCATGCTCGCCGAGCTCGCAGTCAACGACGCCGCGACCTTCGCCGCGCTCGTCAAGATCGCCAAGGACGCCCTGCCGGCCGACGTCAACGCCGCCAAGTCCTCCGCAGCCTGATCCCGGCCGAGCGGCCCTCCCCGGGCCGCCGCCGCAGGTCGCATCCGGAATGCACCGCACCCGCGCACGGATCCGTGCGCAGGTGCGGTGCATTCCGGCGTTCGGCGGCCCACTGCGCCGGGTGCTCCCCGGCGGTCTAGGCTGGGGTCCATGAGCCCGGAACCGCAGACCGCGAACGACCGCATCACCTCCCCGCGCTCCGCCCGCATCCGGGCGGCGGCGAAGCTCACCCGCCGCAGCTGGAGGGCGAAGGAGGGCCGATTCCTCGCCGAGGGGCCGCAGTCCGTGCGCGAGGCCCTCGTCGCCGCCGCGGAGCGCGCCGGCCGCGTACGGGTCCGCGTGTTCGAGGTCTTCGTCACCGACGAGGCGCGCGAGCGCCATCCCGATCTGCTCGATCTCGCCGCTCGCGCGCGGGTCCGCGTGCACACGATCGCCGCCGAGCTCGTCCCCGAGATCTCCGACACCGTCGCCTCCCAGGGCGTCATCGCGGTGTGCGCGACCCTCGACGTCCCGCTCACCGAGGTCGTCACCGGCGACTCCCGGCTCGTCGTCGTGCTCTCGCAGGTGCGCGACCCCGGCAATGCGGGGACCGTTCTCCGGGTCGCCGACGCCGCCGGTGCCGATGCCGTCGTCCTCACGTCCTCGAGCGTCGACGCCTACAATCCCAAGACGGTGCGGTCGACCGCGGGTTCGCTCTTCCACGTGCCCGTCGTCACCGGGGTCGGCCTGTCGGAGGTCGCCGAGCTCGGCCGCGCCCGCGGGCTCCAGGTCCTCGCCGCCGACGCCCATCCGCCGGCGCACGACCTCCACCGGCCGCGGGACACCGGACTCGACCTGGCGCGCCCGACGATGTGGGCGTTCGGCAACGAGGCCTGGGGGCTGCCGGAGAAGGACCGCGCGGAGTGCGACGGGGCGGTCGCGATCCCGATCTACGGCCGCGCCGAGAGCCTCAACCTCGGGACCGCGGCCGCCGTCTGCATCTACGAGAGCGCGCGCACCGCGCAGCTCTGAGCATCCGCCGCCGGTCTGAGAACACCCGTCCCGAACCGCGTTCCCGGGGTATCGCCGCGTCGCCGGGCACCGTAGCCTGGACGTGCGGGACGAGTCCCTCCTCCCCGCCGCCCGCACACCGAGGTGCGGCCGGGCGACCCGTTCCCGCCGAGTGACAAGGAGCAGCAGATGACCGACATCCGAGAACTCGTCCTCACCGCGGACCGGGAACTCTTCACCGAGCACGACCTCTCCACGCTCGACCGGAACTTCGCCGCGGACTACGTCGAGCACTCGCCGCTCGTGGCGAACGGCAAGGACGGCCTCCGCGAACTCGTGACCGGGGCGGGGGACAGGCTGCGCCATGACGTCGCCCGCGTCCTCGTCGACGAGGAGAAGGGCCTCGTGGCGCTCCACGGCGCGTACCCCGGTCTCGACCCCGACACCGTCTACGTCGGCTTCGACATCTACCGGGTCGCCGACGGGAAGATCGTCGAGCACTGGGACGGGCTCGTCGAGCAGACGCCGCCGAACGCCTCGGGCCGCACCCAGCTCGACGGGCCCACCGATGTCGACGGGACCGTCGACTCCGAGGCGAGCCGCGCGTTCGTCGAGAAGGCGTGGAGCCGCTTCCTCCAGGGCCAGGACTACGCCGCCGCGGGGGAGTTCACCCGAGCCGACGACCGGTTCGCCCAGCACTCCGGCGACATCGCCGACGGAGTGCAGAACATGGTCGACTTCCTCGAGCAGCTCAAGGCCGACGGCTCGGCGCTGACCTACGACACGCTGCACCGGTCCGTCGCCGACGGGAACTTCGTCCTCACCTACTCCGAGGGCTCGATCGCCGGCGAGCGGCACTTCTTCTGCGAGCTGTGGCGGATCGAGGACGGCGCCTGGGTGGAGCTGTGGGATGCGATCGGCCCGGTCGCGCCCGATGACGAGCTCGCCCATCCGCACGGGGCGTTCGCCTCGACCGCGGACGCCTCCTGATCCGAGAGGCCGTCCGCCCCGCGCCCCGCGTCACCCGTCCGGTGCGCGGGGCGCGCGCGTGGCGAGCACGAGGACCCCGCCGACGAGGGTGGCCCCGGCCATCGCCGCGACGAGCGTCGACCACTCCGCGGGATCGAGCGCATCGCCGACGATGAGCGCCATGATCACCGTCGCGACGACCGCGCCGAAGTACCGGGCGAGCTGGAACAGCCCCGCGGCGACCCCGGCCGCACCGGCGCGGGCGGCTGCGAACATCGCCTGATTGAGCCCGAGCGGGATGAGGCCGTAGGGGAGTCCGAGGACGACGAGCACGAGCGTGCTCGCCCACCATGGCGCTGCGGTGCCGATCGGCCACAGCACGACGACCGCCCCGAGCAGGAGCACCGCTCCGACCCCGAGGAAGGTGCGCAGGCCCCACCGGCCGAGGAGCGGCATGCCCGGCCCGACGACCGCGGCGGACACCACCGCGAGAGCCGCCATGCACAGGCCGACCTGCGCCACCGGGAGCCCGATCACGACCTCGAGGAACGGCGGGAAGGCGAAGAGGACGAGGTAGAACACGACGTTGAACGTCGCGAACTGCACGAGCACGAGGAGGAGCGCGGGGTTCGCGGCGAGCGCGCGGAGGTCGAGGACCGGCACGGGTGCCCGCAGCTCCCAGACGGCGAACGCTGCTCCGGTGACGAGCGCGATGACGACGAGGAGCACGCGCATCCCCGGGACCGAGTCGAGGAGCGCGAGGATGAGCGCCGACATCGCCACGCTGAACCCGACGACGCCGGGGACGTCGGCGGTGAAGAAGATCCGGGCGAGACCGCGGCCGACCGACCGGTCCCGTCCCCGGGGAGCGGCCTCGGCGGGAACCGGCCGCTCCCGCCCCGCGATACCCGGTGCCGAGTCCGGGGGCGCGGTGAGCGCGACGATGATCCCGGCGGTGAGCGCGAGCGGGATGGTGAGCCAGAACTGGGCCGCCCAGCCGAAGGCGGCGAGCACGAGGCCGCCGAGCGCGGGCCCGAGCGCCATGCCGAGGAGATTGACGATCTGGATCCGCCCGAGCGCGCGCACCGAGTCCGGTCCGGGTTCGATCCAGCGGCCGAGCAGGGTGACCGCCGAGGGGTACGCGCACGCGGTGCCGAGCGCGAGCAGTCCGCGCGCCGCGCTGAGCTCGACGACCCCGCCGGCGAGCGATCCCCAGATCGCGGCGGCGAGGACGACGCCCATCCCGGCGACGAAGATCCGCTTGGGCCCGTAGCGGTCGGCGAACCGGCCGAGCACCGGCTGGGCGGTGCACGAGACGAGATAGAACACCGTGATCACCCAGCTCACCTCGACGAAGGAGGCATCGAACGCGGCAGCGATCGCGACGAGGGAGACGGTGATGATCGTCGAATTCAGCGGGTTGAGCATCGTGCCCAGCGACAGCCCGGTGACGACGAGGCGCGGGTGCGGCAGGGCGGACATGATCCCGAGCATAACGATGACCGGTGCTTCGTTAGACTGATGGACGGTCGATCACCCTGAGAGAAAGAAGGCCGATGACAGCGCACCTCGATCCGCGCGACGAGACCGCGGTCGCCGCAGCCGTCGACGCGGCGCTCGCCGCATTCGCCGCCGCCGACTCCCTCGACGCGCTCAAGACCGTCAAGATCGACCACATGGGCGATCGCTCCCCGCTCGCGCTGGCGAACCGGGAGATCGGGAAGCTCGACAAGTCCGAGAAGGCGCAGGCGGGCAAGCTCGTCGGCCAGTCCCGCGGCCGCATCAAGCAGGCGCACGACGCCCGGCTGGCCGAGCTCGAGGAGCAGCGCGAGGCCGAGGTCCTCGTCGCCGAGACCATCGACGTCACCCTGCCCTCGGCGCGCCGCGCCGCCGGCGCCCGCCACCCGCTCCAGCTCCTCCAGGAGCGCGTCGCCGACCACTTCGTCGCGCACGGCTGGGAGGTCGCCGAAGGCCCCGAGGTCGAGGCCGAGTGGCTCAACTTCGACTCCCTCAACTTCGGTCCCGACCACCCCGCGCGGCAGATGCAGGACACGTTCTTCGTCGACCCGGAGGCCGCCGCGCTCGTGCTGCGCACGCACACCTCGCCGGTCCAGTCGCGCTCGCTCCTCGAGCGCGGGGTGCCGCTCTACGTCGTGTGCCCGGGCAAGGTCTTCCGCACCGATGAGCTCGACGCGACCCACACCCCGGTCTTCCATCAGATCGAGGGCATCGCGATCGACCGCGGGCTCACCATGGCCCACCTCAAGGGCACGCTCGACGAGTTCGCCCGCGCGATGTTCGGCCCCGAGTCCCATACCCGGCTGCGCCCGAGCTTCTTCCCGTTCACCGAGCCGAGCGCGGAGATGGACTTCTGGTTCCCCAACAAGGTCGGGGGACCGGGCTGGATCGAGTGGGGCGGTTGCGGCATGGTGCACCCCAATGTGCTCCGCGCCGCCGGGATCGACCCCGACGAGTACCGGGGATTCGCGTTCGGCATGGGCATCGAGCGCACGCTCATGCTCCAGGAAGGGATCAACGACATGCACGACATGGTCGAGGGCGACCTCCGCTTCTCCGCACGGTTCGGGGTGAACGCCTGATGCGCGTCCCGCTCGAATGGCTCTCCGACTATGTCGACACCTCCGTCGTCGACGATCCGCACGTCCTCGCCGCGGACCTCGCCGGCATCGGGCTCGAGGAGGAGGACTTCTTCGGCCCCGCAGTGACCGGGCCGCTCGTCGTCGCCCGGGTGCTCGAGCTGACGAAGGAGGAGCACTCCAACGGCAAGACGATCAACTGGTGCCAGGTCGACACCGGTGAGGGCGAGCCCCGCGGAATCGTGTGCGGCGCCCACAACTTCGCTGCCGGCGACCTCGTCGTCGCGGCGCTGCCCGGGGCGGTGCTGCCCGGCGATTTCCGGATCGCCGCCCGGAAGACGTACGGCCACGTGTCCGACGGCATGATCTGCTCGCAGCGCGAGCTCGGCCTCGGCGACGACCACGACGGCATCATCGTGCTCACCGACCTCGGCCTCGACGGCGAACCGGGCGACGACGCGATCGCCCTGCTCGGACTCGACCGGGTGACCCTCGACGTCAACGTCACCCCCGACCGCGGCTACCAGCTCTCGATGCGCGGCATCGCCCGGGAGTACGCGATGCTCAAGGGCCAGACCTTCGAGGATCCGGCCCGGATCGCCACCGCGGCGCCCACCGCGGACGGCTTCGAGGTCGTGCTCGCCGACGACGGCCCGATCCACGGGATGCCGGGCTGCTCGCGCTTCACCGCGCTCATCGTCCGCGATCTCGACCCCACGCGGCCCACCCCGTTCTGGATGCGCCGCCGGCTCCTGGAGGCCGGGATGCGCCCGATCTCGCTCGCCGTCGACGTGACGAACTACGTCATGCTCGAGCTCGGGCAGCCGATCCATGCCTACGACCTCGACCTGCTCGGGCAGCGCATCGTCGTGCGCCGGGCACGGGCGGGGGAGACGCTCACGACGCTCGACGACGTCACCCGGAAGCTCGACGCCGAGGACCTCCTCATCACCGACGAGACCGACGGGACGAGCCGGATCATCGGCCTCGCCGGCGTCATGGGCGGTGCGGAGCTCGAGGTCACCGACGCGACCCGGGCCGTGCTCATCGAGGCCGCCCACTTCGATCAGGTGTCGATCGCGCGCACCGCGCGGCGCCACCGGCTCCCGAGCGAGGCCGCCCGCCGCTTCGAGCGCGGCGTCGACCCCGCCCTCGGCCCTGCGGCCGCCCGCCGCGTCGCCGACCTCCTCGTCGAGCTCGGCGGCGGTACCCTCGACCCGGCGACGACCGTCGTCGGCGAGGAGCCCGCACCCCGGGTCCTCGAGCTCCCTCTCGACCTCGCCGAGCGCACCGTCGGCGTCGCGTACTCCGCGGCGGAGACCGCCGGGCTGCTCGAGGCGATCGGCGCCGCGGTCGAGGTCTCCGGCGACACCGCCCGCGTCACCGTGCCGACGTGGCGCGGCGACCTCACGTCTCCCATCGACCTCGTCGAGGAGATCGCGCGGGCCGGCAGCTACGACCGCATCCCCTCGGTGCTGCCGCAGGCGCCCGGCGGGCGCGGCCTCAGCGCGGCGCAGCGCGCCCGGCGGCGGATCTCGAACCTGCTCGCCGGGCTCGGCTACACCGAGGTGCTCACCTATCCGTTCACCTCGGAGAAGCGCAGCGACGAGCTGCTCCTGCCGGAGGACGACGAGCGGCGCGGAGGCGTGCGGCTCGTCAACCCGATGGCCGACGACCAGCCGCTCATGCGCACCCATCTGCTCGCCACGCTCGTCGACGCGGTGTCGCGCAACCTCGGCCGCGGGTTCAAGGACGTCGCGGTGTTCGAGGCCGGCCTCGTCACCCTGCCGACCGGCGGATCCGCGACCGGTCTGCGGTTCGACCCCGGGTACCACCCGAGCGCCGACGAGCTCGCCGCGATCCGCGAGTCCGTCCCGCAGCAGCCGTACCACTACGCCGGGGTCGTCGCCGGTCGCGCCGAGCTCGCGGGCACGTGGGGTGCGGGGCGCCCGGTCGAAGCCGCCGACGTCATCGACACCGTGCGCCGGATCCTCGCCGCCCTCGGACTCGACGCCGCGGTGCGCGCCGCCCGCCGGGCGCCGTTCCATCCGGGACGGTGCGCGGAGTTCGTCCTCGCCGACGGATCCGTGCTCGGCCACGCCGGCGAGCTCCACCCCAAGGTCCTCGAGAACCTCGGGCTGCCGCGCCGCTCCGTCGCCTTCGAGATCGACCTCGACGCCCTGCTCCGCCAGGAGGACGAGCGCGCGTGGACCGGTGTGCTGTCCTCGTACCCGGTGTCCCGGCAGGACGTCGCGCTCGTCGTCGACGACGCGATCCCGGCCGCCGAGGTCGCCGCGGCCCTGCGCGCCGGCGCCGGCGCGGAGCTCGAGACACTCGAGGTGTTCGACGTCTACTCCGGCGACCAGGTGCCCGAGGGGCGGAAGTCGATCGCGTTCCGGATGACCTTCCGCGCCGCGGATCGCACGCTCACCGCGGACGAGGCCTCCGCCCTGCGCGAGGCGGCGACCGCCGTCGCGGCCGAGCGCACGGGCGCGGAGGTGAGGAGCTGAGATGACGGAGACCCCGCTCGTCCTCGTCACCGGCGGCAGCCGCGGCATCGGCCGGCACCTCGCGGAGGGCTTCGCCGCGGCGGGCCACCCGGTGCTCCTCACCGCGACCGACCGAGCGCGCGCGGAGTCCGCGGCCGCGGAGATCGCGGCCGGAACCGGCGGCCGGGTCGCCGG
Source organism: Brevibacterium ihuae (assembly GCF_900184225.1). Taxonomy (NCBI): domain Bacteria; kingdom Bacillati; phylum Actinomycetota; class Actinomycetes; order Micrococcales; family Brevibacteriaceae; genus Brevibacterium; species Brevibacterium ihuae. The sequence goes on along the minus strand of NZ_FXWZ01000003.1, from coordinate 41,457 downwards.
CGCGCCGCTCGACGTCGCCGACCCCGACTCCGTCGCCGCGCTGCTCGACCGGGTGACCGCGCTCGAGGCCGAGAGCGGCCGGCGCCTCAGGGTGCTCGTCAACAACGCCGGCGTCATCGAGTCGAGCGAGGGCCCCCTGTGGGAGGCCGATCCGGCCGACCTCGTGCGCGTGATCGAGACGAACACCATCGGTCCGCTGCTCGTCCTCCACCGCTTCGTCCCGCACCTGCTCGAGGTCGCCCGCGCAACCGGCGAGCCGGTGCGGATCATCGACCTCAACTCCGGGTCCGGCGCCGCCGGCACCCCGGCCTATGCCGCGTACTCCGCGTCGAAGGCCGCGCTGTTCCGGATCGCCGACTCCGTCGACCACTACGGGCGGGACGCAGGCCTGCGGATCTTCGAGATGTCGCCCGGCGTCATCGAGTCGGACATGACCCACGGCATGCCGATTCACGCGGCGCGGACCGGCGACGACTGGACCTCCCCGGCGGAGCTCGTCGACCTCGCCCTCGCGCTCGCCGCGGGCGGCCTCGACGCGTGGTCGGGCCGGTACGTGCGCGCCGGCGTCGACACCCCGGACGCGCTCGCCGCCCGCGCGGACGCGCTGGGGGAGCACACCCGCCGACTCCACCTCGACCCCCGCGACGCCTGAGGCGGACGGCTAAGCTGGGTCCGAACCGACCCGCCCGCCCGCGAACAGCCCGATTACGACAGGTGGTCCTGTGAACATCCTCTGGTCGATCCTGCTCGGTCTGCTCAACGCCGTCGTCGTCGGCGTGCTCGTCCGGCGCACGATCTCGGTGGGCACCGGGGCGCTCCGCAACACCGTCGTCTCCGTCGTCATCGGCATGTCCCTGTGGCCGATCACCCTCCAGGCCTACGAGATGTTCGGCATCTCGCAGGGCGGGGACATCCCGTGGATCGAGATGAGCTTCCCCGCCGTCATGGTGTTCCTCCTCGTGTTCGCCTGGCTCATCGTCGTCCAGATGGCGATCCTCCTCGCGATCGAGCTCGTCCTCCCCAGCGGCTCTTTCACCCACCTCCTCCGCTCCGCCACGCGCGTCCCGGTCTGGTACCGCCGGGTGAGCCGGCTTTCCCAGATCCAGCGGATCCTCCTCCGGTACGGGCTCGCACGGTACATGCGTCCGCGGATCCCGACGCTGCGCGTGTCCACCCGCGAGATCGCGAAGACCACCGCGGAGGCGTTCGCCGCCGCCGGGGTGACCTTCGTCAAGCTCGGGCAGTTCGTCGCCACCCGCGCCGACATGGTGCCGCCGGAGTTCGTCGAGGAGTTCTCGAAGCTCCAGTCCGACGTCCCCGCCGTGCCCTTCGAGGACATCCGCGTCGAGCTCGAATCCGCGTGGGGGCGCCCCGTCCACGAGGTGTTCGCCGAGTTCGACACCGTGCCGCTCGCCGCCGCCTCGGTCGCCCAGGTTTACCGCGCGGTCGCCTTCGACGGCACCGAGGTCGTCGTCAAAGTCCAGCGCCCCAAGCTGCGCCGGCAGGTGCGAGCGGACTCCGACATCGTCATGACGCTCGCCGAACGGCTCGAGCGCACCGCCGGCTGGGCGCGCTCGATCGGGGTCACCGCGATCGCCCGCGGCTTCCTCGAGACCCTGGCCGAGGAGCTCGACTACCGCGGCGAGCTGCGGCAGACCATCGCCCTGCGGAACGCGACGTCTCACCTCGAGGACTCGGTCGTGCGGATCCCGCAGGTCTATCCCGAGCTCAGCGGTGAGCGGGTCATCGTCCTCGAACGGATCCGCGGGGTCCCGCTGGCCAAGGCCGGCCCCGTGCTCGAGGGCCTGTCGGACATCGCGCGGGCAGACATCGCCCGCGACCTCTTCCTCATGGTCGCCCGCCAGGTGCTCATCAAGGGGATCTTCCACGCCGACCTGCACGCCGGCAACATCATGATCGACACCTCGGGCCGGGCCGGGCTCATCGACTTCGGCAGCGTCGGCCGGATCGATCGCCGCGACCGGCGCGACATCACCCTGCTCCTCCTCGCCTTCGAGCACCAGAACTCCGAGGCCGCGATGAACGCCGTGCTGGACATCTTCGGCACTCCCGTGGGCATCGACCTGCGGTCGATGCAGCGCGACATCGGCCAGATCATGCTCCAGTTCGAGGGCGGCATGCCCGCCGGCTCCTCGGCGCTGTTCGGGGAGCTCCTCGAGTTCGTCATGGCGCAGGGCTTCGAGATGCCGTCCGCCGTCGCGAACGCCTTCCGCGCCATCAGCACCCTCGAGGGCAGCCTGCGGATCCTCGACCCGTCCATCGATCTCCTCGACATGGTCCGCGAGCACGCGGACGAGCTCATGCGCGAATCCCGCGACCTCGCGGAGTCGGCGGAGAACCTCACCCTCTACGTCGGGTCGACGCTGCCGGTGCTCGCCAGCCTGCCGGTCGAGCTCAGCCGGGTGGTCAAGCACCTCCAGGACGGCACGCTCGACATCGGCACGAGCGGTCTCAACATCGACCTCATCAAGAACCTCGTGCGCTCGACGGTCGACCAGTTCATCCAGGTCATCATCGCCACCGCCTTCATCCTCGGCGGCGTGATGATGATGACGGCGGACTTCGGGCCGCCGCTCGCCCCGGACCTGCGCCTGTTCACGTACTTCGGCGCGTGGGTGCTCCTCGTCGGATTCGTGCTCTCCGCGGTCGTCCTCGCCCCGGCGCTGCGCGAGCGCAGATTCAGATAGCCGTCCCCTGCGGGCCCCGAGCGGCGAGGTCCTCCGCGTAGGCCCGGGCGACCCGGCCGATCTCCCGGCGGAGGAATACGACGTGGGGCAGGGCCGACATCGTCTGGCGGACGTGGAGAACGATCCGGCGCACGGGTGTGGGATCGAGGAGCGGGCGCACGACGAGCCCTGCGGGCAGGTCGAGCGTCGCGAGCAGCGGCAGCACGGTGACCCCCATTCCCGCCGCGACCATCGCGAGCACCCCGTGGTGGTCGTCGGCGCCGGCCGCATAGCGGAGGTCGAGCCCGGCCGCGCGGGCCGCCTCGTCGATGACCTCGCCGGACGGACTGCCCTGCACATGGAGGTCGACGAGCGCGTGCTCGGCGAGCTCGGCCATCCGCACCTCCGGGGCCTGCGCGAGCGGGTGGTCGGCCTCGGTGACGACGACGTACGCGTCGTCGAGGAGCTCGTCGCGATCGTGGCCGCGCATCCGCACCGGATCTGCGAGACCGGACTCCGCGCGCACCTCGATGTCGGCGAAGGCGCGCTCGCCGGGCGGTGCGGGCTCGTTGGCGAGGATCTCCATGTGGAGACCGGGGAAGCGGAGCTGGGCGGCGCGGAGGACATCGGGCAGCCACACCGTCGTCGCCGAGGAGAAGCTGCCGAGGGTGAGCCGCGTCGCCGGCCCCGCCGCGAGCCGGTCGACGAACGTCTGCAGGTCGGCCGCCCCGGCGAGGAGGGCCTCGGAGCGGGCGGCGAGCGCGTGCCCCGCCTCGGTGACGGCGATGCCGCGGCCGTCCCGGCGGTAGAGGGGGGCTGCGACCTCGCGCTGGAGCGCGATGATGTGCTGGCTCACCGTCGCGGGGGAGTTCCCGAGATTGCGCGCGGCCTGCTGCACGGAGCCGCTCGCGACGACCGCGCGCCACACCCGGAGGCGGTGGAGATTCTGCATGGAACGATCATAAGTCAGAACCGAACGATCATCAGGAACAGTCGGGTGGACGCGTATGGTCGCGGCGGTGCATCCTGGACCGGGCGCCCGCCGGACCGTGCGGGCGCTCTCCCATGACGAAAGGGCCCACAGCCATGCACGCAGGACGCACGGACGCATGACCGGCGCGGAGTTCATCGCCTTCCTCGGAGCGGCACTCATCCTCGCGGTGACGCCGGGGCCCGACACCTTCCTCACCATCCGCTACGGCGCGCAGTCGTTCCGCCGGGGGATCGTCTACGCCTCCGCGGCCGCGTGCGGCATCACCGTGTGGGCGATCCTCGCGCTGTCCGGGATCGCCGCCCTGCTCCAGAGCCATCCGACGGCGCGCACCGTCCTCGCGGTGTGCGGCGGCATCTACCTGACGTTCCTCGGCGTGCGCACCCTGTGGGGCGTCTGGACCGCGGAGCGCGCCCTCCGCTCCCGCACCGCCTCCGTCCGCGCGGTGCTCGTCGCAGCGGGCGGCGCCGGTGCCCAGGAGACCGCGGCGGCCTCGGGCGCCCCCGCTTCCGCTCCGGCCCTCGTGCCCGTGACGACGAGCGGTGAGGTCCATGCCGGGATCGCTGCTCCCGACGGCGAGGTCATCCTCGACCCCACCGACCCGTCCGTCGAGACCGCGACGAGCGGCCGCGGCGTCGACCGCCGCCGCTCGCCGTTCCCGGTCGGACTGCTCAGCAGCCTGACGAACCCGAAGACCGGGATGTTCTTCCTCGCGCTGTTCCCCGCGTTCCTCCCGAGCGAGCAGGGGGTCGGTCTCATCGCCGTCCTCGTCCTCACCATCGTCGCGGTGTTCGCGCTCTACTCCCTCCTCCTCGTCGCCACCGCCGCCGGGCTCGGCCGCCGGCTCGAGGGCAGGCGCGGCGCGCTCGCCATGGACCTCGTGTCCGGCGGGGTGCTCGTCCTCCTCGGACTCTCGATCCCGTTCCTCTGACGCGCCCGCGCGCGGAACGCGGAGAGGCCGGTCGGTGCACCTGCACCGATCGGCCTCTCGTCGCGTCCGCTCCCGGACCCCGGTGGATTCGGGACTGGCTCAGGGCAGGAGGACGACCTTGCCGGTGGTCTTGCGCCCCTCGAGTGCGCGGTGGGCCTCGGCGGCCTCGGCGAGCGGGAAGGTCGACCCGACCCGGAAGTCGAGCCAGCCGTTCTCCAGGCCGTCGAAGAGCATCGCCGAGCGCTCGGCGAGCTCCTCGGGGTTCGTGACGAACCACTGGAGCGACGGCCGGGACAGGAAGATCCCGCCGGAGGAGTTGAGCCGCTGGATGTCGAAGGGCGGCACGGCACCGGAGGCCGCACCGAACAGCACCATCGAGCCGCGCACTTTCAGGGAGGCGAGCGAGGCGTCGAAGGTGTCCTTCCCGACGCCGTCGTAGGCGACGTCGACGCCGGCGCCGTCGGTGAGCTCGCGGACCCGTGCGGCGATGTCGACGCCCTCGCCGTAGAGGAACACCTCGTCGGCCCCGGCGGCCCGGGCGAGCTCCGCCTTCTCCTCGGTGCCCACCGTGCCGATGACCCGACCGCCGAGGTGCCCGATGATCTGGGTGAGGAGCAGGCCCACCCCGCCGGCGGCGGCGTGGACGAGCGCGGTCTGGCCGGGCTCGATCCGGTGCGAGCCCGTCGCGAGGTACTGCGCGGTGAGTCCCTGGAGCGGGATCGCGGCCGCGGCCTCGGCGGACACTCCGTCCGGCACCCGCATGACCATGTCCGCGCGGACGGCGACCTTCTCCGCATAGGAGCCGGGCGCATCGTGCCAGGCGACCCGGTCGCCGGGGGAGAACCCGGGGACGCCCTCGCCGACGGCCTCGACCGTCCCGGCGCCCTCGACGCCGACGATGTGCGGGAACTCCATCGGGTACATCCCCGAGCGGCGGTAGGTGTCGATGAAGTTGATGCCGGCGGCCTCGACGGCGACGAGCAGCTCACCGGGACCCGCGGTGGGGTCCGGCAGCTCGACGTATTCGAGGACCTCGGGTCCGCCCTTGCGGGTGGCGTGGACAGCGTGCATGGGAGTGCCTCCTCTCCCGCGACCGCGGCGGCCGCAGGCAACGGCATGAATAAATACCGTATGCAATGTATCGTTATGCATATGTCGGGTTTCACTGTCGCCGTCTCAGGGGCCACCGGGTACGCCGGGGGCGAGGTCCTGCGCCTCCTGAGCGGGCATCCAGACCTTCACGTTACAACCGTGTGCGGCCATTCGACAGCGGGATCGCGGCTCGGCGAGCACCAGCCGCACCTCGTCGCCTATGCCGACATGACCGTGGAGGAATCGACCGCCGAGGTCCTCGCCGGACACGACGTCGTCGTCCTCGCCCTGCCGCACGGTGCCTCCGGCGCGATCGCCGCCGCGCTCGCCGAGTCCTCGCCGGACACCCTCATCGTCGATCTCGCCGCCGACCACCGCCTCGAATCCGCGGCCGCCTGGGAGCAGTTCTACGGCTCCGCGCACCCGGGCACGTGGACGTACGGGCTGCCCGAGCTCCTTCGCGCCGGCGGCGGGCGACAGCGCGAGCTCCTCCGCGACACCCGCCGCATCGCGGTCCCTGGCTGCAACGTCACCGCCGTGACGCTCGGCCTCCAGCCGCTGCTCGCCGCCGGCCTCATCGACCCCGGGCGGCTCACCGCAGTGCTCGCCAACGGGGTGTCCGGCGCGGGCAAGGCGCTCAAGCCCCACCTGCTCGCCGCCGAGGTGCTCGGCGACGCGTCCCCGTACGGCACCGCCGGCACCCACCGGCACGTCCCGGAGATCGAGCAGAACCTCGCCGGGGTGCTCGGCCAGCCGGCCGTCGGCTCCGACGTCCGGATCTCCTTCACCCCGACCCTCGTCCCGATGTCCCGCGGGATCCTCGCGACCCTGAGCGCGCCGCTCACCGCGGAGGCGAGCACCGAGGACGTCCGCGCGGTCATCGCGGAGACCTACGCCGCGGAGCGTTTCGTCCGCCTCCTCCCGGAGGGACAGTGGCCGCACACCGCGGCGACGACCGGGGCGAACACCGCGCACCTCCAGACGGCCGTCGACTCCCGCGCCGGCACCGTGCTCGTGTCCGTCGCGCTCGACAACCTCGTGCGCGGCACCGCCGGCCAGGCGCTCCAGTCCGCCCACCTCGCTCTCGGACTCGAGGAGTCCACCGCACTGCCCACCGAAGGAGTCGCCCCATGAGCGTGACGTACCCCCGCGGTTTCGCCGCCGCCGGTTCGACCGCCGGGCTCAAGCCCAGCGGCAAGCCCGACCTCTCCCTCGTCCACAACACCGGGGAGCACGACGCCGTCGCCGCCGTCTACACCTCCAACCGGTGCCGGGCGAACCCGGTCCTGTGGTCCCAGCAGGCCTCCGCCGACGGGCGCGCCCGCGCCGTCGTCCTCAACTCCGGGGGAGCGAACTGCTACACCGGCTCCTTCGGCTTCGAGACCACCCACGCCACCGCGGAGCGCACCGCCGAGCTCCTCGGCATCGACCCGCTCGACGTGCTCGTGTGCTCGACCGGTCTCATCGGCGTGGGCGGACAGGACTTCCGCGACCGGATCCTCACCGGCCTGCCCGCGCTCGCCGAGGCCGCGCAGGAGACTCCGGCCGGCGGCGCAGCCGCCGCCGAGGCGATCATGACCACCGACACCGTGCCGAAGACGACCGAGCGCGAGGGCACCGCCTACCGGATCGGCGGGATGGCCAAGGGCGCGGGCATGCTCGCTCCGGGGCTCGCGACGATGCTCGTCGTCATCACCACCGATGCGGTGCTCGACGCCGCTGAGCTCGACGAGGCGCTGCGCACCGCGACCGCGCGCACCTTCGACCGGCTCGACACCGACGGCTGCATGTCGACGAACGACACGGTGATCCTCATGAGCTCCGGAGCCTCCGGGCACCGTGCGGACCTCGGGGAGTTCACCGCGCTGCTCACCGACGCCTGCCAGGACCTCACCGAGCAGCTCCACGTCGACGCCGAGGGCGCTCACCATGACATCGTCATCACCACGCGCGGCGCCTTCTCCGAGGAGCAGGCGCTCGAGGTGTCGCGGGCGGTCGGCCGCTCGAACCTCTTCAAGGCCGCGGTCTTCGGGGAGGACCCCAACTGGGGCCGCGTCGTCGCGCAGGTCGGCACCACGGACGCGCAGTTCGAGCCCGATGCGATCGACGTGACGTTCAACGGCGTTCCGGTGTGCGTCGGTTCGGCCCCCGGCGCGGACCCGTCCCAGGTCCTGTTCGACCGCCGGGTCGTCGTCGAGATCGATCTCCACGCCGGCACCGCCGAGGGCACGATCCTCACCTCGGACCTCACCCACGACTACGTCGAAGAGAACAGCGCGTACTCGACATGACCCGCCATCACCCCACTCCCGCAGAGCGCCTCGTGCGCGCCCAGGCCAAGGCCGAGACCCTCACCGAGGCGCTGCCGTGGATCAAGACCTTCGCCGGTGCCACGATCGTCATCAAGTACGGCGGCAATGCGATGGTCTCGCACGAGCTCCAGCAGGCGTTCGCCGACGACATCGCGTTCCTCCGCTTCGCCGGGCTCCGGCCGATCGTCGTCCACGGCGGCGGTCCGCAGATCACCCGCATGCTCGAGCGCCTGCAGATCCCCAGCGAGTTCCGCGGGGGCCAGCGCGTCACCTCCCCGGAGGCCGCCGAGGTCATCCGCATGGTGCTCGCCGGGCAGGTGAACCGCGAGATCGTGTCGCGCATCAACATGAACGGCGACGCCGCGATCGGGCTCTCGGGGGAGGATGCCGACCTGCTGCTCGCGGTGCCGACGACCACGGTGGTCGACGGCGAGACCGTCGACCTCGGCCGGGTGGGCGACATCCGGAAGGTCAACACGCAGGTCCTCGACGAGCTCCTCGACGCCGGGCGGGTGCCGGTCATCTGCTCGATCGCCGCCGAGCTCGGGGGAGCGGCCGACACCCCGCTCAACGTCAACGCCGACCTCGCCGCCGCCGCGATCGCCCGGGAGATGCGCGCCGACAAGCTCCTCATGCTCACCGACGTGCCCGGCCTCTACCGCGACTGGCCGGACAAGGACAGCCTGATCTCGCAGATCACTCCCGACGAGCTGCGCGAGCTCCTGCCCCGCCTCGACGCCGGGATGATCCCCAAGATGACCGCGGCGCTCGACGCGGTCGACAGCGGGGTGCGCCAGGCGCACATCGTCGACGGCCGGATGGCGCACTCGATCCTCCTCGAGATCTTCACCACCCAGGGCATCGGCACGATGGTGCACGAGGCCGCCGGCAGCCCGCAGGCGACGATGCACGACGGCCACGACGGACCCGACACCCCCGAGGAGACCGCATGACGACCGGCTTCGATGCGGACTGGCGCACCCATCACTCGGCGGCGATCCTGCCCGCGCTCGGCCGCCCGCAGCGCCTCCTCGTGCGCGGCGAGGGTGTGCGCGTGTGGGACGAGTCCGGGAAGGAGTACCTCGATCTCCTCGGCGGGATCGCGGTGAACGCGCTCGGCCATGCCCATCCCGCCCTCGTCGAAGCGGTGTCCACCCAGGTCGCGACGCTCGGCCAGGTGTCGAACTACTTCGCCTCGCCGCCGCAGATCGCGCTCGCCGAGAAGCTCCTCTCCGTCGCCGGGGCCCCGGAGGGCTCCGCCGTCTACTTCTGCAACTCCGGCGCCGAGGCGAACGAGGCGGCGCTCAAGATGTCGCGGCGCGTGGCCGGCGGCGGCCGGTCGAAGATCGTCGCCGTCGACGGCGGCTTCCACGGCCGCACCATGGGGGCGCTCGCGATGACGAGCAAGGAGGCGTTCCGCGCTCCCTTCGCCCCGGGGGTGCCCGGTGTCGTCCACGTCCCCCACGGCGATGTCGGGGCGCTGCGCCGCGAGGTCGACGAGACCTGCGCGGCCGTCGTCGTCGAGCCGATCCAGGGCGAGGCCGGGGTGCGCCGCCATCCCGTCGGCTATCTCGCCGCCGCCCGCAAGGCGACCCGCGAGGCCGGCGCCCTCCTCGTGCTCGACGAGGTGCAGACCGGGATCGGGCGCTGCGGCTCCTGGTTCGCCTTCCAGGACCCCGAGCTCGGCGAGGGGATCGTCCCCGACGCCGTCACGTGCGCCAAGGGCCTCGGCGGCGGACTCCCGCTCGGCGCGGTCGTGACCTTCGGACGGGAGACCACCGGCCTGCTCGTGCCGGGCCAGCACGGCTCGACCTACAGCGGCAACCCGATCGCCACCGCCGCCGGGCTCGCGGTGCTCACCACGATCGAGTCCGCCGGGCTGCTCGCCCGGGTGCGCGAGCGCGGCGACCGGTTCGCCGCGCGGCTCGCCGCGCTCGACGGCGTGTCCGAGGTCTCCGGCGTCGGTCTGCTGCGCGCGGCCGAGCTCACGGCGGGGAACGCGAAGGCGGTCGCCGAGGCCGCGCTCGACGCCGGCTTCATCGTCAATCCGGTGACCGACACCCGGCTCCGCATCGCCCCGGCGCTCATCATCGACGACGCGGACCTCGACCGCTTCCTCGACGCCCTGCCCAGCATCCTCGACACCGCAGGAGGGACCGCATCATGACCCGCCACTTCCTCAAGGACAGCGACCTCAGCCCCGCCGAGCTCGGCGAGGTCCTCGATCTCGCCGACGCGCTCAAGGCCGACCCGTACTCCCGCCGCTCGCTCGCCGGCCCGCAGACCGTCGCCGTGATCTTCGACAAGACCTCGACGCGCACCCGGGTGTCCTTCTCCGCCGGCGTCGCCGCGCTCGGCGGCTCGCCGCTCATCATCAACCCCGGGGAGTCGCAGCTCGGGCACAAGGAGTCGATCGCCGACTCCGCCCGCGTCCTCGAGCGCATGGTCGCGGTGATCGTGTGGCGCACCTACGCGCAGTCCGGGCTCGAGGAGATGGCAGCCCACTCGCGGGTCCCGGTGGTCAACGCGCTGTCCGACGACTACCACCCGTGCCAGCTCCTCGCCGATCTCCAGACCATCCGCGAGCACCGGCACACCGGGTCCGGCAACGGGCTCTCGGGCCTCACGCTCGCCTACTTCGGCGACGGCGCGAACAACATGGCGCACTCCTATGCGCTCGCCGGGGCCAACGCCGGCATGCACGTGCGGATCGCCGCACCCTCCGGCTCCCACCCGGCGCCGGCCGTGCTCGCCGAGGCCGAGGCGCTCGCGGCGACCACCGGCGGCTCCGTCGTCGTGAAGACCGACCCGCGGGCCGCGGCGGCCGACGCCGATGTCCTCGTCACCGACACCTGGGTGTCGATGGGACAGGACGACGACGGGCGTTCGGGCGAGGATTCGCCGTTCGCCGCCTACCGGCTCGACGACGATCTCCACGCGCTGTCGAACGACGCCCTCGTCATGCACTGCCTGCCGGCCTACCGCGGGCAGGAGATCACCGCGGAGCTCCTCGACGGGCCGCACTCGGTGGTCTTCGACGAGGCGGAGAACCGGCTCCATGCCCAGAAGGCGCTCCTCACCTGGCTGCTGGAGCACTGAGATGGCCGCCGCCGCACCCTTCGACGAGGGCCACGCCGTCTCCCCGGCGACGAAGACCGCCCGCCAGCAGCTCATCGTCGATCTCATCCGGCGCGAGGCGATCACCTCGCAGTCCCAGCTCATGCAGCTGCTCGCGGCCCGCGGGATGTCCGTGACCCAGGCGACGCTCTCGCGCGACATGGCCGAGATCGGTGCGGTCAAGGTCCGCACCGCGGCCGGCTCGGCCTACGCCGTGCCCGGCGAGGGCGGGGACCGCAGCCTGCAGGCGGCCGCCGACGGCGAGGTCCTCGACGCCAAGCTCCCGCGGCTCCTCGAGGAGCTGCTCGTCAGCGTGACGAGCGCGGAGCAGCTCGTCGTGCTCCGCACCCCGCCGGGTGCGGCCCAGTACCTCGCCTCCGCGCTCGACCGCTCGGTGATCCCCGGAGTCCTCGGTACGATCGCAGGAGACGACACCGTGCTCGTGATCACCGGCGACGTGAGCCGGGGGGAGCAGCTCGCCGGGCTCCTCCTCACCCTGGCCGCCGACGGCGCCTGAGCCGATCCGCGGCACCCCCCGAACATCAGCACCGCAACGACACAAGGAGAACCCCATGACAGACCGCATCGTCCTCGCCTACTCCGGCGGGCTCGACACCTCCGTGGCCATCGGCTGGATCCACGAGGCCACCGGCGCCGAGGTCGTCGCGATGGCCGTCGACGTCGGACAGGGCGGCGAGGACCTCGAGACGATCCGCCAGCGCGCCCTCGACTGCGGCGCGGTCGAGGCCTACGTCGCCGACGCGCGCGACGAGTTCGCCGAGGAGTACTGCATGCCCGGCCTCAAGGCGAACACGCTCTACATGGACGCCTACCCCAACGTCTCGGCGCTCTCCCGCCCGGTCATCGTCAAGCACCTCGTCACCGCCGCCCGGAAGTTCGGCGCCACCACCGTGGCCCACGGCTGCACCGGCAAGGGCAACGACCAGGTGCGGTTCGAGGTCGGCATCACCTCGCTCGCCCCCGACATGAAATGCATCGCGCCCGTCCGCGACCTCGCGCTCACCCGCGAGAAGGCCATCGAGTACGCCGAGCGGAACAGCCTGCCGATCGTCACGACGAAGAACAACCCGTTCTCGATCGACCAGAACGTGTGGGGCCGCGCGGTGGAGACCGGGTTCCTCGAGGACATCTGGAACGGCCCGACGAAGGACGTCTACGACTACACCGACGACCCGGCCTTCCCGCCGCCGGTCGACGAGGTCACCATCACCTTCGAGAAGGGGATCCCGGTGAAGATCGACGGCCGGGCCGTCACCCCGCTCGAGGCGATCGAGCAGCTCAACCAGCGCGCCGGCGCCCAGGGCATCGGCCGGATCGACATCGTCGAGGACCGCCTCGTCGGCATCAAGAGCCGCGAGGTCTACGAGGCGCCGGGCGCGATGACCCTCATCGCCGCGCACCGCGAGCTCGAGAACGTCACCCTCGAGCGCGAGCAGGCCCGGTTCAAGAAGCTCGTCGACCAGCGGTGGACCGAGCTCGTGTACGACGGCCAGTGGTTCTCGCCGCTCAAGGACTCGCTCGACACGTTCATCGACGACACGCAGGAGTACGTGTCCGGCGACATCCGGATGGAGCTCCACGGCGGGCGCGCGACGGTCACCGGCCGGCGCTCGGAGTCGTCGCTCTACGACTTCAACCTCGCGACCTACGACGAGGGCGACACCTTCGACCAGTCCTCGGCCCGCGGGTTCATCGACATCTACGGGCTCGCCTCGAAGCAGGCTGCCGCGCGCGACCACCGCTTCGACAAGGGCATCCGCCTCTGACCCAGAGTGCAATTTCCGTAGGTTCCTGAGAGCGAAACCGCCGGAAATCGCAATCTCACCCGCAGGGCGCGGCCGCAGCATCGACCGCACCCTGCGCCACCCCCGGACCCGGCCGGGCCCCGTGCCCGGCCGGACCGCACCGACACCGACGAACGAGGGAACACCGTGTCCGATCGCATCAGCCTGTGGGGCGGCCGCTTCGCCGACGGCCCCGCCGAGGCCCTGGCCGCACTGAGCAAGTCCACCGACTTCGACTGGCGCCTCGCCGCCTACGACATCGCCGGGTCGCGGGCCCACGCCCGCGTCCTGCATCGTGCCGGACTCCTCGACGACGCTGAGCTCGACGGCATGCTCGCCGCTCTCGACACCCTCGAGGAGCGGGTCCTCGCGGGCGAGTTCGTCGCCGCCGAATCCGACGAGGACGTCCACTCCGCGCTCGAGCGGGGGCTCCTCGAGATCGCCGGCCCCGACCTCGGGGGCAAGCTGCGCGCCGGCCGCTCGCGCAACGACCAGATCGCCACCCTCGGCCGGATGTACCTCCGCGACAACGCCCGGATCATCGCCGGCTTCGTCCTCGACACCGTCGACGCGCTCATCGAGCAGGCGGCCGCCCACCGCGAGGTGCCGATGCCCGGCCGCACCCACCTCCAGCACGCCCAGCCGGTGCTCCTCGCCCACCACCTGCTCGCCCACGCGTGGCCGCTGCTGCGCGATGTCGAGCGGTTCGTCGACTTCGACCGCCGCGCCGCGGTGTCCCCGTACGGATCCGGCGCGCTCGCGGGGTCCTCGCTCGGCCTCGACCCGCAGGCCGTCGCCGCGGAGCTCGGCTTCGCCGACTCGGTGGAGAACTCGATCGACGGCACCGCGTCGCGCGACGTGTTCGCGGAGTTCGCGTTCGTCGCCGCGATGATCGGCGTCGATCTGTCCCGCCTGAGCGAGGAGATCATCCTCTGGGCGACGAAGGAGTTCTCGTTCATCACCCTCGACGACGCCTTCTCCACCGGCTCGTCGATCATGCCCCAGAAGAAGAATCCCGACGTCGCGGAGCTCACCCGCGGCAAGTCCGGGCGCCTCATCGGCGATCTCACCGGCCTGCTCGCCACCCTCAAGGCCATGCCGCTGGCGTACAACCGCGACCTGCAGGAGGACAAGGAGCCGGTCTTCGACGCCGCCGACACCCTGACCCTGCTGCTTCCGGCGTTCACCGGGATGGTCGCGACGCTGACCTTCAACACCGAGAAGATGGAGCACCTGGCGCCGCGCGGGTTCGCGCTCGCCACCGACATCGCCGAATGGCTCGTCCGCCAGGGCGTGCCCTTCCGCGTCGCCCACGAGCTGTCCGGTGCGGCGGTCAAGCTCGCCGAATCGCGCGACGTCGAGCTGTGGGACCTGAGCGACGAGGACTATGCGGGCATCTCGGAGCACCTCACCCCCGCCATGCGCGAGGTGCTCACCACCCACGGGTCGATCGACTCCCGGAACGCCAAGGGCGGCACCGCGCGCAGCGCCGTCGCCGAGCAGCTCGAGCGGGCGCGGGCGGAATCGGCCCGGCTCCGGGCCTTCGCGGACTCGACCGCCCGCTGAGGTCCGGCTCGCCCCGCACCCGTGCGCCCGCATCGCCGATCACGGCGGTGCGGGCGCATTGCGTTCCGCCCCGGACTCCTCGCCGTCCGCGGTGAAGCGCCGCGCGAACTCCGTCTCGGGCGCCGCGGCGATCTCCTCCCAGGCGCCGCTCTGCGCTACCCGCCCCGCCTCGAGGACGACGATGTGCGCGGCGAGCGCACGGACCTCGGCCGGATCGTGGGAGATCAGCAGTGCGGTGCGGCCGGCGAGCGCCTCGCCGAGGAGTGCGAGGACGCGCGCGGCTGAGGCGCCGTCGAGCTGGGCGAGCGGCTCGTCGAGGAGGAGCACGGCCGGGTCGGTGACGAGCGCCCGGGCGATCGCGGCGCGCTGCGCCTGACCTCCCGACAGCTCCGCTGGCCGGGCGCCGCCGAGGTCGCCGGCTCCCACGCGCTCGAGCATGTCCGCAGACCGGGCGCGCGCCCGGGCCCGCCCGACGCCGGCAGTCCGGAGTCCGAAGGCGACGTTGTCGAGCACGCTCATCGTGGGGAAGAGCAGCGGCTGCTGGACGAGCTGGACGATCCCGCGCTGATGCGGCGGCACCCATGTCCGCGACCCCGGATCGGTGTCGACGAGCACGCGCTCGCCCACCGCGACGCGGGCCGAGGCCGGCCGGAGGAACCCGGAGAGGACGGCGACGGTGCTCGACTTGCCGGCGCCGTTCGGACCGATGAGCGCCGTCGTCACCCCGGGCGGTGCGGCGAGGTCGACGTCGAGGCCGCGCTCGGGGAGCCGGGCGCGCAGGGAGATCGCGGGTGCCGCCTCCCGCGGTCCGGCTGCGCGGTGTGCGGTGCGCGTCATGTCCGCCTCCCCGGGCGGTACAGCAGGCCGACGACGAGCACCGCGATGACGACGAGGACGAGCGAGAGCGCGACGGCGGCATCCGGATCGGTCTCGCGCAGGAGGTAGATCTCGAGCGGCAGGGTCCGGGTGCGGCCCTGGAGCGAGCCGGCGAAGGTGATCGTCGCCCCGAACTCGCCGAGCGCCCGCGCGAAGCACAGCACGGTGCCCGACACGAGCGCGGGCCGGAGCAGGGGCAGGGTGACGCGGAGCAGTGCGAAACCGGGGGCGGCGCCGAGCCCCGCGGCGATGATCTCGTAGCGCTCGTCGTGGCTGCGGAGCGCGCCCTCGACGGTGAGGACGACGAACGGCAGCGCGACGAAGGCCTGCGCGAGGACGACCGCGACGGTGGAGAAGGCGATGGTGACCCCGAGCGTCTCGAGGCTGCGTCCGAGGAGCCCCATCCGCCCGAAGGTCGCGAGCAGTGCGATGCCCCCGACCACCGGGGGTAGGACGAGGGGGAGGAGCACCGCGGTGCGCACGGCGCGCCGGCCGGGGAACTCGGCGCGGGCGAGCACGAGCGCGAGCGGCACCCCGAGCACGAGGCACAGTGCGGTCGCCGCGGTCGAGGTGACGAGCGAGAGCCCGAGGGCGGCGAGCGCCGGCTCCGAGGTGACGAGCGCTGCGAAGCGGCCGAGGTCGGCGCGGAGGAGCAGCCCGATGAGGGGGAGGACGACGAGGACGGCCCCGATCCCCGCGGGGACGAGGAGCAGGCGCGGCAGCGCGATCCCGGAGCGCGTGCGCCGGCTCACGGCGGCCCGAATCCGGCCGCAGCGAATGCCCGGCGGCCCTGTTCCGAGGCGAGGAGGTCGACGAAGTCCTGCGCGGCCTCCGGCTCCGCGGCGTCGGCGACGACGGCTGCCGGGTAGCGGTTGACGGCCGCGGCGGACTCGGGGAATTCGACGATGTCGACGGCGTCCCCGGCCGCCCGGGCATCGGTGACGTAGACGAGGCCGGCGTCGGCCTCGCCCGAGGTGACCTTGCCGAGCACGTCGGTGACCTTCGACTCCTCGCTCACCGGCGCGAGCGCGACGCCCGCGATGTCGAGGACGGTGTGGCTCGCCGCGCCGCACGGCACCTGCGGCGCGCACACGACGACGGACAGCTCGGGTGCCGCGAGGTCGGCGAGCCCGGTGACCCCGGCGGCAGCGCCGGGTGCGGTGACGATCGTCAGGGTGTTCGTCGCGATGATCGGGGGATCGGCGGGGACGAGACCGGCGTCGACGAGCGGGGCGAGGGTCGGCTCATCGGCGAGCGCGACGACGTCCGCCGGAGCCCCCTCCGCGATCTGGG
The DNA here is from genome assembly GCF_900184225.1 of Brevibacterium ihuae. Taxonomy (NCBI): domain Bacteria; kingdom Bacillati; phylum Actinomycetota; class Actinomycetes; order Micrococcales; family Brevibacteriaceae; genus Brevibacterium; species Brevibacterium ihuae. The sequence goes on along the minus strand of NZ_FXWZ01000003.1, from coordinate 24,787 downwards.
CGACGAGGTCGCTCGACCCGGCGAGGCCGAGGTCGACCGCGATCCCCGGGTGCGCGGCTTCGAACTCCCGGGCGAGGGCGGTCAGCGGATCGGTGAGCGAGGCGGCGGCGAACACCGTGAGAGTCCGGTCGGCCGCTCCCGGGCCCGTGCCGCACGCGGTGAGCACGAGGACGGCCGCCGCGGCGAGAAGGAACCGGAGCCGGAGCACGGGAGACCTCCTCGGACGGGATGACGGGCCGTCCGATCATCATATGCGGAAGGAGTGCGTCAGAACCACCGCAGATGCGGAGTGGGGAGCGGAGTTCAGGGTCGCGGCGTCTCGACGACGACGTGGGTGGCCTTGACGGAGGCGGTGGCGACATCGCCGGGCCGGAGGCCGAGCTCCTCGACCGACTCCCGCGACAGCAGGGAGACCACGCGGTGCGGCCCGGCCTGGATGTCGACCTGTGCCATGACCCCGTCGACCTCGACCCGGGTGACGAGTCCGACGAACCGGTTGCGCGCCGAGGAGCCGTGGGTCTCCGGCACCGGCGGGCGCGTCGCCTCCTCCCGCGCCACACGGGCGAGCTCGACGCCGGGGATCACCGATCGCCCGGCGTCGTCCTTCTCCGCCGGGAGGCGTCCGGCCGCGACCCACCGGCGGACCGTGTCGTCGCTCACCCCGAGGAAGGCCGCCGCCTGTGAGATCCGCAGCTGCGTCATCGTCGCTCTCCCATCCGCTGTCCGCCCGGGCCTGTGCACCGGAGTGGTCCTCAGCCTAGCTGTACTGACCGGATACGTTGATCGATCAGTGATTCCTCTCCGCGAGCCCCCGCTTCATCGACTCTAGACAGATGCAATCTAGATAGATACTGTCTAGGTATGGAACTGCCGAAGGGTGTGGAGTGGGCTGCGCATGCGCTGGTCGTGTTGGAAGTGGCCGCGGATCGAGCCGTGTCGAGCGTGGGCTTGGCTCGAGTGTTCGACCTGTCGCCGAGCTACTTGAACAAGCACCTGCAGAAGCTCGCCGCTGCAGGGATCGTCACCTCGACTGCCGGCGCCACGGGCGGATTCCGCCTCGCGCGACCCGCCGCGGATGTGAGCCTCGGTGACGTGGTTGCTGCCCTCGGTAGCGCGACGCCGTTGTTCCAGTGCAGCGAGATCCGCTGCCAAGGAGCGTTCGCGGACCAGAAGCAGCGGATCCTTGCCTCCGGGCTGTGCTCGATCAACCAAGCCATGTTGCGCGCCGAGGATGCGTGGCGCTCATCCCTCACGGAGACCTCTATCGCCGACCTGGCCGATGGCCTGGATGACAACACCCGTACCCGCATGCTCCGCGCCACCGGGCTGGAGCCAGACACCGACAAGGACCTCTCATGAAGATCGCCATCATCGGCGCCACCGGAACCGCCGGTCGCGCCACCACCCACGCCGCCCATCAGGCAGGCCACCAGGTCACCGAACTGTCCCGCGCCACGGGAGTCGACCTGCACACCGGCGCGGGGCTCGTCGAGGCGCTGCGAGGTGCTGATGCCGTGATCGACACCTCCAACCCATTCCCCACCAACCCCGACACCGACTTGGTCGACACCTTCCGACAGACCACCACCCGCGTCGTCGAGGCCTGCCGACAGGCTGGGGTGAGCCGGCTGGTGCATCTGTCGATCTGCAACATCGACAACCCCGCGTTCGATGAGTTCGACTACTACCTCGCCAAGCGCGCCCAGGAACAGGTCCTCGCGACCAGCGGTCTTGAACATGTAGTGGTTCGCTCGGCGCAGTGGATGGAGTTCGCCCTCAACCCTGGCGCCGTCACTCAGAACGAGAACGAGGTACAGGTCGAGGACTGGCTCGTGCAGCCAATCGCCGTCGATGAAGTTGCCCGCATCCTGGTCGAATCCGTCAGCGGGGCGGTACGCGACCGTCAGGTTGCCGGCCCCGAACAGATCCGCCTACCCGACCTGACCCGAGCACTCCTGGCCACCCGCAACGACCAGCGCCCAGTGATCGCCACCACCCCGAGCCTTCCGGCCCTGGCCGATGGCGTCTTACTTGCCCCTACCGGAGCGGAACTCGTGGGCCCCGACGTCACTGCCTGGACCCAGACCCAAGTCCCTATGGCCTGATTGGTCACCACACCACACCACTGCGAACAGGGGCCGGCCATTGCCGGCCCCTGTTCGCGTATCACGGGAGATCCCATGACTCACGCAAACGCCGCACTCACACCCCGTCACCGCTTGAAGGTGGCCCAGCTTGTCGTGGAGGATGGCTGGCCGATCAGCGAGGTTGCCGCCCGATTTCAGGTCTCTTGGCCCACCGTCAAGCGCTGGGTTGATCGCTACCGCGCCGGGGAGCCCATGCATGACCGTTCGTCCAAGCCGCGCCACTCCCCGAATAGAACTGCTCCGAAGGTCGTTAAGCGCTGTGTCAGCCTCCGCATGCGGCTCCGCGAGGGGCCCGTGCAGCTGGCCTGTCGTTTGGAAATTGCCCCGTCTACAGTCCATCGGATCTTGACTACGTGTCACCTCAACCGCTTGACGCATGTTGATCGGGCCACTGGAGAACCCATCCGGCGCTATGAACACGAGCGTCCCGGGTCCCTGGTCCACGTCGATGTGAAGAAGGTCGGCAACATCCCCGACGGCGGAGGCTGGCACTTCGTTGGCCGCCGTCAGGGCGACAAGAACCGCGCTGCGACGCCCGGCAAGCCCAAGAGCAAGTGGCATAACCCAAAGATGGGGCACGCGTTCATTCACTCCGTCATCGACGACTACTCTCGCGTCGTCTATTCCGAAATCCACGACGATGAGACCGCGCTCACCGCCGCAGCCGTCCTCATTCGGGCCACCGACTGGTTCAATCAACGAGGCGTGGCCGTCGAGCGTGTCCTGTCGGACAACGGGGCGGCCTACAAGTCTCGCTTGTGGCACCAGACCTGTGACCAGCTCGGCGTCACGGTGAAGAAGACCCGCCCCTACCGCCCCCAGACGAACGGAAAGATCGAGCGATTCCACCGCACTCTCGCCGACGGCTGGGCCTATGCCCGCTGCTACACATCCGAAGCTGAACGTCGCGATGCTCTCGAGGGCTGGCTGCACTACTACAACCACCACCGGCCGCACACGGCCTGCGGCAACCAGCCGCCGCTCTCACGATTGACCAACGTCCCCGGTCAGTACACCTAGCGCCGGAGGGCCGCACCGCCCCGGGAGTACAGTGGGATCCGTGTGATCAGCCGCCCCCGGACGGAGGAGGACCCCGCCATGACCCCGGACCGCACCGCTGCTCCCGACCGCGCGATCGACTCGCACGACGACGCCCGTCGCGACGGCGGGCTCACCCACGTCCGGGCCGACGGCTCGGCCCACATGGTCGACGTGTCGGACAAGGCGGTGACCCGCCGGCAGGCCACGGCCGAGGCCGTCCTGCTCAGCCGCCCGGAGGTCGTCGCCCGGATCCTCGACGGCGAGCTGCCCAAGGGCGACGCCCTCGCCGTCGCCCGGGTCGCCGGGATCATGGCCGCCAAGCGCACCCCCGATCTCGTGCCGCTGTGCCATCCGCTGCCGATCAGCGGCGTCACCGTCGACTTCATCGGGGTGCCCGGTGCGGAGGAGGCGACCGGCCGACACGCCGCGCCCGAACCCGGCGACCGGGCCGCCGGCATCCGCATCACCGCGACCGTGCGGACCACGGGCGTCACGGGCGTGGAGATGGAGGCGCTCACCGCGGCCTCGGTCGCGGCCCTCACCCTCTACGACATGATCAAGGCCCTCGACCGGGCGGCGGAGATCTCCGCGGTGCGGGTCGTCTCCAAGTCCGGGGGCGCGTCGGGGGAGTGGACGCGCCCGTGAGCGCGTCACGTCGACACCTCGGCGGCCGGTCCGGACAGGGGGAGCGGCCGTGGCGCGGGTGACCGTCCGCACGCGGGTCCACCGGTTCGACGCCGGAGGCGAGGTCTTCGCCCGGGCCGACAAGCTCGCGGGCGAGGAGCCGCTCGAGATCCGCCTCGACGGAGCGGAGTTCGCCGTCGCGATGCGGACTCCGGGCCACGACGTCGAGCTCGTCCACGGACTCCTCCTCGCCGAGGGGATCATCACCGGTCGCGAGGACGTCGTCGAGATCGATTTCGCCTCGGGTCTCGACCCCGACGGCAGCCGCAACTACAACGTCGCCCGGGTGCGCCTCGCCGATGCCGCGCGCGGGCGGCGGGCGCCGGTCGCGCGCCAGGTCTACACGTCCTCGGCGTGCGGGATCTGCGGCACCGCCTCGCTCGAGGCGGTCCGGAAGGTCTCCTCCCACCCCGTCGCGCACCCCGAGCACAGCCCTCTCATCGCGCCGGCCGCGCTCCTGCGCCTGCCCGACCGCCTGCGCGCCGAGCAGTCCCAGTTCGAGGCCACCGGAGGGGTCCACGCAGCCGCCCTGTTCCGCGTTCCCGAGGACGCGTCGGATCCGGAGCTCCTCGTCGTCCGGGAGGACGTCGGACGCCACAACGCGGTCGACAAGGTCATCGGCCGGGCGCTCGCCGAGGACCGCCTGCCGCTTCGCCGCACGATCCTCCAGGTGTCGGGCCGCGCCTCGTTCGAGCTCGTGCAGAAGGCCGCGATGGCCGGCATCCCCGTGCTGTCCGCGGTGAGCGCACCCTCGTCCCTCGCCGTCGACCTCGGCCGGGAGGAGCACATCACCGTCGTCGGGTTCAACCGGGGACGGACGTGCAACGTCTACTCCCATCCGGAGCGCATCGCCGGCGCGGCCGCCGAGCGCTGAGGAGCGGCGCCCGCGGTCGGCCGCTCGACCGGTCGAGCCGGCTCAGCCGGTGAAGAGCTGCGCTGCCCGGAGGAGTGTCTGGACGAGCCCGTACCCGAGCCCGAGGACGACGACGGCGGCGAGTCCGAGCGCGACCGCACGGTGGAACGCGTTCGAGCCGTGGCTCGCGACTTCGCCGGATTCGTCGGCGGCGGCGCTCGTGCCGGTCGCGGCCTCGACCTCCTCGGCGGAGGCGTGGTGCCGCTCGTGGACGGGGCGGACGAGGAGGTTCGCGATGAACCCGACGGCGAGCACGCCGACCATGATGAAGAGCGAGAGGGTGTAGAGGTCCGGTCCCTCCCGGCCGGCCGCGGCCTGCGATTCGATGACGGTGTTGACGATGAGCGGTCCCGCGATGCCGGCTGCCGACCAGGCGGTAAGCAGGCGGCCGTGGATCGCGCCGACCTGCATGACGCCGAACAGGTCCTTGAGGTAGGCCGGGATCGTCGCGAACCCGCCGCCGTAGAACGACAGGATGACGAGGGTCGCGAGGAGAAACACGATGAGCGAGTCCCCGGCGAGGGCAATGAGGAGATAGAGCAGCAGCCCGAGCCCGAGGTAGAGCATGTAGATGTTCTTGCGCCCGATGTAGTCCGAGACGCTCGACCACACGAAGCGCCCGGCCATGTTCGTCAGCGACAGCATGCCGACGAACCCGGCGGCCGCGGCGGCGGTGATCTCCGGGAAGAAGTCCCGGATCATCGGGGCGGCGTTCTCGAGGATGCCGATGTCGGCGGTGACGTTGGTGAAGAGGACGATCCAGAGGAACCAGAACTGCGGAGTCCGCATCGCCCGGCCGACGGCGACGTGGTTGTCGGTCTGCATCGGCTTCGCGGTGGCCTTCTCCGGATCCCAGCCCTGCGGCTTCCAGTCCGGGTGCGGCACGCGCACGACGAAGGCGCCGGCGGTGATGAGCACGGCGTAGACCACCGCGAGGGTGATGAACGTCGGGGTGAGGCCCGCGACGAGGTTCTCCGGCTCCGACCCGCCGCCGTAGAAGGCCATGAGCGCGTTCGACAGCGGACTCGCGATGAGCGCACCGCCGCCGAACCCCATGATCGCCAGCCCGGTCGCGAGCCCCGGCCGGTCGGGGAACCACTTCATGAGAGTCGAGACCGGGGAGATGTACCCGATGCCCAGTCCGACCCGCCGATGAGCCCGTAGCCGACGTAGACGAGTCACAGCTGGCCGGTGGAGATGCCGAGCACGGACACGAAGAAGCCGGCCACCCAGCAGGCGCCGGCGAGCAGCATCGAGGCGCGGGGGCCGTTCTTCTCCACCCACGTGCCGCCGAACGCGGCGGACAGCCCGAGGACGGCGATGGCGAGGGTGAAGATCCAGCCGACGGCGACCTCGCCGACCCCGTAGTGGTCCATGAGGGGGAGCTTGAACACGCTGAAGGCGTACACCTGGCCGATGCACAGATGGATGGCGAGGGCGGCCGCCGGGACGAGCCAGCGGTTGAACTCCGGGGTCGCGGTGATCGCGGCCTTGCCGAAGCGGGATCCGCGCCGGGTGCGTGCGGGCGGTGCCGAGGATGCGTCGTTCACGAGTTCGTCCTTCCGCGAGATCGCCGTCGATCTCGGATGCGACCGGGTCCGGCGGATCACAGGGGAACCTGCCGATGTGAGCCATGTTACACTCGCGGCATGTCGCGGTTGAGCTTCCTGGGATGGCCTGTCGTCAGGCAGTTCCGGTCCGGTGACATCACCGGACGGGGCAGCGCGGTGACCTCCCCGCGCACCCGCGCGACCTCCCCCCGGACTGCGGATGCCGACACCGTCGCCCAGAGCGTGTGCCCGTACTGCGCGGTCGGGTGCGGTCAGCTCATCTACGCGAAGAACAACCGGGTCATCCAGATCGAGGGCGATCCCGACTCCCCGATCTCGCGCGGTCGCCTGTGCCCCAAGGGGGCGGCGAGCGAGCAGCTCGTCAACCAGTCCGGGCGTGTCACCCGGGTCCTCTACCGGGCGCCGGGCGCCGCGGACTGGGACACCCTCGACCTCGACCGTGCGATCGACATGATCGCCGACCGCTTCCTCGAATCCCGCCGCCGGCACTGGCAGGACGTCGACGCCGACGGCCGGCCGCTGCGCCGCACGATGGGGATCGCCTCGCTGGGCGGAGCGACGCTCGACAACGAGGAGAACTACCTCATCAAGAAGCTCTTCACGGCGGCGGGGGCGATCCAGATCGAGAACCAGGCCCGCATTTGACACTCCGCCACGGTTCCCAGTCTGGGAGCCTCGTTCGGACGAGGGGGCGCCACGCAGTCCCTGCAGGACATGGCCAATGCCGACTGCATCGTCATCCAGGGCTCGAACATGGCCGAATGCCATCCCGTCGGGTTCCAGTGGGTCGCCGAGGCGAAGGCGCGCGGTGCGAAGATCATCCACGTCGACCCCCGCTTCACCCGCACCTCCGCGGTCGCGGACACCCACGTCCCGATCCGGGCGGGCACGGACATCGTGCTCCTCGGCGCGCTCATCAACCACGTGCTGAGCAACGACCTCCACTTCGACGAGTACGTCCGGACGTTCACCAATGCCGCGACGATCATCAACGAGGAGTACGGGGAGCCCGAGGACCTCGAAGGGCTGTTCTCCGGCTTCGACCCCGAGACCGGGGCCTACGACCTCGCGTCCTGGTCCTATGCCTCCGCCGACGGCAGCGGTCGGCCGGTGCCGCCCGGCGCCCCGGCCGCTGAGGACCCGAGCCTGCAGCACCCGCGGTGCGTGTTCCAGATCCTCAAGCGGCACTTCCAGCGGTACACCCCGGAGCTCGTCGCCGACGCCTGCGGCATCGCGCCCGCCGACTTCGCCCTCCTCGCCCGGACGATCACCGAGAACTCCGGCCGCGAGCGGACGACGTGCTTCGCGTACGCCGTCGGCTGGACCCAGCACACGCAGGGCGCCCAGTACATCCGCACCGCTGCGATCCTCCAGCTGCTCCTCGGCAACGTCGGCCGTCCGGGCAGCGGCATCATGGCGTTGCGCGGACACGCCACGATCCAGGGCTCGACGGACATCCCAACCCTGTTCAACCTGCTGCCGGGATACCTGCCGATGCCCAAGGCCGGCACCCACGACACGCTCGCCGACTACCTCGACACCGTGGGCACGAAGGAGCAGAAGAGCTATTGGGCGAACGCCGACGCCTACACGATCAGCCTCCTCAAGGCCTGGTGGGGCGATGCGGCGACGGCGGAGAACGACTACGCCTATGACTACCTGCCGCGGCTCACCGGTCCGCACGGGACGTACCAGACGGTGATGAGCATGCTCGAGGACGAGGTCGAGGGCTACTTCATCCTCGGCCAGAACCCGGCGGTGGGCTCCGCCAACGGCCGCATGCAGCGTCTCGGCATGTCCCACCTCAAGTGGCTCGTCGTGCGCGACTTCTCCCTCATCGAATCCGCCACCTGGTGGAAGGACGGCCCGGAGATCGAATCCGGGGAGCTCCGCACCGAGGACATCGACACCGAGGTGTTCGTCCTGCCGGCGGCCAACCACACGGAGAAGTCCGGCAGCTTCACCCAGACCCAGCGCCTCGTGCAGTGGCGGCATCAGGCGGTCACCCCGCCGGGCGACGCGCAGAGCGAGCTCCACTTCTTCCACGAGCTCGGTCGGCGGATCCGCAGCCGCCTCGCCGATTCCACCGACCCCCGCGACCGGCCGCTGCTCGACCTCACGTGGGACTACCCGGTCGACGAGCACGGGGAACCCGATCCCGAAGCCGTGCTCGCCGAGATCAACGGCTACCACCTCACCGGGGAGCGGGCCGGCGAGCCGCTCGACGGCATCGCGGAGCTGCGGGCCGACGGCTCGACCTCCAGCGGGTGCTGGATCTATTCGGGGATCTACGCCGGCCGGGAGAACATGGCGGCCCGCCGCGTGCCGGGCCGGAAGCAGGACGAGATCGCCTCCGCCTGGGCCTGGGCATGGCCGGCGAACCGGCGGATCCTCTACAACAGGGCCTCCGCCGACGCCGAGGGCAGGCCGTGGTCCGAGCGCAAGAAGCTCCTGTGGTGGGATGCCGAGGCCGGTCGGTGGACCGGGCCCGACGTCGCCGACTTCCCCGTCGACCGCGCTCCCGGCACCCCGCCCGACCCGGACGCCTCCGGCCCGGCGGCGCTCGGCGGCTCGGACGCCTTCATCATGCAGCCCGACGGGAGGGGCTGGCTGTTCGCCCCGACCGGGATGATCGACGGCCCGCTGCCCACCCACTACGAGGCGCAGGAGTCGCCGGTCGCCAATCCCGTGTACCCGCAGCAGCAGAACCCCGCCCGGATCGTCTTCCCGCGCGCGGACAACCTGTTCGCCCCGAGCGCGGGAGCGGCCGGGGCCGAGGTCTACCCGTACGTCTTTACGACCTACCGGCTCACCGAGCACCACACCGCCGGCGGGATGAGCCGCTGGCTGCCCTATCTCTCCGAGCTCCAGCCGGAGATGTTCTGCGAGGTGTCGCCCGAGCTCGCGGCCGAGCGCGGTCTCGAGCCCAACGGGTGGGCGACGGTGATCTCGCCGCGCGCCGCGATCGAGGTGCGGGTGCTCGTCACCCGCCGGATGACGCCGCTCACCGTCGGCGGGCGGACGGTCCACCAGATCGGACTGCCCTACCACTGGGGTGTGGGCGGCGGCGACGCCGTCGTCAGCGGCGACTCCGCCAATGACCTCATCGGCATCACGCTCGACCCCAACGTGCTGATCCAGGACTCGAAGACCGGGTCGTGCGACATCCGGCCCGGCCGCCGACCCCGCGGCCCCGCGCGCGAGGCGCTCGTCCGGGAGTACCTCGACCGCGCCGGGGCGACCACCGCCACCGACAGCGCCGCCGTCACCGCTCCGGCGGTGGCCGAGGGAACGCAGACCCCGGTCGATGCCGAGGCGCCCCAGAAGGGCGATCCGGCGGAGGCGGGAGAGTCCCACGCCCTCCGTGCCGAGGAGGAGGCCGGCGAGCACGCGCCCGGCGGCGCGGACTCCGTTGACCGCGAACCCGAGGAGGAGCGATGACGACCGAACACGCGCGCAAGGGATTCTTCACCGACACCTCGATCTGCATCGGGTGCAAGGCGTGCGAGGTCGCGTGCAAGGAGTGGAACCGGAACCCCACCGACGGGGACTTCGAGATCCTCGGCTCGTCGTACGACAACACCGGCGGGCTCGGCGCCAACACGTGGCGGCACGTCGCCTTCATCGAACAGGATCGCGAGCAGATCGACCGTGCACGCGAGTCCGGCCGCCGGCTCGTCCCGCTCGGGATGCCGCAGGTGGGTCCGCCCGCCGCACGCACTGCGCCGGGCGCTGCTCCGGGTGCTGCGGGACCGGGGGCTGCGGGCGACTCGGGTCCGGTCGATGTGCTCGGCGGGCTCGCCGACGGCACCGTGTCGACCGCCGACCCCACCGGTCCGGGCGCGGGAGCGGTCGGGTCCGCGACGGTCGACACCGCGCCGCCGGACACTCCGCAGTTCCGGTGGCTCATGTCCTCAGACGTGTGCAAGCACTGCACGCACGCGGGCTGCCTCGACGTGTGCCCCACCGGGGCGCTGTTCCGCACCGAGTTCGGCACCGTCGTCGTCCAGGCCGACATCTGCAACGGCTGCGGCACGTGCGTCGCCGGCTGCCCGTTCGGGGTCATCGAACGCCGCGACGACGGCACGGTGAGCCCGAAGACCGACCGCGAGGGCCGGGCGCGCCGCGCACAGGACGTCCCCCACGCCGGGACGGCGAACAAGTGCACGCTGTGCTACGACCGGCTCGTCGACGGGCTCACCCCCGCCTGCGCGAAGACCTGCCCGACCACCTCGATCAGGTTCGGGGACCGGACGGACATGGTCGATGCTGCCCAGGAGCGCGTGCGCGCCCTCCACGCGCAGGGGATGACCGAGGCCCGGCTCTACGGCGCGAACCCCGACGACGGCGTGGGCGGCACCGGGTCGGTGTTCCTCCTCCTCGACGAGCCCGAGGTCTACGGCCTGCCGCCGGACCCGCGGGCTCCCACGAAGGACCTGCCGCAGATGTTCGCGACCGCCGGGATCGCGGCGGCCGGGATGCTCGCCGCGACCGCCCTCGCCTTCCTCGGAGGACGCTCATGACCCTCTCCGAGTTCGACAGCTACCGCCCGCCGGAGACCCGCCGGCGGCGCCGCTCCGTTCTCCGCGCCGCCCGGGTCGGGATCGGCCGGGGTCGCCGTCGCGGCGGAGCGGGTGCGAACGACGGCTCGCGGGAGATGCCGGTCGTCGAGGACGTCGAGTTCACCTCGTACTACGGCCGGCCGATCGTCAAGCCGCCGCCGTGGGGGCACGAGATCGCCGCCTACCTGTTCCTCGGCGGGCTCGCCGGGGGATCGGCGCTGCTCGGCCTCGGCGCCCAGGTCACCGGCCGGGATTCCCTGCGGCGGAGCACCCGGCTCACCGCGCTCGGCGCAGCCGGCGTCGGGGTGGTGTTCCTCGTCGCCGACCTCGGCCGGCCCGAGCGCTTCCTCCACATGATGCGGACGGTGAAGATCACCTCGCCGATGAGCCTCGGCTCCTGGCTGCTCGGGGCCTTCAGCACCGGGGCCGGTCTCGCGGCCGCCGCGGAGGTCGACCGGCTCACCGGTCGGCGTCTGCCGCTCGGACCGCTCCGGGCCGCGCTGCGCGCCGTCGAGGCGCCCGCCGGCGCGGGCGCGGGACTGCTCGGCGCGCCGCTCGCCGTGTACACCGCGGTCCTCCTGTCCGACACCTCGGTGCCGACGTGGAACGCCGCCCGGCGGACCCTGCCCTTCGTGTTCGCCGGATCCGCCGGCCTCGCCGCCGGCGGGATGGCGATGGTGACGACTCCGACCGCGCAGACGCGGCCGGCCCGGGTGCTCGCCGTGCTCGGCGTCACCGGGGAGATCCTCGCGATGCGCGTCCTCGAGCGCACGGTCCACCCGGCTGAGGCGGAGCCGCTCGAGCACGGGCCCGCCGGGCGGAAGCTGCGCTGGGCGGAGCGCCTCGCGGTCGCCGGGGCATGCGGCACCGTGCTCGGGGGATCGAACCGGATCGCGGCGGCGGTGTCCGGGGCCGCGCTGCTCGGCGCCTCGGCGCTCACCCGGTTCGGGGTGCTCGAGGCGGGCATCGAGTCGACGAAGGACCCCCGTCACGTCATCGAGCCGCAGAAGGCCCGCCTCGCCGCCCGCCGCGCGGCCGGCATCACGCACGACTCGATCACGACGGCGGGCTGACCCGGACGGGCCGGGCCCGTGCGGCAGGTCAGCGGATCCGGACCCCGGTGCCGGCGACGATCTCGCCGATGACCGGGTGGCCCGGCACCTCGCCGACGACGAGCAGCCCGCCCGAGGTCTGCGCATCGGCGAGGAGGAGCAGGACGTCCTCCCCGATCCCGGGGTCCGCCGCGAGGTGGGGGCGCACCCAGTCGAGATTGCGACGGGTGCCGCCGGACACGAACCCGTCGGCCAGCGACTCCCGCGCCCCGTCGAGCACCGGCACCGCCGCGGAGTCGAGGACGGCGCCCACCCCGGAGGCCCGGCACATCTTGAACAGGTGGCCGAGCAGCCCGAAGCCGGTGACGTCGGTCGCCGCCCGGGCGCCCGCGGCGAGCGCGGCCCGGGAGGCGTCCCGGTTGAGCGCGGTCATCGTCGCGACCGCCTCGTCGAACACCTCACCGGTGGTTTTGTGGCGGTTGTTGAGGATCCCGAGGCCGATCGGCTTCGTCAGCGTGAGCGGCAGGCCGGCCGCGGCGGCGTCGTTGCGGAGCAGCCGGTCCGGGTGGGCGGTCCCTGTCACCGCCATCCCGTACTTCGGCTCCGGGTCGTCGACCGAGTGCCCGCCGATCACCGGGCAGCCCGCCTGCTCGCCGATCGCCAGTCCGCCGCGGAGCACCTCGGTGAGGAGCTCCATGGGCAGCACGTCGCGCGGCCAGCCGACGAGGTTGATCGCGACCGTCGGCTCGCCCCCCATCGCATAGATGTCCGAGAGCGCGTTCGCCGCGGCGATCCGGCCCCAGTCGTAGGCGTCGTCGACGACGGGGGTGAAGAAGTCCGCGGTGGACAGCACCGCGAGGTCCGGACGGACCCGGACCGCGGCGGCGTCGTCGCCGTCGTCGAGGCCGACGATGACCTCGTCGGACCGCTGCCCGGCGAGCGCGGCGACCGCGTCCTCGAGCTCGCCCGGGGGGATCTTGCACGCGCACCCCCCGCCGTGGGCCATGCCGGTGAGGCGGATGCCGGACGGCGCCGCGGAGCTCGGTTCGGGGACGGAAGCGGGTCGGGAGTCCATGCGGCCAGTCTTCCGCGCCGCCGGAGCCGCGTCCAGCCCCGGTCCGCGCTCCGGCCCCTCTCGCGTCGGGCACCCGCCCGCGGTCCGGTCCCGCTGCGTCCGGCTCCCGCCCGCGGTCCGGTGGTAGGTTGGCACCGGAGGCGTCCGGGTCCTGGTGGGCCCCCCGGTCTTCAAAACCGGTGAGACCGAGCATCTCGGTCTGGCGGGTTCGATTCCCGTCCGCCTCCGCCGGACCCGGAGATCCGCGGTCGGCTCCCGCCGGCCGGTGCGAGGAGGCGAGAGTGGACGATCCGCGCCGCGACATCCCGCGCACCGACCGCCTGCTCGCCCTGCCGGCCGTGCGCGCGGCGGCCGCATCGCTGAGCGCGCGAGTGGTCCGCGACCTCGTCCGCGCGGTCCAGGATCGGGCCCGGCGCGGGGAGATCGCACCGTCCGCGGTCGAATCCGAGGTCCTCGCCGCCGTCGCCGGCCGGAGCCGCTCGTCGCTGCGTCCGGTGCTCAACGCGACCGGCATCGTCGTCCACACCAACCTCGGCCGCGCTCCGCTGTCCGCGGCCGCGCGCGCCGCCCTCGCCGACGCCGCCGGGTACGTCGACGTCGAGCTCGACCTCGCGACCGGCGCCCGGTCCCGGCGCGGCGCCGCGGCCCGCGCCGCGCTGCTCGCCGCCTGCCCCGCCGCCGAGGACGTGCTCGTCGTCAACAACGGCGCCGCGGCCCTCGTCCTCGCCGCCACCGCTCTGTCCGCCGGGGCCGAGCTCGTCGTCGGCCGCGGGGAGCTCATCGAGATCGGCGCGGGCTTCCGACTGCCGGACCTCCTCACATCGACCGGCGCGCACCTGCGCGAGGTCGGCACGACCAATCGCACGCACCTCGCCGACTACACCGCGGCGATCGGACCCGGCACCGGATGCGTGCTCAAGATCCACCCGAGCAACTTCCGCATCACCGGATTCACCGCGGAGGCGACGCTCGGCGAGCTCAGCGGGCCGTGCCGGGAGGCCGGCATCCCGCTCCTCGCCGACCTCGGCAGCGGACTCCTCGCGCCCGATCCCGTGCTGCCCGACGAGCCCGACCTCGACTCCGCGCTGCGCGCCGGAGCCGACCTCGTCATCGCGAGCGGCGACAAGCTCCTCGGTGGACCGCAGGCCGGGATCATCGCCGGCCGCGCGGACCTTGTCGCCCGGCTCGCCCGCCACCCGCTCGCCCGAGCCGTGCGCGCCGACAAGCTCACCCTCGCCGCGCTCGAGGCGACCGTGACCGCCGGTCGACCACCCGTCACCGCTGCGATCCACGCCGACCCGGCAGCGCTGCGGGAGCGCGCCGAGCGCCTCGCGACGGCGCTCGACGCCGCGGTCGTCGCCCACGACGGCCGGGTGGGCGGCGGCGGAGGACCCGGCGTCCCGCTGCCCGGCTGGGCCGTCGCGCTGCCCGAGGCCGCGGCCGCACCGCTGCGCACCGGCGACCCGGCGGTGCTCTCGCGCGTCCACGACGGCCGGTGCCTCGTCGACCTCCGCTGCATCCCGCCCGCCGAGGACGACCGGGTGCTCGCAGCCGTTCGGACGGCGCTCGCCCGGATCGCCCGGCCGGAGGCCCCGTGAGCGAGTTCGTCGTCGCCACCGCCGGGCACGTCGACCACGGGAAGTCGGCGCTCGTGCGGGCCCTCACCGGCATCGAGACCGACCGCTGGGCGGAGGAGAAGCGGCGCGGCCTGACGATCGACCTCGGCTACGCCTGGACGACCCTGCCCTCGGGCGCGACGGTGTCGTTCGTCGACGTCCCCGGCCACGAGCGGTTCCTCGGCAACATGCTCGCCGGGATCGGACCCGCGCCGGTCGTGTGCTTCGTCGTCGCCGCCGACGAGGGCTGGAAGCCGCAGTCGAGCGATCACCGCGACGCGCTGGCGGCCCTCGGGATCGATCGCGGCGTCATCGTCGTCACGCGCAGCGACCTCGCTCCCGGGAACGTCCCCGAGGTCATCGCCGAGGCCCGCCGCGAGCTCGCCGGGACCGGCCTCGCCGAGGCCCCCGCGCTCGGGGTGTCCGCGCTCACCGGCTCCGGGCTGCCCGAGCTCCGCACCGCCCTCGACGCGGTGCTCGCCGGGACCCGTCCGCCTGCCGCAGACGCCCGGATCCGGCTCTGGATCGACCGCTCCTTCACCATGGACGGCGCCGGCACGGTCGTCACCGGCACCCTCGCCGCCGGGACGGTGAGCACCGGCGACCGCCTCGAGCTGTGCGGCCGGCTGCGCTCCGGGCCCGTCGACGTGCGGGGACTGCAGAGCCGGGGCAGAGCGGCCCCGGACGTGACCCCGACCGCGCGGACGGCGCTCAACCTCCGCGGCGTCTCCGCCGACGAGGTCCACCGCGGGGACGCGCTCCTCACCCCCGGCGCGTGGTGGACGTCGGCAGTGCTCGACATCCGCGCCCACGGCACCGACGCGCTCCCGCGACTGCCCGAGCGGGTCACCGTCCACCTCGGAACCGCTGCGGTGCCGGCCCGGTTGCGGCCCTTCGACGACCGGCACGGACGGCTCACACTCGAGCGCGCGCTCCCGGTGACCGTCGGCGACCGCATCATCCTCCGGGACCCGGGCTCCGCCGCGGCCCTCCTCGGCGCGCAGCTCCTCGACGTCGACCCGCCGGAGCTCGACCGCCGAGGCGCCGGAGCCCGCCGGGCCCGCGCCCTGTCCACGATGCCCCCGGAGGGGGACCTGCGCACCGAGGTCGAGCGGCGCGGGGCGCTGAGCATCGAGCGCGCGCGGCGCCTCGGCATCGCCGGCGCTGCGGATCTGGAGGCCGCACCCGGGACGGCGCGCGTCGGACCGCCCGCGGGGGTGGTCATCGAGGGCGGTCTGCTCGTCGCCGAATCCGCCCTCGAGCGCTGGGGCTCACGTCTGCGGAGCGCGCTCGACGCGGAGGCCGAGCGGGACCCGCTCTCGGCCGGGATGCCGTTCAAAGCGGCGGCGGACCTCCTCGACCTGCCCGCCGACCGCCTGCTCGGAGCCGTCGTCGCCGCGAGCGGCCTCTCCCGCTCCAGCGGCAGGGTGGTGCGCCCCGGCCCGGTCGGCCTGGGAGCTGCGGAACGACCCGTGGCCGAGCTCGAGGACCGCCTGCGCGCGGCGCCCTTCTCCGCCCCCGAGGCCGACGACCTCGCGCGCCTGGGCCTCGGGTCCCGCGAGCTCGCGGCCGCTGAGAACCGGGGCCGACTGCTCCGGCTCGCGGACGGCGTCGTGCTCCTGCCCGCGGCGCCGGCGCAGGCCATGCGCGTGCTCGCCGGCCTCGACCAGCCATTCACCGCGAGCGACGCACGGCAGGCGCTCGGGACGACCCGCCGGGTGGCGATCCCGCTCCTCGAGCACCTCGACGACCGGGGATGGACCCGGCGCATCGACTCCGGGCACCGCGTCGTCGTGCGGTGAGGCGGGCGCCGGCCGCATCGGCGCGGCGGTAGGATGACCCCTGTACCCGAGAACGGAGAGAGGCGAGTCGTGACCGATATCCTCAGCGAGTTGAAGTCCCGCGATCTGGTGGCGATGTCCACCGACGAGGAGGCGCTGGCCCGGGCGTTCGCCGCCGGGCCGATCAACTTCTATATCGGATTCGACCCCACGGCGCCCAGCCTCCACATGGGCAATCTCGTCCAGCTCCTCTTCGCCCGCCGCCTCCAGCTCGCAGGGAACAACCCCTTCGCCCTCGTCGGCGGGGCCACCGGTCTCATCGGCGATCCGCGGATGTCCGGCGAGCGCACCCTCAACGAGCGCGAGGTCGTCGAGGGCTGGGTGACGCGGATCCGGAGCCAGATCGAGCGGTTCCTCGACTTCGACGGTCCGCACGCGGCCCAGGTCGTCAACAATCTCGACTGGACCGGCGGGATGAGCGCGATCGACTTCCTCCGCGACATCGGCAAGCACTTCTCGGTCAACCGGATGCTCGCCAAGGAGACGGTCTCCGCCCGTCTCAACAGCGATCACGGCATCTCGTTCACCGAGTTCTCCTACCAGATCCTCCAGGCGCACGACTTCCTCCAGCTCCATCGGCGCCATGGCGTCGTGCTCCAGCACGGCGGCTCGGACCAGTGGGGCAACCTCACCGCCGGCACCGACCTCGTGCGGCGCGTCGAGCGGGTCTCCGCCCACGCGATGGCGACCCCGCTCATCACCAAGGCCGACGGCACGAAGTTCGGGAAGACCGAGTCCGGCACCGTGTGGCTCGACCCGGAGCTCACCAGCCCCTACGCGTTCTCGCAGTTCTGGCTCAACGCCGACGACCGCGACGTCGTCAAGTACCTCAAGGTGTTCTCGATGCGACCGCTGGCCGAGATCGAGGAGATCGCCGCGGACTTCGCCGAGGCCCCGCACCAGCGGCTCGCCCAGCGCGTCCTCGCCGAGGACGTCACCACGCTCGTCCACGGGGAGCAGCAGACCCGCCAGGCCTTCGCCGCCGCGCAGGCGCTGTTCGGGTCGGGTGCGCTCACCGATCTCGAGCCCGCGACCCTCGCCGCCGCGACCCGTGAGCTGCCCACGGCGGAGGTCCCCGCGGCCGAGGTGTCCTCCGGCATGCCGGTGATCGACGCCTTCGCCGCAGCCGGGATCGTCAAGTCGAAGGGCGAGGCGCGCCGGGCGGCCAAGGAGGGCGGCGCCTACGTCAACAACACCAAGGTCGGCGCCGAGGACCAGGTCCTCACCACCGCCGACGTCCTCGACGCCGGCGACTCCGGGGTCATCCTGCTGCGCCGCGGCAAGAAGACGCTCGGCGCGGTCCGCGTCCTCGGCTGATCGGCGTGCGGGCGGCGGACGGTCGACGATGACCGGGCACAGCGGTCATCATCCCTCGGGCCGGGCCGCGGCTGCCGCGCCCGCGGAGACGGGGACCCTGCGCGGTGTCGCGGTGTTCACCGGCATCGCCTTCGCACTGCCATGGCTGCTGTGCCTGCCGCTGTGGATCACCGGGATCGACCTCGCCCCGGATTCGACGCTCGGCGCCGCAGCGGCATCCGGCGGGGAGGCCCCGGCGGACCCGGGTGCGGTGCTCGCGATGCTCCTCCCGCAGATCCTCGTCGGGCTCATGATGTTCACCCCGGCCGTCGCCGCGCTCGTTGCCGGCCGCTGGGTCGACGGACTGCCTTGGCGCAGGCTCCTCATCGCGCTCGGACTCGGCCCCGTCCGCACCCAGCCCGGGTTCCCGCTCGCGCGGCGCGGCGCGGCGCGCCTCATCGGGCTCCTCGCCGTGGCGCTCCTCGGCACCTGGGCGATCGCCGGCGGTGCCCTCGGGGTCGCATTCCTCGTCTCCGACGCCCGGCCCCGGCTCGAGGGCTCGGTGTTCGCGGCGCTCGTGGGGGACGAATCCCTCACGGTGCTCCTCATCGCCCAGCTCGTCGGCATCGTCGTCGGGGCCTTCGTCAACACGGTGCCCGCCGCGGGCGAGGAGATCGGCTGGCGGGGCTATCTGCAGCCTGCGCTCACCGCTCGCCTCGGACTCGTCCCGGCACTCGTCCTCGGGGGAGTGCTGTGGGGAGCCTGGCACTCGCCGGTCCTCCTGCTCGGATACAACTTCGGGTTCTACGACCTGCGGGGCGTCGCGCTCATGTGCGTCGCCTGCATCCTCCTCGGGACGTGGATCGGCTGGCTGCGCGGAGTGTCCGGATCGGTGTGGCCGGCGGCCCTCGCGCACGGCGCCTTCAATGCGGCGGCCGGACTGTCGCTCCTCCTCCTGCCCGCGGGCACGGAGCCGGACGTCGTGCGCGCCGGTGCGCTCGGCCTCTCCGGGTGGATCGTCCTCGTTCCTCTCGCACTCGTCCTCGTCATCGCGACGCTCCGGTTGGGGCGCACGCCCCGGGACCCGGCGCGCGCTGTGCCGGCGGCCGGGACCGCCGACGCCGGGCGCGGTGCCGAACGCGTCTGAACCGCAGATGAACGGGGCGTGACCGAGGTCACGGGATCCCGAGTTGCGCCGGTCGGGCCGAGTGAGTAGGTTTGTACCTGTTGCTCGACGGAAACACCGAAGCGAGCGGGCCGGATCGGTCGGATACGAACGGATCACTGAGCCCCGCTTCCACTGGAACGGCAGAAGAGCAGCACCCGATCAAGCCCACGGCGGAGCGATCTGCCGGCTGGCACGATGTGGCTCAGGTCACAGCGGGAACGGTTTGCCAAGCAGACCGGATCGGGTCTAAAGTAGGAACTCGGCCGCGCTGCGGAGAACACAGCGGAAACGTTGCGCGAACTGCGGACTGCGTCTGTTCTTTGAGAACTCAATAGCGTGTTTGTTTGTTTTTGTGATGCCAGTTTTTTGTTTTACTGGTTGATTGAAAATTTGGTGGAGTAGCAGAATTTTGTTTTGTTTCTCTGTCTTTTTCTTTTGGCTGGGATTGTATTTTTCTTATGGAGAGTTTGATCCTGGCTCAGGACGAACGCTGGCGGCGTGCTTAACACATGCAAGTCGAACGCTGAAGCCTGCAGCTTGCTGTGGGTGGATGAGTGGCGAACGGGTGAGTAACACGTGAGTAACCTGCCCCTGACTCTGGGATAAGCCTGGGAAACTGGGTCTAATACCGGATATGACCATTCTCCGCATGGAGTGGTGGTGGAAAGTTTTTCGGTTGGGGATGGGCTCGCGGCCTATCAGCTTGTTGGTGGGGTGATGGCCTACCAAGGCGACGACGGGTAGCCGGCCTGAGAGGGCGACCGGCCACACTGGGACTGAGACACGGCCCAGACTCCTACGGGAGGCAGCAGTGGGGAATATTGCACAATGGGGGAAACCCTGATGCAGCGACGCCGCGTGGGGGATGACGGCCTTCGGGTTGTAAACCTCTTTCAGTAGGGAAGAAGCCTTCGGGTGACGGTACCTGCAGAAGAAGTACCGGCTAACTACGTGCCAGCAGCCGCGGTAATACGTAGGGTACAAGCGTTGTCCGGAATTATTGGGCGTAAAGAGCTCGTAGGTGGTTTGTCGCGTCTGCTGTGGAAACGCAAGGCTCAACCTTGCGCGTGCAGTGGGTACGGGCGAACTAGAGTGCAGTAGGGGAGTCTGGAATTCCTGGTGTAGCGGTGAAATGCGCAGATATCAGGAGGAACACCGGTGGCGAAGGCGGGACTCTGGGCTGTAACTGACGCTGAGGAGCGAAAGCATGGGGAGCGAACAGGATTAGATACCCTGGTAGTCCATGCCGTAAACGTTGGGCACTAGGTGTGGGGTCCATTCCACGGATTCCGCGCCGTAGCTAACGCATTAAGTGCCCCGCCTGGGAAGTACGGCCGCAAGGCTAAAACTCAAAGGAATTGACGGGGGCCCGCACAAGCGGCGGAGCATGCGGATTAATTCGATGCAACGCGAAGAACCTTACCAAGGCTTGACATACACCGGAATGTGCCAGAGATGGTTCAGCCCTTTGGGCTGGTGTACAGGTGGTGCATGGTTGTCGTCAGCTCGTGTCGTGAGATGTTGGGTTAAGTCCCGCAACGAGCGCAACCCTCGTTCTATGTTGCCAGCACGTGATGGTGGGAACTCATAGGAGACTGCCGGGGTCAACTCGGAGGAAGGTGGGGATGACGTCAAATCATCATGCCCTTTATGTCTTGGGCTTCACGCATGCTACAATGGTCGGTACAGAGGGTTGCGATGTCGTGAGGCGGAGCGAATCCCAGAAAGCCGGTCTCAGTTCGGATCGTAGTCTGCAACTCGACTACGTGAAGTCGGAGTCGCTAGTAATCGCAGATCAGCAACGCTGCGGTGAATACGTTCCCGGGCCTTGTACACACCGCCCGTCAAGTCACGAAAGTCGGTAACACCCGAAGCCGGTGGCCTAACCCTTGTGGGGGGAGCCGTCGAAGGTGGGACTGGTGATTGGGACTAAGTCGTAACAAGGTAGCCGTACCGGAAGGTGCGGCTGGATCACCTCCTTTCTAAGGAGCGAACACATTTCAGTGTTGCCATGCCCGTGCCATGTGTGTGCGGGGTGGTTGCTCATGGGTGGAACATCATAAGAACTGCTGCCTTCGGGGTCTTCGGGTCCTGGGGGTGGTGCCTGCCTGTCGGTGGCCTGTGTGCTGCTGGTGGGTGGGGGACGGACACGCTGTTGGGTCCTGGGAGAACAGGCCCCCACGTTTGTGGGTGGGTGTTTTTCTGTGGATGGCGGTCCTGCTGCCGTGCCGGCCTTCGGGTCGGTGTGCGGGGTGGGGTCTGCTGGTTGTTTGAGAATCGTATAGTGGACGCGAGTATCTGGACATCCTGCGCGCATATGTGTGTGGGGTGTTCTGTGTGATTTTGTTGTTGTGTTTCTTGTGTTATCCGACTCGGATGCGCCCGGTGCGTGGTTTCGGCTGCGTGGGGGTGTGTGTGAGTGTTCAAGAGCGCATGGTGGATGCCTTGGCATCAGGAGCCGATGAAGGACGTTGTAACCTGCGATAAGCCTCGGGGAGTTGGTAAACGAACGGTGATCCGAGGGTGTCCGAATGGGGGAACCCCGCGACATGTCATGTGTCGTGACCCGCATCTGAATATATAGGGTGTGTGGGGGGAACGTGGGGAAGTGAAACATCTCAGTACCCACAGGAAGAGAAAATAAGAATGATTCCGTGAGTAGTGGCGAGCGAAAGCGGAAGAGCCTAAACCGTGTGTGTGTCAAGCGTGCAGGCGTTGCATGTGCGGTGTTGTGGGGCTATCCGTCCGGGGTCTGCATTCCCTGGGCATGGTTGTGGTGTGTGTAGTCGAACAGGTTGGGAAGCCTGACCGGAGTGGGTGAGAGTCCCGTAGACGAAACGTGTGCCGGCTGTGTGTGATGGTTCCCGAGTAGGACGGGACTCGTGTAATCCCGTGTGAATCTGCCAGGACCACCTGGTAAGGCTAAATACTCCCTGATGACCGATAGCGGAGAGTACCGTGAGGGAATGGTGAAAAGTACCCCGGGAGGGGAGTGAAATAGTACCTGAAACCATGTGCTTACAAGCCGTCAGAGCCTTTCGGGGTGATGGCGTGCCTTTTGAAGAATGAGCCTGCGAGTTAGCGGTGCGTGGCGAGGTTAACCCTGGTGGGGAAGCCGTAGCGAAAGCGAGTCCGAATAGGGCGTCCCAGTCGCGTGTCCTAGACCCGAAGCGGAGTGATCTAGCCATGGGCAGGGTGAAGCACGTGTAAGAGCGTGTGGAGGCCCGCACCCACTTCAGTTGAAAATGGAGGGGATGACCTGTGGTTAGGGGTGAAAGGCCAATCAAACTCTGTGATAGCTGGTTCTCCCCGAAATGCATTTAGGTGCAGCGTTGCGTGTTGCTTGCCGGAGGTAGAGCTACTGGATGGCTGATGGGCCCCACCGGGTTACTGACGTCAGCCAAACTCCGAATGCCGGTAAGTGTAAGCGTGGCAGTGAGACTGCGGGGGATAAGCTTCGTAGTCGAGAGGGAAACAGCCCAGACCACCAACTAAGGCCCCTAAGCGTGTGCTCAGTGGGAAAGGATGTGGAGTTGCGAAGACAACCAGGAGGTTGGCTTAGAAGCAGCCACCCTTGAAAGAGTGCGTAATAGCTCACTGGTCAAGTGATTCCGCGCCGATAATGTAGCGGGGCTTAAGTACACCGCCGAAGTTGTGGCAATACCACGTGTGATGAGCCGCCGGCATGTCCGGTTGGTTGAGTTGTGGTATTGGGTAGGGGAGCGTCGTGTGGCCGGTGAAGCTGCGGAGTGATCCAGTGGTGGAGGCTATACGAGTGAGAATGCAGGCATGAGTAGCGAAAGACGGGTGAGAAACCCGTCCGCCGGATGACCAAGGGTTCCAGGGCTAGGCTAATCCGCCCTGGGTAAGTCGGGACCTAAGGCGAGGCCGACAGGCGTAGTCGATGGACAACGGGTTGATATTCCCGTACCGGCGAAGAACCGCCAATACCGAGGCATGTGATACTAACCGGCCGAGACTGTCTCCTGTCCTTCGGGACGGGTGCACGGTTGAGGGTGGGACCTGAATGTGTAGTAGGTAAGCGTGTTAACAGGTGTGACGCAGGAAGGTAGCCGGGCCGCGCGATGGTTGTCGTGGTCTAAGGTCGTAGGGCGACAGGTAGGTAAATCCGTCTGTCATGTGCCTGAGAGCTGATGGGCACCCACATCTGGTGGGTGATCCGGTGATCCTATGCTGCCGAGAAAAGCATCGACGTGAGGTTCTAGCCGCCCGTACCCTATTACCGACTCAGGTGGTCAGGTAGAGAATACTAAGGCGATCGAGAGAATCGTGGTTAAGGAACTCGGCAAAATGCCCCCGTAACTTCGGGAGAAGGGGGGCCATCCCGGTGATGAGAACATGCTTCTCGGAGCTGGTGGTGGCCGCAGAGACCAGGGAGAAGCGACTGTTTACTAAAAACACAGGTCCGTGCGAAGTTGTAAGACGATGTATACGGACTGACGCCTGCCCGGTGCTGGAAGGTTAAGAGGACCTGTTAGAACTTCGGTTCGAAGCGGAGAATTTAAGCCCCAGTAAACGGCGGTGGTAACTATAACCATCCTAAGGTAGCGAAATTCCTTGTCGGGTAAGTTCCGACCTGCACGAATGGCGTAACGACTTCTCCACTGTCTCAACCACGAACTCGGCGAAATTGCACTACGAGTAAAGATGCTCGTTACGCGCAGCAGGACGGAAAGACCCCGAGACCTTCACTACAGTTTGGTATTGGTGTTCGGTGTGGCTTGTGTAGGATAGGTGGGAGACTGTGAAGCATGCACGCCAGTGTGTGTGGAGTCATCGTTGAAATACCACTCTGGCCATAGTGGATTCCTTAACTTCGGACCCTGATCGGGTTCAGGGACAGTGCCTGATGGGTAGTTTAACTGGGGCGGTTGCCTCCCAAAGAGTAACGGAGGCGCCCAAAGGTTCCCTCAGCCTGGTTGGCAATCAGGTGTCGAGTGTAAGTGCACAAGGGAGCTTGACTGTGAGACGGACGTGTCGAGCAGGAGCGAAAGCTGGGACTAGTGACCCGGCCGTGGATTGTGGAATCGCGGTCGCTCAACGGATAAAAGGTACCTCGGGGATAACAGGCTGATCTTGCCCAAGAGTCCATATCGACGGCATGGTTTGGCACCTCGATGTCGGCTCGTCGCATCCTGGGGCTGTAGTCGGTCCCAAGGGTTGGGCTGTTCGCCCATTAAAGCGGTACGCGAGCTGGGTTTAGAACGTCGTGAGACAGTTCGGTCCCTATCCGCTGCGTGCGTAGGAAATTTGAGAAGGGCTGTCCTTAGTACGAGAGGACCGGGACGGACGAACCTCTGGTGTGCCAGTTGTACCGCCAGGTGCATGGCTGGTTGGCTACGTTCGGAAAGGATAACCGCTGAAAGCATCTAAGCGGGAAGCCTGCTTCAAGATGAGATTTCCATTGAGGCGCCCTACAGACTATGGGGTTGATAGGCCAGATGTGGAAACGCAGCAATGCGTGGAGCTGACTGGTACTAATACGCCGATCACTCACCCACCACCCTATTTCCGGGTGTGTTCGGGTCGGGTAACACAAGCACACACACCATCACTGTGCACACACCACCCCGCCGGTAAGCCGGCCGGGTGGAGACACGCTCGCGTCCACACATACGACACCCCCCACCACGTGTCGGGGGTTCCGCAGAACGAACACGCCCGCCGTGTTCCCCATAGTTTTGCGGTGGTCATAGCGGCAGGGAAACGCCCGGTCCCATTCCGAACCCGGAAGCTAAGCCTGCCAGCGCTGATGGTACTGCACTCGACAGGGTGTGGGAGAGTAAGACACCGCCGCAAT